>NZ_JAJENU010000639.1:0-145948 GCF_035615495.1 Lyngbya sp. CCY1209 | reverse complement strand
GGGTGGGTTAGGCGCGGCAGTAATTTTTCGGAAAAACCCACAACTTTCCATCCGCGCCGTAACCCACCATTTCCTTTAATACGGTTAAAAAAATGGATCTGGATAGAGCGGTTTTCGATCCAATGAGATCCGGATGATCCCCCTAAATCCCCCTTGAAAAGGGGGACTTTCTAAATTGCTGTATTACGATTTCAAATGGGAATTAAGAAGAATTGAGTCGTCGAAATAGTTCATAAATCATTTTTTCATTGTCCGCCAAAATTATATTAACAGCTATTTTAGCCCGTTTTATAAGCAAACGCTGTGTTGGAGTCAAAGAATTTTCCGGGTCATTCTCATCATTCCACTTTTTCCCGTTCAATGAAGGCAAATATATCGTGTCTTGCAACATCGTAAAAGATTCGTATTGATGGGAATTTTCAATTTTTAGAATGCCCAAAAATTCATAAATTGCTGATAGTCTTTGCAAACCATCAATCACCTCCCAAATACCATCATGTCTTTGATTGACCAAAATTGCCGATATTGGTATCCCCATGAGGATCGATTCTATAAATGCTGACTTGCGTTGATTTGACCATTTAAAAGCAAGTGAATTTTGGTTGATTTCGAGATCGCCTTCCTCATATAGGCTGATCAACTCGCCGATAGACATTGAGTAACTGTCCGTCTTTATTTCTCGTCTTGTTTTGTCGATTTCTTCTTGTAATGACATTGCCGATAAGTCGAAAACTTTACAATTGATGATAACCCACGATAACAGTATATCATCGTAAGTTGTCAAAGTCCCCCTTACCAAGGGGGATTTAGGGGGATTTTTAATTTTCAAACATATTTCCCATTCCCTTCCCCGCCAGCCATCCCGTCGTCCAGGCATTTTGAAAGTTAAATCCCCCCGTCACCCCGTCGATATCGAGGATTTCCCCGGCGAAATACAACCCCGGACAGCGGCGACTTTCCATCGTCTTAAAATCCACATCTTTCAGACTCACGCCGCCGCAGGTGACGAACTCTTCCTTAAAGACTCCTTTTCCGTTGATTTGATATCGCCCCCGCTTCAATTCTTCCGTTAATCGATTTAACTCCTTTTTCGACAATTCCGCCCAGCGTTTTTTCTCGTCAATTTCCAACCGCAAAATCAGATATTGCCAGAGGCGACGGGGTAAATTTACCGGGGAGTGAGAAAAGAGCGATCGCTTCGGAAATTTCCCTTTCGTCTCCGATAACAGATCCCGCAATTTTTCCATATTCGACGACGGCAACCAATCGACAATCAAGGGGGTTTGATAGCGACACTCCTGCAAAAACCTCGCCCCCCACGCCGACAACTTCAACACCGCAGGGCCACTCATTCCCCAGTGGGTAATCAACAACGGCCCGGTTTGGGATAATTTCGCCCCCGGAAGCTGCAAATTCACCGTTTCCACCGACACCCCCGCCAACTCTCGCAGGGGTTTGTCGGCAATATTGAACGTAAATAAAGAGGGGACGGGAGGAATAATTTTATGTCCCAAATCCGCCGCCCAGCGATACCCCGCCGGACTGCTTCCGGTGGCAAATAAAAGGCGATCGCACCTCAAAACTTCCCCCGTCCGCAGCGACACCTCAAACCCGTTATCCAATTTTTTGACAGCCGCCGCAGCCGCCCGAGTTCGCAAATTCACCCCCGCAGTTTTCGCCGCATTCATCAAACAATTAATAATCGTTTCCGAGTCGTCCGTTGTCGGGAACATTCGCCCGTCCGCCTCGGTTTTTAGCCTCACCCCCCGGCGGGTAAACCAGTCCACCGTATCCTTAGCCTGAAACCGACTGAACGCCCCCCGCAACGCCTTTCCACCCCGGGGATAATTGCGGACAAACTGAACCGCATCGAAACAGGCGTGAGTCACATTGCAGCGTCCCCCCCCGGAAATGCGGACTTTCGCCAGGGGAGTTTTTCCGGCTTCCAATAGGGTAACATGGGTGTGGGGGTAAGTTTCCCGACAGGCGATCGCACCAAAAAAACCCGCCGCCCCGCCGCCAATCACAATTATTTCCATCGGTTCAACTGACATCTTTTTCCTCTTATTTTATCCGCGATCGATATAAAATAGATCGATATCTCCACAAATTATCTATAGCCGTGTGAAATGACAGGTAAAAATTCGATCCGCTCAAAGCCCCCAGAATTGGGGACGTCGGTGGCGAGTCCTTTTTCCAGGATTTACGATCGCGATCGCTCATTGCTATACTGAGTTAAAATGTCAAACGAAATTCCCCGTAAAACTCCGATGGATAGCATCAGCCTCAAGCAATTTCGCGACAACCTCCAAGATTGCATCGATCGCGTCATCAATCGACACGACCCCCTGAAAGTTACGGGGCAAAGCGGTTCCGACTTCATCGTCATCGGTGTCGAGGATTGGGAAGAAATCCAAGAAACCCTCTACGTCCTGCAAAACACCGACTTGATGCAACAGATCGCCCGCTCTTTTGACACCCATCGCAATAGCCAGGGCTACCAACCTTCAAGTGAGGAAACTGATGAGATCCTTGGTGTTTGAAGGGGATACATGGTTGGTGTATGAAGCCCTCAGACAAAAAGATGCCAAACAGCATCGCGTTTTGTGTCGGCTTCTCAAGGAAATGTTACGAGGCGATCCCGCCAAAGGCACGGGCAAGCCAGAACCGCTCAAACATCAGCTTTCCGGATTGTGGTCGCGACGACTCTCCCAAAAAGATCGGCTGATTTATAAATTCGATGACCGATATATTTACATATTTGCGTCGGCGGTCATTACGATTAAATGCGAGGGTTTCAAGCCAATTATATGGCAGTGTTGGGTGCGTTCCCACTCATCTTTCACCGGTCAAGTCGGTCGGTGACGGTTGGGAACGCGCCGACAATATCCCTCGCCGCCCATTTCTCCAATTTCTGAAACCATTTGGAACGCGCCACAACAATAATAAACCCAATCGGGAGAACCAAAAACTGTCCGAACATCCGCGCCACCAATCCACCCTGATTGAAAACCACCGACACCAACCCATCCGCCACCCGCCAAGACCACACTATTGTTAACAAAAATAGCAATAATCCCAACAGTCCCGCCTGTTTGCCAGAAATTCCCTCAACCCGCCGAAATACCAACGGACGCCGCAACTTTTTCACACCCCAGGCGATCGCATTTTGCACGCCAACCCCAACAGTCCCCAGCCCGATTAACTCGATCCAAACCCACACCAAAAATAGCCAACTCACCCGCAATTCTAGGGTGTGGGACGGAAATAAAAATAGTTTCAGGGTTGGGGTGTAATTATAGAGGCAAAAAATCGGCTACTGGAGGAGAAATTGAGGCAGTTGCAGGAGGTATCGGGGCGCGATCGCAATTTCTCTGACGCCACATAACAGCGTCGGCAGAAACACCGCCGCCAGGATAACACACCCGTACAAACCCCCCACCCACACCCGCCTGGAGAAGCGCTGGGGGTCGCTGAGGGCGTAATTTCCCACCGATAGCAATACCGCAGTAAATAATAGCATATTGCCGGCCCCGATCGCGGGAGCTGGCCCCGTCCTTCCCAACCCCCAAATCGCCGTCATCAGCAGTCCCAACAGCCCCGCCACGCACCGCCGCCAGAGGTGGTGCGCCATCGGCGGAAAGGGCTTTTCGTAGGGTTGGAGGAAGACGCAAACGGCGAAGAAAATGCCCCCGCCGAACATCAGAAATGAACCGATAATGAAGCGATGGACGACAAACGGTTTTTCGATTTCCGGGAGATCGAGACTTTGCTGAGTCCACCGAATCAGCGATCGCATCAATTGCGGATCGAAGGGGGCAATCAAATGATCGGCGCTTCCGGAAATCACCAATTTTCGCGCCGTTCCCTCTTGCCAATTACCGCAAGTTGTACTATTATTATTAATACAGGGCGGGTCGGGATTATCGGTCGCTTTCCGCAGCGTTTCCCGCACGTCTTTGGGGGGTTGATCTGTTCGTAGACTCCCGCGCCGAGGAATAAATTGGCGGGGGAAGTGGGGGCGGCATTTCCCGCCATTCCCAACACTATCGTCGATCGCAATTGCGGACTTGAGTCGCTAATTGCAGGGCGGTGGTTCCCCCCATAGAATGCCCCAAAATACCGATGCGATCGCGATCAAAGCGTCCCGGTTGACGGCGGATATAATCGAGAACCGTCCGGGCGTCGGCGAGGGTGTTTTTATCCAAATTTTCGATGGATTTTTCCCCCACTTTCAGCGGGTAGGATTCCCCGTAACCCCCGAAATCAAATGCGATCGCGGCGACTCCGTGGCGGGCGAATTCCACCGCCAAAGGCGCCATCATCTGTTTGCTATTATTTACCCCGTGACACCATATCATCACGCCGTGGGGCGCCGGTTGTCCGGTGGGGGTGTAAATGCGGGCGAAAAGGTTCTGTCCCGAGTCTCGGGGAATGACAACCGATTCCACGTCAATGCCGGTGGCGGGGTTGGATAGCAGGCACAAAATTAACGCGATCGCCACCAGCAGCAACCCGAAAATTCTCCGATGTCGTCCGGTTCGTCGTTTGTTCACATCGGCGCGATCGACGATAACGAATTGATTCGATATTCTACCACAATCTCCCCCAATTCTATCGGCACCGACCGAACGCCGGCTACGGGGAATTAATTATTTCAAAAAAAATAAAGAAATGTTAAAAATTTCGCCTTTTTTTGCCGGGGGGGTTGCTTTTTTGCTTGACTTCCGCTATTATTTTAGATAATGGGAATAGTTGCAAAAATTTTATTTTTTTACCCACCCGATTATAATCTTTATGTCAATAGTTTATCAGCGATCGCCCCTCCCCGTCAACCCCTCCCGATCGAACAGTACAAAAAAGTGGCGGTGAGGCATCGGGACAGGAAAAAGCGAGCTTAAATTAGGGCGCAAGCCGTCGCGCCCCGACCATCTAAAATTTCCCCCAAATGTACGTTCGAGATATTGGCGAACAAGGTTTATTAAAAATCGTCAAAAAATATTGTCCCCCCGACGTGGTGGGGGACGATGCGGCGGTGGTCGATTGTCCGGCCGATCGCGCCCTGGTCGTGACGACGGATATGTTGGTGGAGGGGTGCCATTTCAGCGATCGCACGACCCCCCCGGAGGCGGCGGGGTGGCGGGCGGTGGCGGCCAACCTCTCGGATCTAGCCGCGATGGGGGCATCGCCCTTGGGAATTACCGCCGCCCTGGGGATAACCGGAGAAACGCCCGTCGCCTGGGTGGAGGGATTTTATCGGGGGATGGCGGACTGTCTGGATCGGTTTCGGACTCCCATCGTGGGCGGCGACCTCTGCCGGTCCCCCGTCAACTCCGTATCGATTACGGCCTTCGGGGCGGTTTCTCCCGATCGCGTCATCCGGCGGACGGGGGCGAAACCGGGGTGGATGATCATCGCCACCGGGGTGCACGGAGATTCCCGGGGGGGGCTGGAATTGCTGTTGAATTCGGATGTAGGGGAGTCCCTATCGGAACCCGAACGGCGATCGCTGATCTTTGCCCACCAGTATCCCCGGCCGCGATTGGATGTTTTACCCGTCCTGGAGAAGTTGTGGGAAGCCGATCCGAATTTAATTGTCGCCGGGATGGATAGCAGCGACGGACTGGCGGACGCGATCGTGCAAGTCGCCCAAGCCTGCGGGGTGGGGGCCAGAATCGACACCCGCCATCTGCCCACCTCCGATGCGTTGAAAAAGCTGGTTTCGTCGCAGCAGGCGATGAAGTGGACGCTCTACGGCGGCGAGGATTTTGAATTGGTGTTATTTTTGCCGCCCGCCCCGGGCCAGCAGTTGGTCGCAGAATTAAAAGCGGGCGCGATCGTCGTCGGGATGACGACGGCCGAACCCGACATTATATTGACAGGCGAGGGAGAATCGGAAATTGAAACTCCCCTCACCCTCAGCGAAGGCTTTCAGCATTTTTGAAACCCCCCGGGGCAAGATGGCACGGGAAAAAAGAGTGAAAGCAATTTTCTTCCCTTTCCCCCGTCACATCCCCCAATTTTTCGGTTCAGTTATCCCGTCTTACCAGTGCTTCGCGACCAGTTCCGCCAAATCGACGACCCGCTGGCTGTAGCCCCACTCGTTGTCATACCAGGCGATCACCTTGACCAAATCGCCGTCCATCACCATTGTCAGGCTGGCATCGACGATGGAAGAGGCATCGTGTCCCCGATAGTCGCAGGAAACCAGGGGCAGGTCGCTGTATTCCAGGATGCCCTTCATCGGCCCTTCGGCAGCTTCTTTGAGCACTTGGTTGACTTCTTCGGCGAAGGTTTTCTTCTCAACCTGGGCAACAAAGTCCACCACGGAGACATTGGGAGTCGGAACTCGCATTGCAATTCCGTTGAGCTTGCCTTTCAGATCCGGGATCACCAGGGCGACAGCCTTAGCCGCACCGGTGGACGTCGGCACAATATTGAGAGCCGCGGCCCGCGCCCGTCGGACATCGCGGTGGCTGGCATCCAGCAGGCGTTGGTCGCCGGTGTAGCTGTGGGTGGTGGTCATCGTCCCTTTGATGATCCCGAACTTTTCGTGGATCACTTTCACCACCGGAGCCAGACAGTTGGTGGTACAACTGGCGTTGCTGACGACGTTGTGAGCGTTGGGATCGTAGGCGTGGTCGTTGACACCCATCACATAGGTCCCGATGTTACCGCCCTTGCCCGGAGCCGTGATCAGTACCTTTTTCGCCCCCGCCGACAGGTGCTTCGAGGCTCCTTCTTCGGTGACGAAGACACCCGTCGCTTCAATAATCAAGTCGATGCCCCATTCGCTCCACGGTAAATTGAGTGGATTGCGATCGGATACGCACTTGATCGTTTTGCCGTTGACCGTCAGAGAATTTTCATCGGCTTTGATGTCCACGCCCTCCAACGTACCCAACATGGAGTCGTACCTCAGCAGATGAGCATTCGTTTTAGGGTCCGAGGTATCATTGATAGCGACCACGTCGAGGTTCGTGTTGTCTCCTCGGGTCAGCCAACAGCGCATAAAATTGCGTCCGATCCGTCCAAAACCGTTGATTGCGACTTTAATCACCTTGTTCCTCCTAACGATGGCATCGCCCAACTCAGGCTCACGCCTTCTCAAAATGAGTTCCTATTGACCCCAATCATACCGTAAAGGCTGACCTCTTCTTACGTTTCAGTATTCAATCTTGGAGTTTTTTGCGATCGCGGACGGGAATTCGGGTGTCGGGCGTCGGGTGGGGAGTCGGGAAGGGTCAGGGGGCACCGACAACAATCCCCCAGGCCCCCATCTCCCCAGTCGCTTTTCCGGGGGGTCCTGGGTCGGATGGGGGGGGACGGAGCCGAAAACGCCGGGGATCGTCGGGGGATCGCGATCGGAGAAGGGGACCCACCGGGGGCCGCCGACTCCATCTGGCGTCCGCGATCGCGCCCCTCTCCGACGGCGGTCGCCGGACATCGGAACCCCCGGTTTCCCGGGATGCGATCCGGTGATTTACGCTTATTGCAGGTATATAGTATACAACTACGTAAAGCGTTCAATTCTGACCGAAGAGGATCGATCGCCTAGAATGCATTCTGGAGAGAGCCCACTGATGAGTGTCCGGCAACGGACAATTCTTGATATGATAATCGCCTGTTACGGGCGTGGTGTGGTGTGTTGAGGAGCAATTGATGCCTAATACTGTTGAATTTAATGGCAGGCCGTTTCATTTCATCGGGATCGGTGGAATTGGAATGTCAGCCCTCGCCTACATTTTGGCGAAACGCCAGTTGCCCATTTTCGGCTCGGACCTTCAAACCAGCCACATAACTCGGCGTTTGCAAGGGATGGGAGCCCACATTTTTTGGAGTCAAGATGCCAGCAACTTTGACATTTTTCGGTCTCCCAATGGCAACGGCACGATGTCGCATCGGAGCGGCGCGACCGCCCCGGCCGTGAGTCCCGAATCCCCGCCGGGGGAGGGATGGGGAGATGGGGGGACGGGGACGCCGACATCGGACGGGTCAAACGGGAAAGGGCCATCGTTTTCCGGGTTCCAACTGCCGCAGGTGATCTGTTCGACGGCCATCCATCCCCAGAACGCCGAATATCAAGCCGCCCTCCAATTGGGATGCCCGATCTTTCATCGCTCCGACTTGCTGGCCGCCTTGATCCGGGACTACCAAAGTATCGCGGTCGCCGGCACCCACGGAAAGACGACGACGAGCAGCCTGATCGCGTTCCTGCTCCTGGAGGCGGGTTTGGATCCGACCATTTTGATCGGGGGGGAAGTGAATGCTTGGGAAGGGAACGCCCGCATGGGGCGCGGTCCCTACATGGTCGCCGAAGCCGACGAGTCCGACGGCTCCCTGGTGAAACTGGCCGCCCGGATCGGGGTGGTGACAAACATCGAACTCGATCACCCCGACCACTACCAAACCCTAGATCAAGTCGTCTCTACTTTTCAAGTCTTCGCCGGCCAGTGCGAAACCGTCGTCGGCTGCATCGACTGCGAAACCGTCCGCGATCGCATCCGGCCGTCAGTGAGCTACAGCCTCAACCCCCAGTCGGATGCGGACTACACCGCCGATGAGGTTGAATATCACCCAGATGGCATCGTCGCTCGGGTGTTCGAGGGCGGGCGACCTTTGGGCCGGCTCCGATTGCAACTGCTCGGACGCCACAACCTCAGCAACGCCCTGGCCGCCGTGGCCGTGGGGCGGTTACTCGGCTTGGAGTTTTCCACCATCGCCGACGCGGTGGCCCGATTCCAGGGAGCCAAGCGCCGGTTTGAATACCGGGGTCATTGCGGCGGCATCCAATTTGTGGACGACTACGCCCACCACCCCAGCGAAATTCGCGTCACCTTGGCCGCCGCCCGCCTGCGGATGCAACCCCCGCCCCCGACAGCTCTCACCTCCGTGCACCCCACCGCCGCGATCAAACGGGTGATCGCGGTTTTCCAACCCCACCGGTACAGCCGCACCCGGGCTTTTCTCGAAGAGTTTGCCGAGTGTTTCGGCGACGCCGACCTGGTGCTCCTCACGGACATTTACAGCGCCGGCGAACCCGATTCCGGGGCGATCGACGGCCAGCAACTGGCCGACCGCATCGCCCGCCACCATCCCCGCGTCGATTATCAGCCCACCTTGGAGGCGGTCACAATCCGGCTGCGGGAACTCCTGAAACCGGGGGATTTGGTATTGTTTCTCGGCGCCGGCAACCTCAACCGAGTCATTCCAGAAGTCATGGCATTTTTTCAAGACTCCGATGGCCAGTCCGAGGCTCATCCGACCGAATGTGCGTGACGGGATTCGATCTCTCGATGTGCTGACTCAATTCCAGGCATTTCTAATTAAATAAGTATTCGATTATGGTCATGACTGTTTCCTCTGGCTCTCCAGGTCAAGTGAATGGGCAACCCGTTCGCCAATCCTCTCCGAAGGAGAATCGCTGCATCGCCCTGTTGGGCAATGACTGTCTGATTCAGTCTCGGGTTTCCCTGGCTTCGTTGACGTCGTTTCGGGTCGGCGGTCCGGCGGAGTGGTACGCGGCACCCCGCTCCCTGGATCAGTTGCGGGCCTGTTTGGAATGGGCTAATTCTGAAGCCCTGCCCGTCACTTTGTTGGGGGGCGGCTCGAATTTGTTGGTGAGCGATCGCGGGCTGCGGGGATTGGTGATCGGCACCCGCCACCTGCGACAGATCCACTTCGACCGGGAAACCGGACGGCTGACGGTGGGTTCGGGGACATCTTTGCCCCGGCTGGCCTGGAAGGCAGCTCGCATGGGCTGGCGGGGTCTGGAATGGGCCGTGGGCATCCCGGGAACCGTGGGGGGGGCGGTCGTGATGAACGCCGGCGCCCACACCGCCTGCACGGCGGATATTTTGGTCGGCGCCAACGTCCTCGACCGCGCCGGAAAGTTGAACGTGTTGACCCCCGACCAGCTCGATTACCGCTACCGCACCTCCAACTTGCAGGGGGGCGATCGCCTCGTCACCCAAGCCACATTTCAGTTGCAGCCCGGCGCCGACCCGGGTCGGGTCATGGCCGAAACGGCCGAACATTTCCGCCGCCGCCGGATGTCCCAACCCTACCACCTCCCCAGTTGCGGCAGCGTCTTCCGCAACCCTGGCCCGAAAGCCGCCGGGTGGCTGATCGAGCAGACGGGTTTGAAGGGTTATCAGATCGGTCGGGCCCAGGTCGCTGAACGCCACGCCAACTTTATCTTGAACTGCGGCGGGGCGACGGCCAGCGATATTTTCCAACTCATCCACCACGTCCAAGAACGGGTGGAACATCGGTGGTCCTTCCGGCTCGAACCGGAAGTCAAAATTTTGGGGGAGTTTCGAGCCTCCTAGGATCGAGCTACTCTAAAATACAAAGGGTGGGGCGGGTTTTGACTCGCCAACCCCTCGGTCGGGGGGAGACAATGAAACCGACCGGCGGTAGAATCGAAGTCCCGATGCACTTGGGAGTGCCGAGAGTGGCAAGGTTGGCGATTCTCGCCCGACAAAATGTCCGACCCCAAAGAATTACCCGATCGCGGGGGCGGCAGCGGAAAGCGAACGAGAAGTCAAAACCGACCCGCGTTCAACTCCTGATAAGATCAATGTCAACAGTGGGGTCGGACATCGCCTCACTCTAAACTGCGAAACCCAAACCCACGCCGTTTGGGCCCAGAAGCCCGCGTCAGACCCGCCGGGTCAACGCCGGGAAGATGTCACGACAGTCTCAGAGTGTTCTAAGCGCGACGGAAATTAGTTATGACACAAGGAAAAGGATTTGGTGGCGGCTTCGGCCTCGGCAAAATGAAGGAACTCGCCGATGCGTTTAAAAAAGCGCAGCAGGTCCAGGAGGGAGCCAAAAAGCTTCAGGAAGAGTTGGACGAACTCGAAATTTTGGGAGAAGCCGGCGGCGGTTTGGTCAAGGTCTATCTGAGCGGCAACCAAGAACCCCGCCGCGTGGAAATCTCCCCGGACGCTCTGGGCGAGGAGCCGGACGTGGTGTCCGACCTCGTCCTGGCGGCGATGAAGGATGCCTACAACAATTCCACCACCACCATGCGGGAGCGCATGGAGGAGTTGACCGGAGGACTGAACTTGCCGGGAATCTAAACAAACAGGTGGCAGTCGCCCGCCCGGTCGGGACTCTTGAACATCCCAAAACCTCCCGTTCACGGACTCCGAAGCGAAAGCTGACGGCCCGAAGTTGACTGCCGAGCGCCATAGATTTTGGCACATCTCCCTAACTTCGAGCGCCCCAAGTTGGGGAGAATCCTTCTGCTGCGCCGCGATCGGATTCGGGCGGACACCGGAACTCGAACGGCTATGTACGCCGGGGCGATTTTCGCGATCGCTTTTTGATACCGCCGCAGCCCCAACCGCTTCCCCCGATGCCCGACTTCCGAGAACCGCACTCGAGATATTTCGGTTATAGCGACGAGCGCTCGTCTGTTTACAGTTTCGTCCAGGGGGAAAAACCTTGAAATCCTGATGACCCGGGAATTTCCCATCCCTACACCCGTTGCCCTGAGCGGAGTCGAAGGGCTACACCCCAGTGCACAGCGCTATAATTTTCAGAACTCGACCCTAACTGACTGTGAAACCCAGACCCTATCGGCTGCTATTCGTCTGCCTCGGCAACATCTGCCGGTCGCCCTCGGCAGAAAATATCATGAATTACCTGGTCGAAAAGGCCGACCTCGGCGATCGCATCGTCTGCGATTCCGCCGGCACCTCCAGCTACCACATCGGCTCCCCCCCCGACCCCCGCATGACCCAGGCGGCTAAAAAGCGGGGAATTTTCCTCAAAGGACAAGCCCGCCAGTTCATGCCGGAGGATTTTGAAGCCTTCGACCTGATTTTGGCGATGGACCGCGACAATTACCAGCAAATACTCTACCTCGACCGCCCCGGAAAATACCGCGATCGCGTCAAACTCATGTGCGACTTCTGCCGCCACCACACCCTCCGGGAAGTTCCCGACCCCTACTACGGCGGTCCGGAAGGGTTCGACCGCGTGATCGACCTGCTCCTCGACGCCTGCGAAGGCCTCCTGGAATTCGTCGTCCGCCAACAGGAAATTAATTGATAATTGATAATTGATGATTGATCATTGTCAATTGACAATCATCACCCCCCGAGGATAGAGGTTTTGCAGTTTTAGACCCTCCCCCCACCGGGTCGATACACCGTTCGATTGTCAATTAATCATTATTAATTGTTAATTATCAATTTTAATTGTCAATTGACCAGAACGCCCCCCCGACAATCGAGGTTTTGCAGTTTTAGACCCTCCCCCACCGAGTCGATTGTCAATTAATCATGATTAATATTATTAATTGTCAATTGACCAAATCGTTTTCGATCGCGAACCGCAGCAGTTCGGCGCGGTTGTTGCTCTCGGTTTTTCTCAGCAGGCTGCTGACGTACTTTTCGACGGTGCGGGAACTGAGGTGGAGAGAATCCCCAATTTTCGCGTTCGAGAGGCCCTCGGCGAGTAAATCCAAAACCTGCTGTTCCCGCTCCGTCAGGTGGATGGTGACGGCGGGTAACGTCGCAGAATTGTGTCGGTTTTCCGTCGGACTCGCGTTGGTCTGGCCCGGGTCGGAAAGCCGGGTTCTCCACTCCGCCTCGATCAACTGCGATCGCTCCAATAGCGATCGGATCACCACCCCCAACTCTTCGAGTTCAAACGGCTTGGGGAGGTAGTTGTCGCACCCCAATTGATAGCCCCGAATTCGCTCTTGGGTGCTGGTATGGGCGGTCAAAAAAATCACCGGCAGCAGGCGGAAAGCCGGCTGGGACCGCACCTGCTTGACTAGCTCGAAGCCATCCATCTCGGGCATGGCGATATCCGTTACAATCAGGTGAGGTTGGTGCTTCTCCACCAACTTCAGGGCTTCCTGACCATTTTCGGCGGAAATGACCAGATAACCCGACATTTCCAGATAATCACTAATCGAGAGGCGAGTCCCCAAATCATCGTCAACAACCAGGAGTGTCAAAGGCATAGAGACTGGGGATGAAAGACTGGAGAGCGATCGAGAACTGGAGATTTTGAGTCTTGAGAGATGTTACAGATCGGCCGATTCACTGACAACTTTCCGGACATTAACAATTCATACACGATAGCGCTGTGCCATCTCAATTGGGCGAGAGCATCCAAATCAATCGAAAACTGAAATAGGTGTTCAGTTTAGCATTATATCCAGTTTTGCAGTGCATCGGGATCGGAGCTGAAAACGGATGCGATCGCCCCGGGAGTCGGCAGTCGGCGATCGGGAATTTGATAGCCATCCGCTTTCGGTCAACTTCCCACCCTTCGGAAATCTGGGAATTTTGTGATGTCCCAACTGTTCGGGCGACCGCTAGAACTGCCAAAATTGGAGATCGAGCAATGATCGCTCGCGTGTTGAGAGTCGGGTGAGGAGGACTGACCTTGAAACCCTGTAGGCGAAGGTATCGGAGCGGGGAGTGAGAAGTGAGGAAGGATCAGAATTTCTCAATTCTCACTTCTTTTCTCTCCCTACACCCTACACCCTACACCCTACACCCACGCGCCACGCCATATGAACCCATTCCTTCTTGCCGCCCCCCTCATCCCCCTCCTCGCCGCCGCCCAGATGGTCGCCACGGTGGCGAGAATCGGCGACGGCGACACCCTCACCGTCAATGCCGGGGGACGCGATACGACGATCCGGCTGGCCTGCATCGACGCGCCGGAATCCGGCCAGACCGGGGGTTCCGAAGCCACCCGCAGGCTGGCGCAACTCGCCCCGCCGGGGGCGTCCTTGACCATTATTCCGGTCGATCGCGATCGCTACGGGCGGTTGGTGGCGGTGGTGTTCAGCAATGGCATCAACGTGAACGTGAAATTGGTCGAGGAGGGGCGGGCGATCGTCTACCGCCGCTATCTGCACAAGTGCCCCGACAGCCGGGAAGCCCTGTTGAGGGCCGAAGAACGGGCGAAAGCCAGTCGAATCGGCTTCTGGAGCCAGCCGAAGTGCCCCCCCGAACAATTCCGCCACGGCGATTGTCCGGCGAGTGTCCCACCCGCCCGGAATCGGTGCGACCCGTCCTATCCAAGTCTCTGCATCCCCCCGAACTCCCCCGATTTGGACTGCGGTGACATTCCCCACCGCAACTTCCCGGTCAGGGGAGGCGACCCCCACCGGTTCGACCGGGACGGCGACGGGATCGGGTGCGAGGGTTAACCTATCCCGACTCCCGACTCCCGACTCCCGACTCCCGACTCCCTGTTCCCTGGGCGCAGCACTAGATTTGAGCGGACATCATATCACCCCCCCACCACAAACGGCTCGGACTCGGGAAAGTGCCACTCTCCCCGGATGCGTTCGGCCACCAGAGGGTAAATCAAAAACTTGGGGGGACATCCGGATTGGACATCGATCCGCAACCCCGAATAGGGGCGGCGCTTGTGCTTGCCGTGGCCCGATCGCCCCACAAATCGGCGGGATTCGGCCACCACCCGGCGCTCATTTCCCGCGATCGCCTCTTCGAGTTCCGGCCCCTCGGGGCGCTGGCGGCGCAGGCTGTAACCGCTCCCCCCGCAGACGATCCAGTGGATGTGGGAGTCAGCCGAACCGGTATCGCGGGTGTACAGGTGTTCCAGACAGTGGGCGTGGCCGTTGAGGACCAGATCCACCACCGGACGGCTTCCGTTGCGATCGCCGATCGCCTCGGCGACCGCATTCAACACCGCCCGCAGGCGGTGGCGGACCGCCAGGGTTTGGGCCTGATTCCACTTGGTGGCTTCGGTGACGTAGGGGGGATGGTGGAAATACAGCACCCGCCCCCGCACCTGCGAGGTATTCCAGGACTCGATCAATCCCCGTTCCAGCCATCCGAGTTGCTCGAAATCGATGACGGATTTGGAATTGACGTGGAGATTTTTTTCGATGTCGAGCTTAATTTCGTCGATTTGTTCCAATTTAGCGTTGAGATCGTCGAGGTGGTCGCGATCTTCGGGACTGTCCGGGTTGAGGCGGGCGATCGCTTCGGTGAACTGTTGTTTTTCCCGTTCGACCTGATTGAGGCGGTCGATGAGTTCTCGCCGGCGGGCGCGGCCTTCCGGGGTGTTGGGGAGGGGTACCGGGTCGTTGAACGTGTTGGAGTCGAGGGCGAAAAAATCGATGCCGCCCCGGCGGAATTGGTAGTAGCGGTTGGGCAGGCGGGTGAAGAGCCCGATTTCGTAGCGCAGGCAGCGGCTGTTGCCGACTTTCCCCCGATAGTGGCGGTCGAGGTGTTCCCTCAATTCGGCGTCGCGGTACAGTTCCAGACAGTCCAGAAAGGCCCGGGCGTAGGCTTGGCCTTGGAAGGAGCCGTGGCGGCCGATGTCGAAATCCACCTGCGATCGCAACAGGTGGCGGATGGTGCCGACGAAGGGGGCGACGAACTGGTAGAGAAAGGGCAGGTCATAATAGTCGTGATTTCCCGGGACGGGCAGGATCGGGAAGTCGAAGGTCATGCGGTCGTAGGCGATCGCCTTGGGGTTGTCGCCCCCGACCAGAAACTCCCGGTAGGGTTTGATGAAGTTGGGGTAATAATACTCGCTCGACCCGACCTGATAGACCACATCGCCGGTGTGCAGCAGAAATTGACAGTCGGGGCGGTGTTTCAGGAGCAGTTCCGCGATCTGGCGCTGGGGGCGGTGGCCGCGGTGGTAGCCCGTGCCGCTGTCGCCGATCGCCAGAAAGGAAAATTCGGACTCATCCGGGTCTGCCTCCCCGAAAACCAGGCGGGTTTGGTCGATATTGTGCCGGGCGATCGCCGGTTCTTGCCACCGCACGCGCTGTTTCATGCGGCGAATTTTGGTGGCGGTGGATGGGTCGGAACGCAGTTGCATGATATCTCTCGGTGATGGCGGTCCCCCTCAATTGTGCCTAGGAATACATTTGAGTTTCCAGGGCCTTGAGGGTTTGCTGTCTGTTTTTCTGGTGTTTGAACAACTGCCGCAGGTCCAACCGGGAATTCAACGTCGTCGGTTCGGGGTGTCCGTCCGGGCGGCGACGCAGGGCGTCCACCCCGTCCAACTCCGCCATCAGACTCCGGTAGGCTGCGACACCCGAGGAGACTCTGAACGGGTGGTTTTCCGGACTGCCGAGGGAGCCCACCGCCTGCCACGTCTGACCCCGGGTCGGGCGCGATGTCGGGGCATCCGCCGCGATCGCCCTGTCCCGGTCGGGGTGGGCGATGCCCGACCGCAGCTTTTCGGCGGGGGAGAGTTCGGCCACCCGGGCGACAGCCACCCGGGCCGCCGTTTCGAGGAAGGCGTTGACCCCGCCGATTTCGTGCATCCCGGACAACAGGCCGAGCCCCCCCCGGGAGACGGTTTCGTAGGCGGACTCAGCCAGGGCGCCGGGCCGGACTTCCACCCGCTCGGGGACGGTGTCGGGAATGACATCGGGGTGAGTCTCCAGGACGGAGGCTTTGACCGCCGCGATCGCCTCCCAGGATTCGTGCCAATCTTCCCCGTCAAATTCGTCCTCGAACTCGAGGGGTCGCTCCCGCAGCAGTCGGCAGATCGACCGGCACACCTCGGGAAGTTCCGCCTTCGTCATCCAGGCGTCGAAGGCTTCGAGGAGTCCCGGGTCGGAGGTGTCCCGGCCTCGCCGCAGGCGATCGTAGGTGGAGAGGAACCCCTGTCGGTTCTCCTCGGCGATGGCGGGGTCGGTGTAAATCCTGTTGATCATTGTCGCGTCAACGGCCGTCACCCAGGCGATCGCGCTCGTCCGCAAATAATATTTTTTGAGTATGATAGGTCGGCCCGATGTCAGGACGATCGCATCCAGGCGGGTCAAATTCTCGAAGCTGGGAATCACTTCCCCCGCCCGCCAATATTGATAGGTGGTGCGGAGCGCCCGCTGTTCGGGCGGGTCGAGTTCGGAGATCGCCAGGGTGGATTCCAGGCAATTTTCGATCGCCACCAACCGGGAATTGTAGGTGGCGATGGTGTAGCGCTGGCCGATTTCCGAATATAAAGGGGAAGAAAAAACGAGGTGGTCAAGCAAATTGAGCGCCGCCGGATCGTCGGTTTCCAAACCCGAAATCAGGCGATTGTAGGCTTCAAAACAGCGAATTTTGCTGCGATCGTGGATGGCAGATTGGACGACCAGGGAATTGATTTTGCGGTCGATATTGTAGGCGGAATTGAGGAGGGTGTGCAAGATCAAAAAGGCATCTTTTCCCTGCAATCCGCACCCTTTCAAACGCAGGTTCGTGCCTTCGGTGCAGTGCGGGGGGATTTTGACCTCGTATTTTTTTCCCGTCATCACCGTGACCGGTTGATTTCCCCCAAAGGTGGCGAGTTGGGAGGGCAAAAAAATGTGGTAGAGTTCGTCCTTACTCCAATCTTGGACGGTGCTGGCGGGGCTCTCTTCGTCGGTTTCCGGGTAGATATTTTCCACCCAATGTTGTGCCCGCTTGATGGCGGACTCCACCGTGCCCCCCGCCGTTTCGTAGGCCGCTTTTCTGGCTTCCGAAGCCCGGTGTCCGAGCGCGTCCCCCATTTCCGAGGCGGTTTTTCGGGCGTTTTCGGTCGCTTTTTCGGTGACGTTTTTTCCCAGCTCCGAAGCCTGCCGACTCACATTTTTGGGCAGGTCGGACACCTTTTGGCTTACAGCATTCCAAAACGACGACTTTTTGCGATCGCCCATCATTCCCAACTCCATAAAATTTGACGGTCTCAAACGGCCCGTGCGGCCGGTTTTATTTTAAAAAACGAATCGCAACAGCAGGGGAGCCGCCGTCTGAAAGAATCTCATGAACACCCCGCTGCCCCCCTCGACCTCCGTGGGGGTTTGGCGAATTTCGAGCACTTCCACCAGTTGGCCGGCTACCTGTTCCCCCTCCGGACTCCCCAACCGGGCGTAAAGTTGTTGGGCGTATTTCGCATCCGCGATCGCCCGGGGCAGTTGGCCGAGGTCGGCTAAGGCCATGCTGCGGGCGAAATAGGCGGCGGCTAAATTCGGCTTCAGGTCGAGGGCGAGATTGTAGTAGTCGATGGCATTATTATAATTGCCTTCCAGGGCTTCCTGAACCCCCAGGCGATAGAAATCTTCGGCATTGCCGACGCTGGCGGGCAGTCCCACCACCCCCACCAGTTGGGCCTGGTTGATCATGGCATTTTCCACGATCGCGTTGCTGAGGTAGGCGCCCCGCAAGTCCGCCCCTGCTAGGTTCGCATCCGTGAGGTTCGCCCCCGTCAAATTGGCGCCGTGGAGGCTGGCCCCCGTCAAGTTGGCCCCGGTCAAATTGGCCCCGGTCAGGTCGGCGCGGCTGAGGTTGGCCCCGACCAAATTGGCCCCGGCCAGGTCGGCGCCCGCGAGGTCGGCCAGTACCAAACCGGCGCCGGCCAAATTACAATTGGGGCATTGTTGGGTGGACAGCAGTTGCCGGATCGCCTCTAAATCCTCCGCCCGGGCGGGGCCGAAGGGGAGGAGGGCGACAGACAGGGCGATCGTCGTCAGAATTGGAAATTTCATGGTTTTAGCCTGTAGGAGGTGTTAAACCGGGGGCGACAGTTTCCCCGCTTCGCCGCTCCGTCCGCGCGATCGCGATCGCTCTCACGGCGGGAGTTGATTCAAATCACAATCCCGGACTCGTCCCATCACGGTCATTTCGGAAACGGGGAGAGATAATAGGAGTATAGCGTTATCTGAGTTCCCATGCTGGCGCAGTTTTCCCCTCCTTCTACCAGTCTAGATGCTCTCATCGAGCGAATTTTGATGTCTCGCCAGATCACCCGAGACGATCAAAAACAATTGATGAATCTGCTCCTATCCAAAGAATGCCTCAGCGACGAAGAACACAACTGCATTAACGAAGTTTTTGATCGCCTCCGCCGGGGGTTGCTCCACGTCGTCGAGTGAGTTCGATCACGTCCAGCTACAGGATACTGTTATTTGCCAGCGGGGAATCGGTCTGTCCAGGTCGTTCCCCGTTTGGTTTTTGGGCGCAGGGGGTAAGGGGGCGGAGGAAGCGGAGGGAGGGGAGGGAGTAAGGGAAGCGGAGGAAGAGAAACGGGTGGAACATCCGCACCGCTTGGGAATTAATTCCCAAGCTAATAGCCAAAATCATATTCAGATGATTGGGGAATTTGTACGGATCTGACTATAAATTTGCCTCCGGTCGCCTCCGGTCGCCTCCGGTCGCCCCTGTGCCCTTCTCACTCATTCGGGATTGGAACTAAATTTCTGATAGGGAAACCGCCCCCGCTCCGAATCGAACCATTGATTCCAGAGTGCCGTATTTTCCGGGCTGGTGATGGTCGAGTTGACCACCCTTCCCCACTCCCGGCTGTTGAGGGGCAAGATGCAGCCGTAATCTTCAAAGGTGACGGGTTGTCGGGGGACCAGCGGGAAGGCGTCGAAATCTTGTCCCTGTCGCCACAATTCTCCGAGTAGTAAAATGCCGTCGCCGGCGATGCCGTCGAGTTCTCCGGCTTGCAGGCGGCGGACGCCTTCGGCCCGGTCGGGGAGGGCCTCCCACGTCGCTTCCGGATAGATGGAGCGAAAATCGTCGTCGGTGGTGGTGGACTCCAGAAATCCGACGGTGACTTGTCCGGCGGTGACGGGTTCGAGTTGGGTTTCGGACACTCGGGTGGGATCGAGGCGATCGCGATCTTCACTCCGGACCAAGAGCTGAATCCCGGTGGTAAAAAAGGGAATGGAAAAATCGACTTTGGCTTCCCGTTCGATGGTGACGCTGGCGGCTTCGCAGACGAGATCCAGGTTGCCGTTTTGAACAGCCTCGAAGCGATCGCCGAGGGTGACGACGGTCAAATCCAATTCGAGCGATCGGCTCAGTTCTTCTTCGAGTTGAGAATGGATCAATTCGATCAGATCGACGGCATATCCCGCGATCTCGCCCTCGTCGTCGAGATAACCGAAGGGGACGGCATCGGTCCGCACGCCGGCCCGCAGGACGCCCGTCCGCTCGATTCGCTCCAAAACCGTTTCCGCCAACGCGGGCCAGCCAAAACTGACGCTCAGAAATAAACCGAGTAGGGGAATTGCAAATCTTTGATACATCGAAAAATTGTTTCAGGTTTTTTCAGATCGGACGCATCCGGCGGCAAATTGCTCCCCCGGGGAGCAGAGCCATTTCATTTGGGGGGCCCAGGGGCCCAGGGGAAATTTTTCGGAGTATAAAGGTATTTTTCACCTAAAAAAACTCTCGATGGGTCCCAACATCACCAGTTCCAACCATCTCCCCCGACTATTTTCACCCGAGAATGAAACGGCCCCGCCTCGGGGAGAAGACGCACCCATCAGAAATAGCACTAATCCCGAAACCCTGGCAAGGCTTCAGTTTGCCCCCAGCAGGGCTTGCTGTCCCTCGGGAGAGGTGACGTAGCCCAAAAATGCCTGAATTTCCGGCGTGACTGGGGTTTTGTAAACGTAGGACAGTTGTCGCTGGTAGGGATAATTTGCGGCTTCCGGCGTGACTCCATCGATGGGAACCACCCGCACGGTTTGCTGGTTCGCCACCTGGGCGTAGGTGGCATAGCCGATGCCGTCTTGATTCAACTGTCGCAGCATTCCGGTGGTTTCGTCCCGCGGCAGGGTGGTGATGTTGGGGGTATTGCCGAAGTTTTGACCGCCGAGGGCCAGTTCTTGGAACACTTGATGGGTGCCGCTGACGGGGGGACGGTTGAGAACCCGGATCGGCGCGTCGGGTCCGCCGACTTCGGACCAGTTGGTAATTTGTCCGGTGAAAATTCCCCGCACTTGGTCGGAGGTCAGCCCCCGCCGGTAGGGGTTCTCGGCGGACACCACCAGGGCAATTTGGTCGAGGGCGACGGGGACGGCGACCAACCCCTGATTTGGTTCCTGGGGGGTGAGGGGGCGAGAAATCGCCGCCAGGTCCGCCTGTCCGCTTAAAACGGCTTGGATGCCGTTGTCCGAGCCGGTGGCTTGGGTGTCAACTGTTGTTCCCGGAAACTTGGATTCAAAGCCGGATTTCAGGTTTTGATTGATCGTCACCATTGCGGTGGACCCGTCGATGCTGACGGCGGTTCCGGCGGGGACGGACGTGGGCGGCGTGAACACCAGGGCATCGGGCGGCGGGGGCGGCGGGGGCGGCGCCGGGGCGAGGGGTGTGGGGGCGTTTCCTTGGATTTCCTCGGCGGACTGTTTGCTGAAGAACCAGTAACCGACGCCGGCGAGGATGAGGAAAATCAAAATATAGACAATCGGAGGGGGGCCACTTCGTTTCGCCATGATTTTAATTGCCAGATCAAATTACACTTTAAATGGAGATTTTAACGGTTTTCCCCGAGTTGTTTTAACCGTTGAGAAACGGTTTCTTCCCAACGGCTCGGATCGCCATCGAGGGTTCCGGTGTCCGCCGAATTTGAAGAGAGTTCGGCCAGGGCTTGTTGTTCGAGCGATCGCATCTCGACTTCGTTTTTTGCCTGTTCAAATTGCGATCGCGCCGAGTTCATATCGAATTCGTCGTTAACTTTGGCGATCGCGGCTAGGGCTTCGTTGATCTCCTGCAAATCTTTGAGGTTGTCTAACTCCATTTTGGCGGTTTCGAGTCGCATTCGCTCTTGATTGAGTTTGCTTTGGGACAGATTCACATAATTTTCCGCCTGTCGCACCCGCTCTTCTAACTGGGGTAAAATTTTCTCAATTTGCATGATATTTGATACCGCCAAACGGGCGCCGGCGGTGTCTCCGTTTTGTTGGGCGGCGATCGCTTTTTGTTCGAGTCGCTGCATCTCCCGCACTTTCCCCTCGTACCGCTGTTTCGCCCGCCGGTACACCTCCATTTGGGTGGAAACCACCTGAGCCAGTTGTTTGACGGTTTCCTGCATGGTTCGCAGGGACGCTTCCGCCACTTCCAGGGAGTCCGGGGACGCTTCCTCGGTTTCGGAGCTGCCCCAGAGCCAATTCCAGGCGGATATGGTCACTTTTCCGGCTCTATCGCCCATCAGCCAGTAAATAAACCCTTTCACCCTCGCGAGTCTCCCCAACTTGAGCGCCACTCTCAGTTTATCTTAGGTTGTCAGTTATGGCACGACAGGAATTAATGAGGACATTTGGGAAATTTCACCACAGAGGCACAGAGAACACGGAGAAGTTGTTGATCTTCATCAAATGACTGAGTTGAATCGAAAATTACTAATTCATCGCCGATACTTTTGTCGCCATTTTCTGGCTGTAATCGAAGTTTTTCTGGTACTGAATGACGCGATCGCGGGCGATTTCATAGTTGTCACTTTCGGGGGGAACTTGCCCCATCAATTCTGTCGCGACTTGCCAATTTTGGGCGACGATATTCCAGTCTTCTTCGGAGTCGGCGGTTTGTGCCAAATTGGATGCGATCGTCGCTTTGTTGACGGCTTCTGAGAAAGGATCGGGAGGGATGACGGGTTCCGGTTTTTCGGGTTCGGAAATTGCTGTTTCAATGGGTTTCGGTTCTTCCTGGGATGGTGCGATCGCTTCCGATTTTGTCGGTTCTACCGTTTCAGCCGTGGTGACGGGAGGGGTGCGATCGGTAAAACTGCTAATCACCGTTCCGATATATTCGGTATGTCGAGAAAATGCGTAAATAGATGAAATCGTGACACATGAAACGAGGGCGATCGTGCAGAATTTAATAACGCTTTTAGCCCGGATATGCTTGCGAATCAAAAATTCTGCTTGATATAAATAAAGGATTGCAATCAGCCAAATGACCGTCGCAGTATTATTCCATTCCTCCATCCGATCTCGATATTGGTAATAACAGGAATTTGCAAAACTGCCGAAATAATAACAGTCATCTCCGGGCAAAAAGGGGATCATCAATATTAAAACGATCGCGATCGACAGCAATAAAACAATGGTGGCTAGTATTCCTTCCCACCAACTTCGCCAACCCGGAATCCACCATGTTTTTGATTTAGAATTTTTAAAAATAAATAAAATTAGATTATGGATCAACGCAAAAACACATATTGACCCGAAAAATACACCTCCTATAGCCATTAAATAAAAACTATAATCCTCGGAAATTGCGGTGGCTATTTCACCTGTCACCACACCCCAAAATCGAAAAAATTCAACTACGATCCCCAGCCACAACAACAGAGCGATCGCCCGCAACCAAGAACTGGGATAGGGAAACCATGCTGGCCATTTAACGTTAATTTTTGGAAAGAACTTTGATGGTTTCTTTTCGCTTTCTTTGGTGAAGTCGCGACACTCTTTCCACTCGACATTAACTTTTCCCAATTCTCGCCCTTGAATCAAAACAGTTTTAATCGATTGAGCTCCGATTTTCCCCATCGCTTGGCAGATAAAATCCACGGAGGAAGTGCGATCGGGTACTGTTGGAGATTCAAGAATAATTTCCAGATAGTCCTGTTTTAAGTGGGTGTGGACGATAGTATTTTGATCCGGAAGCAGATATTGGATAACTTGTGCGATCGCCTCCGGATCGCCGAGTCTTGCCTGTTTGAGCGAAGGTGTTGATGCCATAGTATTAATCCTGACCCCGATTTGCCAATTATACCAGCTTTTCGGTGTCAATAAAAGTCCGTAATTTCCGGGTTGCGATCGGTGTCGATTGTCAATAAATGTTGCCGAAATTTCATTTTTGTTGAAGCGATCGCGATATGTGCGATCGGTGCGATACAATCGATCCCCCTAAATCCCCCTTAAAAAGGGGGACTTTTATCCCATTAAAAGCCCCCAGAATTGGAGGTTTGGGGGCGATAAAACGGCTCATCACTTATCATTAAAAGCCCCCAGAATTGGGGGTTTGGGGGCGATCACATCACATCTCCAGTTTCCTGAAGTGCGTGCAGACGCCGATAAATCCCCTGGCGGTTCAGGAGTTCGTCGTGGCTGCCGACTTCCACAATTTTACCGCGATCTAAAACGACAATTTTATCGGCTTCGCGGATAGTGCTGAGGCGGTGGGCGATGATGATTGTCGTGCGAGTTCCCAGGATGTTGTGCATGGCGAGTTGGATCGATCGCTCCGACTCGTAATCCAAGCTGGAAGTCGCCTCATCAAATATCAAAATATCCGGATTAACCAGCAGTGCCCTGGCGATGCCGAGACGCTGTTTTTGCCCTCCGGAAAGCCTCACCCCGCGCTCCCCGACGACGGTATTATATCCTTCAGTAAGTTGGGCGATAAACTCATCCGCTCGGGCGATGCGGCAGGCTTCATTAACCTCCGTTAAAGTAGCTTTTGGGTTGCCGTAGGTGAGGTTATTTAACAGGGTTCCGTTGAACACATCAACATCCTGGTGGACGATCGCCAACCGCCGCCGATATCCCGCCACATCCAAATATTGGATATCCTCGCCGTCAATTAAAATTCGGCCGCGATTCGGTTCAAAATACCGGAACAGTAACTTCACCAAAGTAGACTTTCCGGAACCCGATCGCCCCACCAATGCCACCGTCTGACAGGGTTCGATGACCAAATTGATATCCTGCAAAACGGGTTTTTCCGGGATGTAACCGAAGCTGAGATCGGAAAATTCCACCTTTCCGGTAAAGTTGTAAACCGGCGCGGATTTTGTCGCCTCCGGATCGGCGGCATCCCGGCCCTTCGGCAACTGCAAGAATTCGTGAAACCGCAGCATCGAAGCGTAGCGGCGGGCGAACACTTCGGCCAAATTGCTGATGGGAGTCAGTTCAGAATAGGCCATACTCGCCAGGGTGTACAGGGTGACAAAATAACCCAAAGAAATTTTACCGCCTGCTGTCGCCGCCAAGGTAAATCCCAAGACGGCAAACAGACAAAATTGAACCACCGTATTTTGATAGGTAAGCAGGTAAACATAACCCTTGTGAATGCGGTGGATGACCACTTGCAATTCCCGATTCAGGCGGGTGGCTTGCCGTTTCAACTCCCGCTCTTCCGTGGCAAAGGATTTGACGGTTTTGATGTTGGTGATGATTTCAGAGTTGCGACTCTCGGTATTTTCTTGATGGCGATCGAGAGCTGCTTCTAAATCGGTCAGGTGTTTGAGCTTTTTAATGGTGAATGAAAGGACAAACAAAAAAGACGCGATAAAGAACAAACCGATCTGCCACTGGATCAACAAAATCACGATAAAAATACCGAAAACTCGCACCAATTTGGGAATCAACTGACCCGCGACTTCGGGGTAAGTCCAGGTGTGGTTGGCGACCCCTTTGGAGACGCGGCTGGCAATGCGCCCGGGGTTGTTTTCGTCGTAAAATTCCAGGGGGAGGGTGAGGATTTTTTGGATGGCGTTGCGGTGCTGATCCCGCCGAGCTTTGAGGGGGATAAACCAGTGAAACCACGACCCCAACCAGGGCTGCACGGGCGCCTTAATGACGGTGACGACGAAGATCAAACCGAGTAATACAATTAAAGCGGTTTGTTGGTCGTCCGGCAGTCCGGTGAGGGATGCGATCGCGCTGATTTGTTCCTGTATCAACCGATCCGCCCCCCGACCCGACAGGACGTTTAAAATTTGTCCGATCGCGTAGGGGACGACGAGATCGATCAGTTCAAACGCGCTCGACGCGCCGATACTGAACAGCGACAGCGAATGATACTGTCGGAAGTAGTTGCAGATATCCCGAAAGGTAGCCATGACTGAATGACGGTCGTGACGTGAAACATTAAGAATACAATTGTAATACACAAATGTGCGATCGTGGGGAATCCTGCGGGATGAGTTTCCCCTCCCCCAAGCGCCGGGCACTCGAAATCCGGTATTACGGAGGCCGAAAAAGACCGCTTTATCGCGGAAGCGTATGTCAAACTATAGGATATCGCACGGGAGGATATTATGGCGATCGCCCCAGATTTAGAAATACTCCAAAATGAAACCGAGTGGGAAGACATCGAAACTCCCCCCGGAGATTTAGAAAGTAAGGAGCCGCCCTTGGAAAGTTATCTGCACCTGCAACAGTTATTGCTGTTGATGAAATGTTTGGACTGGCTGTGGCAAGACCGAAACGATTATTTTGCTGCCGGAAATCTGACGATTTATTACAGTCCGAATCGGCAAAAAACCGAGAATTTCCGGGGGCCGGATTTCTTCGTGGTGTTGGACACAGAACGCAAACCCCGTAAAAGTTGGGTGGTGTGGGAGGAAGGGGGAAAATATCCCAACGTGATTGTGGAATTGTTGTCGGATTCGACGGCCAATCAAGACCGCACCACCAAAAAAGAAATTTATCAAGATATATTCCGCACCCCGGAATATTTTTGGTTTTCTCCGGACACGTTGGAGTTGAAGGGATTTGGATTAACATTGGGTCAATATCAAAACCTACAACCCAACGAACGAGGATTACTTTGGAGTGAACAGCTACAACTTTTTCTGGGTGTTTATGAACAGAAACTGAGATTTTTTGACTCAGAAGGTCAGTTAATTCCAACTCCCGAAGAAGCGGCAAAAACTGCGGAACAGCGAGCCTTTGCAGCAGAGGAAAAAGCCCAGAAAACCGAGGAACAATTGGAAGCAGAACGGCAACGCAGCGATCGCTTGATGGCGAAGTTGCGCGAATTAAACATCGATCCGGATACACTGTAATTTAAAATTTGATCGAACAATCCGACGGGCAACCCGAGACGGTTGCCCCCACGGGGGACGGTTAAACGAGCGGATCTGATATAACTCCCCAATTCTCTTGAGAGAATTTTCGCTATAAGAAAAGGGAATTGATTCCCAAGCGGTACTATCGAGATTTGATATTCACGTCATCTCGCCGCCTCCCTCAAACAAACTGCTGAGGCGATCGACCTCACTTTGGGCGACATACATCGGCGTGCCCGCCAAAATCCCGGTCACGTTGCGGAAGGGCTTCCCGATGTGCATCCCCTTCCCGTCGATGGAGAACTCGCGGATGTCCTTGTCGTGCATCGATCCCCGCATTTTCAAAACGGTGATTCCCCGCCGCATTTCCCCGTACATTTCCACATAGCGAAGCAAAATGATCGAATCGGTAATCGTCGAAATGTGCGCTTCCGTGATCGACGTTCCCCCCATCAACGTGGGCGTTGTGGACGTAAATAAACCACCGACTTCCTGCTGTTTAATGAACGAAGTCAAGCCGATAATAAATTCCCGAAATCCCTTCAATGTCGAGACTCTTTCCAGGGCGGAAAGGCTATCGACCGCCACCCGGTTGGGGCGAAATTCTTTGATAATTTCCTTCATTTTAATCAGGTGATTTTCCAAACCCGTCGATTCCGGGTAGCGGCAGACCACCTTCAACATCTCCTCTTTTTCCGCCCGCTCGAAATCGACGCCCCAACCCACCGCATTGCGGTACAGTTGCTCCCGACTTTCTTCAAAAGCGAAAAGCAGACAGCGCTCCTCGTTGGCTACGCCGCCGGCCATAAATTCAGTCACCATCAGGGTTTTACCCGTCCCCGTTGCCCCGGACACCAAGATGATGGAATCCCGGAAAAAGCCGCCGCCGCACATCCGATCGAGTTCGATGCTGCCGGAAGTGATGCGGATGTTGGACGATCGCTGTTCGAGTTCGATCGCGGACAGGGAAATGATCACCACCCCCTGGCCCGGGACGATGGTAAACGGAAATTCCCCCTTCTGGTGGTCCGTCCCCCGATATTTGAGGATCTCGATCGTCCGCCGCCGCTTTTCGTCCGAGAGCACGTTCCGCAGCAAAACCACGTTGTCGGCGACGAACTCCTCCACGCCGTAGCGGCTAATTTCCCCGTACTCCTCCGTGCGTTCGGCCGTCATGATCGCCGTGACTTCCAACTCCCGCAGGGCCGAGGCGATCCGGAACAAGTCGCTGCGGACCTGGGCGGTGTCGGCGAGGTGGCTGAAAATCGCCCCCAGGGAATCCATCGACACCCGCTTGGCCTTGTACTTGCGGATGGCGAACTCGATCCGGGCCAGCAGCGCCCCCAGGTCGTATTCCCCCGTCACCATCGGCTTTTCGCCCGGTTGGGGGGAGGCGTCCACGAACACCCACAACTTCTTCGCCTCCCACTCCTCGATATTCCAGCCGAACCCGCGCATATTTCGGCGGATGGCCTTGGGGGGTTCCTCGAAGGTGATGAAAACCCCGGGTTCGCCCCGGCGGATGCCCTCCACGAGAAACTGGCAGGCGAAAACGGTTTTGGCACTGCCGGCGGTCCCGGCGATCAATGTCGCCCGTTCCTGGGGGAGTCCCCCGTCGGCCAAAAAGTCGAATCCCGGAATGCCCGTCTCCAATTTTTCAATAAAATCTTCGCTGTAATCATTCATGAATCGATCGCTCGCAAGTGTAGTGGTCTGTTATCCGTCAACGTCTTCCTCTTGGGGCACCAAATCGAGTCCCAACAGAACTTTGTCGGTGTTGGACATATCGCCGATGATCCGCTGGATCGGCTGGGGCAACTGTTTGATCAAAGTCGGCGTGACGAGGATTTTTTCATTTTCCGCCAATTCCGGCTGTTCCAAGACATCGATAATCTTTAATTCATATTGATCCGTCAATTCGTGGTCGCAAATTCGGATCAGATTAGCGATCGCCCGCTGGGATTTCAGGGTATTTCCCGTGATGTAGAGCTTGAGTAAGTATTTGTTCATCCTTAGCTCAGATCCTCGTAATTTTTGGAAACATTCAGTTTACTCAAACCGATAAAATATTTTCGATAAAACGATGTCAGATATCCCATCAATTCCAAAACCATCAACCGTCCCTCCACCACATAAGCCTGGGTTTTGACCACATTAGTATTTCGGGTTTTCTGTTTCAAAGCCTGGGTATGAATTTCGACCACATCCCGGGGTCCGGCTTTCAGAAACCCCAACTGTTCCGCCAGGGAGCGGAGATGATCCGAAATATTATGTTCGACTTTATAGGCCCGCTGTTCCAACGCCAACTCCAGCAATTTTCCATATTTTTCGACCATTTCTGAAAAGATGTCGGGGACAGCCTCCCGCAAAGGAGCTAGGCCGAACAATTTGGCGGTGACGTTGGTTTTAATCGAGTCGGCGAGGTGGGCGAGTCCCTGAAATTCCAATTCTTGAAACTGCTGCCACTGATTTTGTTCCAAAATTTTCAACTGTTGCTGGCCCTCGATCGCCAACCGAATGCTGTACAATAATAAACTACTATCGATCTGATCTTTGACCAAGTAACCCTGGGAACCCAACTGCATCGCCCGCACCCTCACCGTTTCGTCTTTGTCGGCCGTCAAAATGACGACCGGGATTTGGGAAACCACTTGTTTGAACTCGATCAACGTTTCGATTCCCCGGTGGTCGGGCAAGTCGAGGGAAAACAACACCAGGTCGAAGGATTGACCGTCGAGCAGTTCCAGGCCGGCGGAAAGTTCGGGAGCATCCGTCAACTCGAAAGACATTCCCCGAGTAATTGAGGACGAACTGGCCCCGGAAAGCAGTTGGCGGACTCGTTCCCGATCGCCCGGGCGATCTTCGATCAATAAAATTTTATAGGTTTCATCCTGCATGGGGTCTCGGCTCTCATGTTTCTGACAAGGGGGATGCTCCAATTTGGAAAAAAATCTTTAATTTTTCAGGGCTGAATCTTCGCCTCATGTTACAGTTTACTACTGTTTGCCATCGGGCGATCGCCAACTCAGCGATCGGCGAATCTTTCAGAAGTGACGGTTAACTTCGGTCGTTTGCCCCCAAAAATTGAGCGCGGTTCGATTGATAAAGAACTGTAACATCTTGCCATCTCAAATATCCACAGTTCCGCTAAAATTAAACCTAGAGTTGGAATCAGTATCTATGCCATCAGACTTAGATCGGGGAATTATGAAGTTCAAGGGAGCGGACAGCCCCGCCGCAGTGATTCTTTCCTCGCTGCTGGTGTTGGGCAGTATCGGCCTCCTGATTGGATGGGCCCTACAGACGGCCTACTCCTTTTGATCCGGACTCGGGACGGGCCGATCACCCCCGAGTTCGGATAACTTCCATAAAACGCGAGGGCTTGCCGCGCCAGGGATTCTGGCATGACAAGCCCGATTTTTATGGGGCGGCCCCCCTGGCTCCTAAAACCCCCCGGCCCGTCGCCATGCGGGGGATTTGTCAGATTTTCCCGACAGGGGGGAAGCCATTTTCAGCACCTTGTCGAGCAACCCGGGGGCGATGCGGCTGCACAATATGGCGAGGTGGCTCTGCCAGCCGACCACGATCTCGGCGGAGTCCTTCCGCAGTCCCAGGAGCAGTTCTTGGGCGACCTGTTCGGGGGTCATGGGAACCACCCAGCGGAACAATTTCAGGCCCCGGGTCATGTCAGTGTCGGTGAGGGTGGGGAGCAGGGCCATCACCCGGATGTTGTGGTCGGCCAGCTCTCCCCGCAGGGCTTGGGTGAAGCCGAGGATGGCGAATTTGGTGGCCGAGTAGGTGGACATGGTGGGGGCGGCGATTTTGCCCATCACACTGGAGACGTTGACGATGGTGCCGCGCTTTTGGGTCGCCATGCGGCGGGCAACGGCGCGGGTGACGGTGTAAAGTCCCATCAGGTTCAGGGAGAGTTCTTCCTGGACGTCCGGAAGTTTGGACTGCAAGAAGGGGGTCTGGTGGGCGACTCCGGCGCAGTTGATCAGCAAGTCGATGGGCCCGTAGGAGCGCCATGCCCGGACGATCGCCATATTAACTTCGGCGGGTTTCCGCAAGTCTAGGGCGAGGGTGACGACTTCGACATCCATCGCCGTCAGTTCGGCCGCGAGTTCCGCCAATTTTTGGCGATCGCGGGCCACCAACAATAGGCGACGGGCGCCGTTGCGGGCCAACTCCCAGGCGATCGCTCGCCCGATGCCACGGGAAGCCCCGGTAATCAGAGCTGTAATGCCTTTGATATCCATAAAATACCTCCTGTGTGGAGTTCACCCCAGGGAAGCCGAGAGCCAGCGAATTCAATCGCACGGCTCGCTATCCGAAATGGCGGTGAAACGAAGCGTAGTGTTTTCGTCAGTGATGGATGGGACTCAATTGGAGCGTCTTCAATGGTTCCGAAGGGAAACCCAAATTCCTAAATTCTGGGTTGAGCAGTCTGGAGAAAGGGCGATGGCTCTATCTCCGGCAAACAAGTCGAGAAGGGCTGACCCGGGTCGCTGGGAGACAATCTTCAATCAGACCTGAACTCAGTCGATCGCCGACGAGAGGTCAAATACGGCAGTAGCGTAGAACATGGCTCATACGTCTCCTTTTTACGAGCGTTCACTCATACGCACACTTTAGCAACGGGATCAAGTTTGTGCAACAATTTTTAATAAAAAACCTTTGACATTTTTTAACAAATCCCGAAACCGTTTCCTTGTCAGGCTTTTGAGGCGATCGCCCGCTCCGAATTTCGCCCCGGGGAGCGAGTCCCCCGCCCCGAAAATCCGCACTCGGCGGCGGGGGGCGATCGCACAAACCCCCGCCCCCTTTCCAATCGAACCCACCCGAACCGAACCCGGCCCGTCCCGTCAAAAATGAGAAGATGAGAAAATGGCATAATCAAGCACAGTGGAGTTGAGGTCTGACTTGAGAGCGATCGCCGCGACGGAGAAGACACCATCCCGCAACCCAGATAGCAAACTCTTTTCACGCCCGTCCCCCATCCCCCATTCCCCATTCCCCGCAATATGACTGACCAGCTTTTAGACGGACGCTATCAAATTGTCGAAGTGATCGAATCGGGGGAATTCGGCAGCACCAGTTTGGCGAAAGACACCCGGCGTCCCGGCGAGTCCCTCTGCTTCGTCAAGCATTTGCGACTGTTCGCCGAAGATCCCCAACTGGTCAACCTTGCCCGCCGCCGGTTCCAGCAGGAAGCCCAGGTGTTGGAGCGACTCTCCCAACACGACCAAATTCCGCAACTGCTGGCCTATTTTGAAGAAAACCAGGAATTTTACCTCGTCGAGTCCTACGTCTGCGGCCACTCCCTCAACGACGAGATCTTACCCGGCCAGCCCCTGCCGGAGGAGCGGGTCATCGCCATCGTCAAAGAAGTTCTGGAAATTCTCGGCTACGTCCACGGCCAGGGGGTGATCCACCGGGACATCAAACCGGGGAATCTGATCCGGCGGGACTCGGACGGCAAGTTGATGCTGCTGGACTTCGGGGCGGTGAAAGAAATCAGCTTCAGCCAGAACAACAACCCCCCCACGGGCCGGATCGGGACGATGGAATATATGCCGGTCGAACAGTTCGAGTGCGACCCCCACCTCAACAGCGACATCTACGCCCTCGGGACGATCGCCATCCAAGCGTTGACCGGACTCCCCCCCTACGAATTGCGGAAACTGCGGGAAAACCACCACGGCAACCCCGGGGAATTGGTCTGGCGGCATTTGGCGATCGTCAGTTCCGAATTCGGGGACATCGTGGATCGGATGGTCGAGGCCGACTACCGGCGGCGGTATCAGTCGGCGGAGGCGGTGTTGGCGGACCTGGAAAAAATCGGCCAGCGGTGGCTTCGCGATCGCACCCCGGCAAACCTGCAAAAATTGGAAACCTACCGGGACGAGGTGAAACGCTGCGCCGACCACCGGGGGGACATTTCGGTGGTCGGACAGCAAATTTTGGAGGAATTGCGGCAGAATTTGGAACTGACCGAGGAGGAGGCGGAGGCGGTCGAAGATGAAATTCTCAACCCCTACCGCAAATATCGCCAGAAGGGGGAACGCTACGAACGGGCTCTGGCGGCGGCGGTGCAGCAGCAATATCCGTTCAGCGAGGAAACCCGGTCCGAACTCGATCGCCTGCAACAGATGTTGGGCATTTCGGACGAAGATGTGGCCCTGATCGAGAGCCACATCCTGCCCCGCACCTGGCTGGACGGGATCTCGGCTTGGCTGGGGATCGACCGGCGCCGGAAACGGTCGCGACTCCCTGCGAAACCGGCATCCGGGTCCCGCCCTCCCGTTTATTTTTGGTTCGTCCTGGCGGCGATTTCCCTGGCGATCGCGATCCTGGCCTTCGTGTTTTACGAGTATCAAAAGTGGAGGCAGGGACAGGTCGCCCGGGAACGGCAGGAACGACTCGAGGGGGAACAGGTGCGGCAGATCGGCGGTCTGCTGGCGGCGGAAAATTACGAGGAGTGCATCGCCCGGGCCAAGGCGGTGCCTAAGTCTTCCAGCCAGTACGTCGAAGCTCAAGACTTGCTGCGGCAGTGCCAGGGGGTGGTCTACTGGAAAAATGCGTCGGCGACGGCGTTGGCGGACCATACGGCGGCGGTGGAGTCGGTGTCTGTCAGTCCCGACGGACGGACGGTCGCCAGCGCTTCCCGGGACAATACTATCAAGCTGTGGAATTTGGAAACCGGGGAGGTGGCGGAGACGCTGTTGGGCGACACCTCGGCTATCCTCGCCGTGGATTTTAGTTCCGACGGGACGGAGTTGGCGTCGGGGACGGAGTTTTGGCGGGTTTTGGAGTGGAATTTGCAAACCGGGGAGTTGTATTCGCCCCTGGAGCACGCCGGTCCGATTTTTGCGGTGGAAATTAGTCCGAATAATAAGGCGATCGCCACGGGGAGCGCGGACACGACGGTGCGGGTGTGGGATCGGAAGACGGGGCAGATTCTCTATAATGATCTCGCCCACACGGATACGGTGTATTCGGTGGCCTTCAGTCCCAACGGTCGCTGGTTGGCCAGCGGTTCGGCCGATCGCACGGTCAATGTCGTCGATTTGGAGATGTCGCAGTTGCGGTATCAGTTGCGGGGGCACGAGGGGGCGGTGCGGTCCGTGGCTATTACGCCGGACGGAAAACAGGTGGTGAGCGGCAGTGCGGACAATACGATTAAACTTTGGAATTTGCGATCGGGGGAAGAGGTGAGGACGTTGACGGGTCATCGGGGGGAGGTTTTGGCGGTGGCGGTGAGTGCCGACGGGCGACAAATCGCCAGCGGCAGCCGCGATCGCACCGTGAAAATTTGGGACGTTCAAACCGGGGAATTGCTCAATACTTTAACCGATGCCACGGCGCCGGTGAATTCTCTCCAATTCGCGATCGACGGTCAGACGTTGGTGGGGGGGGATGAGGATGGAACGGTTTGGATTTGGCGGCGGTAGGGGGGGCGCATTTTCCAGATGACCCCATCTCAAATTCGGACAAGTTAAATCGGAGATTCATCAAAATGAAACGCTCGAAACTCATCGGGTTAATGGGGTCCGCATTTGTGGCGATCGTCGCGGCGGAAATCCTGTTACGATTCGTCTTGGGGCTGGGAAATCCCGTCCTCTTTCAGGCCGATCCGAAAACCGGATATCGCTTTAAACCCGATCAAAATATCACCCGATTTTTCAGGCGGGTGCAATACAACCAGTATTCTCAAAGATCCGAACCGACCACTTCAGAAAAACCGCCCGATACCTTTCGGATCTTGATGACCGGCGATTCCATTTTGAACGGCCGAAATTCCGTCGATCAATCCGAGACGATTTCGGAATTTCTGGAACGTCAGTTGGCCGACCAAGACAATCAAAAGATCGAAGTTTTGAATGCGTCCGCCGGGTCGTGGGGGATCGGAAACCAATTGGGATATTTGCTCCAATTCGGTTTATTTGAAAGCGACCTGTTGATCGTGGAAATTGGGAGCCACGATTTGACGCAACCGACCCGTACCGGCGAGCCCGTCGGACGAGACCCCAACTTTCCCGATCGCAAACCCCGGTCGGCTTTATCAGAAGCCTGGAATCGCTACTTGTGGCCGCGATTGGCACCTCAATCCAATTCGACTCCCGCCGATGCCGAACCGCCGACGCGATCGGAGTTGGATGCCCAGTTTCAGGACAATTTGACCAGTTTACAAACCATTGTCGAGTTGGCAGAGCGCGAAGATATTCCGGCGGTCGTCATCTTGATCCCGGAACTCCGGGAGTTGACCGATCCGGCTTACACATTTCCCCGCAAATCCGATTTTTTGAAACAGTTAAACGGGATGAATGTTCCGGTTATCGACTTTTATCGGGTGTGGTCGGGCCGTTCTCCGGAACTCCTCGAAAGCTATTTCGATGACGGCTTGCATTTGACTCCCGCAGGAAATCGGGCGATCGCCGATGAAATTGCCGAAAAATTGGCGGCGACCGATGACTGGCAACCTCAAAAATAATATCATGTATAGCAATTAGCAGTCAGTTTTCAGCAATTCGATACACCCTTTTTCCGTCACTCCACCCCGATATACTTGTGCAACTGAACCGACAGCCGATAGCGGGGAAACCGTCTCAACAACTCCAACACCAGCGGCAAGGTGCGATCGCGCCGGGTCCACTCCGGCTGCAAAAACACCGGAATCTCGCCCAATTCAACCAAATGCGATCGGTAATACGCCAACTCCTCCCCCGTCTCGATCACCAACTTCACCTCATCCGCCCGATCCCACATCTGCGACACCACCGGATAGCGGGGGCTGACGTGTTCTTTCGGACTCAGCGTCACCCAAGTCGAAGCCGGAACCGCCTGCCAAAACGCCCCCGACGTCTCAATTGATACCCGCCGCCCCGTCTCTTCCACCGCCTCCACCAAATCCGGCAATTGCGGATAAATAAACGGTTCGCCGCCCGAAATCACCACCCGGGGCGATCGCAACTCCGCCAACAACTCCTCAAACCGCCGCACCCGCCGGGGCAACCCCTTCCCCCCGTCCGCATATCCCGTATCGCACCACGGACACCCCACCGGACACCCCGCCAAGCGGATAAAATCCACCGGAGTCCCCGCCCAGTAGCCCTCGCCCTGGACCGTTTCCTGAAACGTTTCGTGAATGGGAATTTCCGTCATCCGCCGCTTTTTTTGGCCTTGTATCCCAATTTCGTCAGCACCTCCACCAGCTTTTGGGTGTGGTCGCCCTGAATTTCCAGGGTCTGGTCTTTCACTGTCCCCCCCGTGCCGCACTGACTTTTCAGTTGTTTGAGCAACTTCGCCAGAGTTTCCGAACTGCATTGAAACCCGGAAATCACCGTCACAGTTTTCCCCCCTCGCCCCTTGCGGGTGGCTTGCACCCGCACGTTTTGCTGGTTCGGGGGCAACTCCGGAGTCCCCCGTTCCGTCGCCTCCGACCGGGAGGAATTGCCGAACTCCGAGTAAACCGTGCGGTGCTGACTCGAAGACTTTCGTTTGGATGCAGCCATAGTAATCGTCTCAATCTCAATTCGACAGGCAGGGAGCGGAGGAAATAGAGGAAACAGAGGCACTCTGCTTTCCATTCCCGACTCCCGACTCCCTACTCCCGACTCCCGACTTTAGAATTGACCTCCGCAGTCGGAGCCGCGTCAAAAATAGCGCCCTGTTCCTTCAATTCCAGGATGCGAGCCGGAGTCAGACCGATAATCTGAGTGAGTTTGGCATTCTGCAATAGTGCCCCGGCAAAGTTCGCCCCCTTCAGGTTCGCCCCCTGAAATTTGGCGTGGCTGAGGGCCGCGTCCACCAATTCCGCCCGCATCAGGTTCGCTCGGGTCAGGTCGGCGTAGCTGAGGTTGGCGTGGGTGAGGATAGCCCCGCTCAGGTCCGCCCCGCTCAGGTCGGCCCCGCTCAGGTCGGCGCCCGTCAGGTCGGCGCGGGTGAGGTTGGCCCCGCTCAGGTCCGCTCCACTCAAGTTAGCACAGTAGAGGTTCGCCCCGATCAAGGTGGAATTGAACAAACTCACCCCCAGGAGGTTGGCCCGAAACAGGTTGGCCCGGAATAGGTTAGCCCGGAACAGGTTAGCCCCGCTGAGATTGACATTGCTCAATTCGGCCCGAAATAGGTCCGTATCCCGGAAGTTGCGCTCTCCGGCCGCGTAGCGATTTAAGAGTTCTTCTGCATTCATGGCGGTTTCCTCGGCGGTTACAGTGGATTTACCGCAATTGTGCCAAAGTTGTCGGAAGAGGGGGCAAAACTTTAGTTTAATTTAAAAATATGGCGATCGCGGCCGACCGACCGGTTTTTTTGACACATTTTAAACCGACGATTTGGAAAAATTAACGGTTGCGAAACTGCGGAAAATCGGCTTTGAAAATTTGTGGCTGGAGTCCTTATAATTGGAGAAATAAACCCCCGTTTGGGGCGGTAACGGGGTGGGATGGAGGGGGTCGTAAACGGGCGATCGCATCCGGGATCGTGGCGGGTCAATTGACACCGACGATTTTATTTGATAAGCTATAGTGTAACCTGTTCGTCATTTCATTTTCAAACACCAGATCATGACCAAAGGGTGTACCGCCGAGAATTCGACAATGGATTCTTCTGGAAACCTATTCTCTCCTCAAAGTCCGGAAGGATTGGAGGAAATCGTCTGCGATTTTTGGATCGAAATTGTCAAAAATTGGGATGCCGAGGCAGTTCTGAAAGAATTTTTTGCGACCTTTTGGAATGGGGACAGTAGTTGTGATCCCGTCAATCGCGCCCTGCAGTTTTACCTGAGAGATGAACAAGGCGCTTTTAACCTGCTGCTCAAGCGCAGTTTTTACATCCTGATCAACAACTGGTATATCAACCGCAATTATCAGGCGGCGGAGACGTTACTCAAACAAATAGAGACGGCCCCGGAGGACGAATACGAAATCATCGACCCGCAACTGGGGCAGCTCCGGAACCGGGTTCGAGACTTTCTCAAGGGTTCCGACTATCAGGATATCCGCCACTGCGCCTTCCAACACGGTCAGGGCTGGAGCAGCCGTTACAGGAGCTATTTATTAGTGCCCCAGTACATGAACCCGAAAAACTCGCCGGAACAGCAGGAGGTAGCGCGAAAACTCTCCAAACAGCTCCGGGAGCAGTACAAATTCGATCTCGCCATGTACATCGCGCGATCGCACGTCAGCAGCCCATCCGTCCGTCCGGTTCAAAATCCCACCCAACTCGGCGACGCCGTTCTCGAACTCCTCAAAAAAACCATTTCCACCCAGCGCATTTACAGCTACACCCACCAGGCGGAACTGTTTCTCAAAGCCACCGCCAATGTCAGCTACTGGAACTTCAAAACCGCCTTACCCGAGTACCTCGCGCTGCATCAGGGGGAACAGTATCCCATCAAAATATTGCGGGAAAAAATCTCCGAAAAACTCGACCAGATCTATCCAAACTACGACGAAAACCCCCTCGATAAAAGCTTAAAAATTCGCACCTGCAACCGGCTGATCGAATTTTTGACCACGGAAGATGGACGCCATCCATCTTTTATTTTTAACTTGATGATGGGTCGTGGCAGCGCCCTCACCCTGGCGATCCTGCTGTTGAAACTGATTTTACTCTGCCATTCCTCCCGCACCCACTTGGAGCTAAAAATCTCCCGACTGATCCAGTTTTATCAAAAACACGAAGAAGAGCGCTGTCGCCACTTCATCCTCTTCCTGGAAATCTTCAACCTCGTCTTCACCATTTTCACCGAAAACGTCCAGTACCACCTCGTCAAGATCGACCGGGACGAAGTGTCCGGGCCGCTGATCGACGACCTGAGCGCCTACCGCCTGTTCTGTCAGTTGAAAGGACCGGACCTGCGCCGGGTCAACTTCAAACAGGTCAATTTGAGAAGCCTGGATCTCAAGGGGGCTGACCTGCGGGGGACGGATCTGGCTGCGATCGATTTGAGCGAACTCGACCTGCGGCTGGCCAACCTGGAAGGGGCCGACCTGCACGGGGCCACGTTAAATGGGGCGCAGTTATTCATCGTCAATTTGAAAGGCGCCAACCTCTCGGAAGCCCGCCTCCTCGACGCCAACTTGGGGCGGGCCGACTTGCGGCGGGCCAATTTGACCCGCGCCCACCTCGCCGGCGCCCACCTCCACCGCACCGATTTGAGGGAGGCCAATTGTTATGAAGCGGCCCTGGAGTCAACCAACTTAGAAAACGCCGACCTCGAAGGGGCCGACTTCCAGTTTGCGAATCTGGAACGGGCCTGCCTGACCCGGGCGAAGTTGCAAAACGCCAATTTGCGGGGGGCCAAGCTGCGGGGCGCCGATTTGCGGGGGGTGAATTTGCAAGGTGCGGACCTGAGCGACGCGGACCTGACGGAAGTGGATCTGACGGCCGCCGACCTTCGGGGGGCGAAGTTGTATCGGGTGCGGCTCGATCGCGCCAATTTGAGCCGGGGGAGGTTCCAGAACAGCAATTTCTCCCGGGCCCGACTCAACGAGGCGATCCTGGACGGGGGGAACTTCTGCGGTGCGAAGTTGTTTGCCACCCAATGCCGCTACGCCTCCCTGCGGGAGGCCGACCTCACCCGGGCCGACCTGCAGCGGAGCGACTTGACCCGGGCGAATTTGGCCGATGCCAACCTCACCGAAACCCATCTGATGGAGACCGCCATCCGCCACACCCAACTCGCTCGGGCGAACCTGTCCGGCGCGAATTTGCGGCAGGCCAATCTCTTCGGCAGCAACATCACCGAGGCGACGGTGGCGGGGGCGAAATTTGGCAACAATTCCGGCCTGTCGGAAGAAACCCGAAAGTGGCTGAATTTGTGAGTGGGGAATGGGGAATGGGGAATGGGGAATAGGGTGTAGGGTGTAGGGTGTAGGGTGTAGGGTGTAGGGTGTAGGGTGTAGGGACACAGAAGCTTCCTCCGCTTCCTCACTGCTCCGGGATGCCGTCGAAGGGTTTAAAATCCCGGAGGCGAAACCCGCCGGACTTGAGTTGCACGTCGCAGGAGAGGGGGGCCGTCTGGAAATCGCAGGAATAATAGCCCAACAGCTCACCCGAGGGGCCGCACACGCGCAGGTCATATCCGTAGTCCCGGGCGGCGTCGGCAAAATGGTTGACGAATACGTATTGGTCGAGATAGCTTTTTTGATTCCAGGACGGGCGATCGACGACCAAGGTCACGAATCGCTCCAGGTAGACGTCGGGGAGGAGGCGGGTCAACTTCTCTTCCACGAACCAATGTTTGAGGGTTTTCCCCCCGTAGCGCTCCTGGGCTAACCAAAGGTTGGGGATGCTCAGTCCCGTCTGGGAGAGGGGGGGATTCGGCAGGACGGCGTTATCCGGAAAACAGGGTTTGGCACTTTTGGCGATGTTGAGGTTGGGGGACGGCACGCTCTGCGATCGCACGGGGACACTCCACCCCCCGACGGCCGCGAGGCAACCAAGGAGCAGCGACCCCGCCCTGAGTCCCGGAGACTGGCGCCGACGGGGAAAAGCCGTGACCACCCGAGGCACAAAGCCCATCGGTCGGGGGCAAAAAAAGAAATTGAATCGTCCGGAAACCGCCACAGTCGGACCGGTGTCCTACCGCAGGAAGGCGCTCGTCAACCAGAGGACGATGAGCGTCACCAGCGTGATAAATCGCTCCACCGAGATGGCACCGGCTATCGAAGTGAGGGCACTTCCCAGGATCAGGCCCAAAATCAACCCGCCCACCGTCAACAGGACGGCTCGGCCGAACTTGTTCTCTTTGCGGTTGAGGAAATAGAGGGCACCGGCCACTCCCAGGGCGAGGGGAAGTTGCAGCAGGGACACGTTCATCCCCGGGTACAGGCTCACAGCGCCCAGGCCCAGGTAAATGAGCGAAGGCCAGAGCAACTCTGAACGGCTCGGGGTGTCGAGCAGTTGGGTGAGCCAGGTGGTCTTGGGACTACTTTGGGCTTTGACTTCTTTCGGTGGGGCTTTGGCAGTGGGTTCGGGGGGGAAACGGATGCCTTCGGGAACTTTAATTTTCCCCTCCTGGCGCATTTTGAGACGGTCCATGAGAATCGCATCGTAGGCGGCTTCGATGGATTCTAGAACCCGGCGCTCGCCGCTGTACTGTTGTCTGAGGCGATCGCGGGCATCCTGGATTTCGTCAAAGGATGCATCGATCGCGACCCCAAGCTGTTCATAGGGACTTTGCTCGCTCATCGCACTTTATCAACTGCAATCTAGTCTCTTTTGTCAGCCCGCCCCTCGTTGCCGGACAATCGAGGGTGGGTTTCAAGTTTCGCAAGCCATCCCTCCACTGACCGAGATCAACGGTGGTTGGGCTTTGGGTTTTTACATTATACTTGGCTGCGCCGCGATCGGGGCGTCCCCCAATCTCCGGGAAAGGGGGTGACGCCCGACTTTTGGGGCACACGCTTAAAGCTTAACTCAATCTCCGTCGGAAGTGGGGCTATCCGGGGGATGAATTGACGATTCCCGACCACTGGACGGACTTGAGGCGATCGCGCCGGTAGGAAAAAAACAACTCCGGCTGGCTGTAGGTGCAGTGGGAGGAGACGGCCACCTGATCCGGACCCAACCCCAGGCGTTCCAGTTGCAGGGCGTTGAACCGGCGGACGTCCGCCCGGGCGCGGTCGGGTTCCGGGTCCGGCAGCAGGGGCGGGTTCGGCAGGTGGTAGAGGGGGTCCCAAATCTCCGCCAGGGAAGTCGCCGTGTCGGTGAGCAGCAGGGTAGCCGCCAATTGCACCGCCACGTCCTTCGACACCTGATAAACCTTGCCCGAAATCGCCGGACCCATCGCCACCCGCAGATCGGGGATCTGGCTCCCCTGCTGTTTAAATTGTGCGATCGCCTCCGGTAAAATTTTGGCGGCGGTCCCCCGCCACCCGGCGTGCACGGCCGCCACCCGCCCCGTCACCCCGTCCCCGATCAGCACCGGCACGCAGTCCGCGCTGGCCACCCAGACGGATTCCAGGGGTTTGTGGCTCAGTAGGCCGTCGGCCTCGGCGAGGGGGGTTTCGGCCCCGGAAGAGAGGGGAGCCACCTGGGTGGTCTTCAACACTTCGTTGCCGTGAACCTGTCTGGTGCGGTAAGCCGGGGCACCCGGTTGCAGGACTTCCACCAGATCGGCCGGGGAGCCCGGGCCGAAGTGTCTCGAAAAAAAACCGTGTCGCCACGGGCTTAAAATACTACAGGTCAGGTAGGGCAATCCCTGCCACTCCTGCCAAGTCCAGATGTGCATGGGGGATGTCGGTCTCGCCAGTCAGCCCTTCCCATGTTAGATCAGATTCGATTTTTGACCGCCAGTCTGGGTTTCAAGCCTCGCCCTTTCAGGGCGACTTGATTCCCCATTCCCCATTCCCGAGTCTATGAACCGCGATCGCATCCTCGCCGCCTTACAAACCTTGCAAACGAGCGCTTCCGATTCTTTACATCCCGTCAATATTTTAACGTTCGATACCCTCGCTTCCACCAATCAAACCCTGTGGGAACTCCTCGCCTCGGGGGCGCCGCCGGGAACCGCCGTCATCGCGGCCCGACAGACGGCGGGGCGGGGCCAGTGGGGGCGGCGGTGGGAGTCCGACCCGGGGGGGCTGTATCTGTCCCACGCCGTCGCCCCGGACATCCCGGCGGGGGAGCAGGCCGGGTTGACCCAGTGTAGCGCCTGGGGGATCGCCGTGGCATTGCGCGATCGCGGGATTCCCGTCGTTCTCAAATGGCCCAACGACCTGCTCCTGACAGAACGGAAATTGGGTGGTATCCTGACAGAAACAAAAGTTAAAAATGGGCGCATCAATCAAGCCGTCATCGGCGTCGGCTTGAACTGGAGCAACCCCGTCCCCCCCACGGGCATCAACCTTGAGGATTTTTTCACCGACCATCCGACATCGCCGGGGGTCAACTCCGTCGAACTGTTAGCCGCCCTCGTCCTGTGGGGCATTCAACTGGGGTTCCGGCAATGGAGACAACTCGGAACGGATGGGTTCGGGTCTGCTTACCGGAAACTGCTCGGCGACATCGGACGTCGGGTCATGGCGGGCGGACGGCCCGGGACGGTCGTCGGCGTGACGGCCGCGGGGGAATTGAGGGTGCGACTCGAAGCCGATCGCCCCGGGACGATCGGGTCGGAAATTGCTCTGGCTCCCGGTACAATAAGACTCGGCTACGGCGACAACGCCGAAGCTCGGCAATAGAAAACAGCCGACAGGCAACGGAACAAGCTTTTCAATCGGCGATCGGGCGGCGATTGCTGCCGTCGAACCGGCTCTCCCCTTCAGACGGACTGATTTTTTTCAAACCTGCCCAATTTATCTTCCTGGTTGTGAGGAAATGACCGAATCCAATTACTCTAATCCCAATTTGACACCCGAAAACCGTGCCGTCTCGTCGAACCGCCTTCCCCGGCGTTCCCTGGCGCTGGGATTGAGCTTCCTGGGGGTACTCGGTGCGATCGCCAACCGAGCGATCGCCTACGAAGAATTTTCCATCCCCCTCGATACCGGGGCATCCGAACCCGCGACCACCTACACCCCTGAGCCGGAACCCGCCAAAACCTGGGAACCGGCCCCCCAGGAATCCTATATGGAACCGGAACCCTACTACGAACCGGCCCCCCAGGAATCCTATGTGGAACCGGAACCCTACTACGAACCGGCCCCCCAGGAATCCTATGTGGAACCGGAACCCTACTACGAACCCCCGGTTCAGGAATCCTACGCGGAACCGGAACCCTACTACGAACCCCCGGCCGTTGACAATTCCGGTTACTCCATCACACCGCCAGAAAAACCCATCGAGCTGCCACAGAAGCAGTTCGCCTCACCAGAGCCCGCACCCAATGCCAATTTAAATAACGCGGCCGGGAGTCCCGCCAATAGCTTCATCGACCCCACCGACTACAGCATCGGGGCAACCGACAGTTACCAGGCCCCCGACGCGGTAATTTTCTCCGATCGCTCCACGGGATGCCAAACCGCTGTCGGAGTGGGCGAAAACGTTTCCGGACTGTGCGCCCCCCCCGCCACTCCCCCCGCCTACCAAGCCGACGGCAAACCCATCTACGCCACCGGGGGGCCTGGAACCTCCGGGGCACCTGGCGCGATCGGTCGCACCGGGGGAATCGGCCGGACCGGGGGAACCCAACCCACCTATGGCGGCGGCCATTCCACCTGGCAACAATATCCAGCCGCCGCCAATAGCGGTTGGACCGGGGATTATTCCTACCAAGTTCCGGTGGCGGGATTAGGACCCGTTCCCGTCGGCCCGGTGAGCTTCAGTTCCATGACCAACTCCGGCATGGCCTACTACAACCGCACCATGCGTCCCCCCAAAGTCCCCGGCAACGGAGATACCAGCCTGCTGTTCCCCCTCAGCATCCCCGCCCCGATCACATCTTTATTCGGCTGGCGGCAGCACCCCATTTTGGGTTCGGGCCGCTTCCACACCGGCATCGACTTCGGGGCGGACACCGGCACCCCCGTCGTCGCCTCCTATTCCGGCCAAGTGACCCTAGCCGACTGGCTGGGAGGATACGGGTTGTCGGTGGTGCTCAACCACGAGCAGAAATCCAAAGAAACCCTCTACGCTCACCTGTCGGAATTATTCGTCAAACCCGGAGAATTTGTCAGTCAGGGGGACGTGATCGGACGGGTGGGCAATACGGGCCTGTCCACCGGACCGCACCTGCACTTTGAATTGCGGAAATTGACCGATCAGGGCTGGGTGGCCCTCGATCCGAAATTGGAGGTCGAATTCGCCCTCTCCCAACTGATCAACACCCTGCGAGTCACCGAAGTGCCCTCGGATGACTTTATCGCCACCCTCCCGGAAAAAACGATGAGCCTGGAAACCGGCTTGCCCCAACTCCCCCCCCTCCCACCGGGAATGGATATCGTCGTCCCCAATATCGAGCCCCCGACTCTCAATTTTGGGTTCAAAGAGAATGTGGAAAAAGCCCAGCAGTAGGCCCGGCCGTTTCATTTTCCGCAGAAAAATGGCAGGGGGAGCGGAGGGGGCGACCGGGAGCAGGGAGAGCAGGGGGAGCAGAGGGAGATGTTTCGGAATGACCCGGTATTTTTGACCGAAAAAAACCCTTGTCCCTGTCTCCCATAAACGGTTTTCCTCGTCATCTTCGACAATCTTTAGCCGAGAATGAAACAGCCCTGCAGCAGTGGGTATAGCGCTGCGCGCGGTCTTCGGCAGTCGGTATTAGGGAGTCGGGAACTGAAACTGCTTTTCTATAAGGGTTTGAAGATTTCCGATCCCATTTCAACTGTAACCACGCGAGCGCTCGTTGCTCTAAAAAAATAAATTAACAATTATTAATTGTTAATTATTAATTGTTAATTGTTAATTATCCAAACCCGTGTTCGGCGAGAAATTCGGGGGTGATGTCTGTGGGCGAACCGGGGTGGTTGCCGAGGAATTTGGCGACGTATTTGCCGAGGATGTCGGCTTCGAGGTTGACGGGACTGCCCGGTTGCAGGTGGCGGAGGTTGGTGGATTCGTAGCTGTGGGGGATGACAGCGACTTGAAACCAGCGGCCGCCGCGATCGCAATTCGCAATGGTTAGACTGACGCCATTGACGGCGATACTACCTTTGGGGACGAGATAGGGGGCGATCTGTTGATGCCAGAAGGGGGAGGTGCTCGGGGCGACGAAGCGCATTTCCCAGGAATTTCCGGTGGATACTGCGAAGTCCAAACAGCCGATCGCATCGACGTGGCCCGTCACGAAATGTCCCCCCAACTTGCTCCCGGCCCGCAGGGAGGTTTCCAAATTGGCGTAAGCTTGCAAATTTTCCCCCAACGTGGTACGGCTCAGGGTTTCGGGGGAGGCCGTCGCCACGAAGCCCTCCGGGAGGATTTCCACCACCGTCAGACACACCCCGTCCACGGCGACGCTATCGCCGATCGCCAGATCGGTCAAAATTGCATCTGAATCCCCCGCCGCGCAGGCAATCCCGAAGCGATCGTCCCCCAGGGGTTCGACGGTTCCCAAGGCTTGAATTAATCCGGTGAACATGGCATTTTTCCCGTATGCGATTAAAGTTTGATTAAGAAATATAGCGCTGTGCGAGCCGCGTAGTTAAACACCGGATGGGTGAGAATTCTCAATCCCCCGACTCCCTCATACCGACTCCCGTTTCTAGACCTTGTAACTACACGATCGCGCACTGCTATATTTTCCGAGCCACCCCCGTCGGGTGACGCGACCCCCAGCATCGATGCCCGTTTTGCCTTTGGTGAGCTAGAATCGCCCTTGATACCTTGTCAAATCCGGTCTATTTCCGCCTTGCCCGTTCTAGCTCCCCGCCGTTGTATGCCGGGACATCTCACGCCCTGCGATCGCCCCCCGCCCGCCGGCTACCGCCCCCACTCGATCCCCCCCTCTCAAGGAATTCGGGACAAATCCGCTGTCAATTCCAGTCGAAATCGAGGCATACTGGAAATCAGGATGTCTGTCTGCAGGTCTACCGAGTCGTTTGCTTACCGTATTTTATCGAGGCTGAACCGATGATTGAAATGAAAGTCGCCGGAATCGCACTAGATGCTACCACCCGCAGTCCCATCGTTTTGCTCAGGGACGCGACGGAGCGACGAGCCTTGCCCATCTTTATCGGTCAGGATCAAGCAAAATCCATAATTGGCGCCCTCGAAAATCATAAACCTCCCCGACCCCTCACTCACGATCTTTTCGTCAACTTCATCGAAACCTGGGATATGGTTCTGGAGCGGATCGTGATCCACTCCCTCCAAGACAATACATTCTATGCGGTCTTGGTCGTCCGTCAAGGAGAGATGAAAAAGGAGATCGACGCCCGTCCGTCCGATGCAATTTCCATTGCCCTCCGCACGGACAGCCCGATCTGGGTCATGGAAGAGGTGATCGCCGATGCTTCGATTCCCGTCGATCGCGATGCCGACGAAGCCGAACGGCGGGCGTTCCGAGAATTTGTCGCCAACCTCAGTCCCGAAGAACTGATTCGACGGGCTGATGTCCGCAAAGATGAAGCCCAATAGGCGGTGAAATCGTCCGATCCCCGTTCCGTCCCGGAGCGACAACCTGATCGCCCCATTCTTGGAGTCCCATGCATTACCGGCGGTTTGGCAAAACCAATTTGAACCTGTCCGTTTTTTCTCTGGGAACGATGCGGTTCTTGGCATCTCCCGAAAATGCCCGCAACACTTTGGAACGGGCTATTTTAATGGGGATCAACCACATCGAAACCGCCCAAGGCTACGGAAAGAGCGAAGAATACCTGGGTGCGGCTTTGAAGGCGGGTTTGCCCGCGGCCAGATCGCCACTTCACATCACCACCAAGATCCCCCCGACGCCCGATCCGGATACTTTAGAACGGGCGATCGACGATTCCCTGGCGCGGCTGAACCTGGATGTTCTGGACGGGTTGGCTATCCACGGCATCAATACCGCTGAACATCTCGAACGGGCGATCGCGGGAATGTCAGGTATTGATCGGGCGATCGCGGACGGACGGGTGCGGCACCTCGGCTTTTCCACCCACGCCCCCCTGGAGGTAATTTTAAACGCCATCCGAACCGATCGCTTCGAGTTTATCAACCTCCACTATTACTATTTTTTCCGACGCAACGCCCCCGCGATCGCCCGGGCCCACGAAAAGGATATGGGCATTTTCATTATTTCCCCGGCGGACAAGGGGGGACGACTCTACACCCCGCCCCCCAAACTGGCCGAACTCTGCCGCCCCTTTTCTCCCCTGGAACTCAACTATCGGTTTCTGTTGGGCGATCGTCGCATCGGAACCCTCAGCGTCGGACCCGCCAGCCCGCCAGAATTGGATTTACCGCTGCGGGTGTGCGACAGTGACCTCCCCCTCACGGATGCCGAACGAACCGCCTTAGAACGCCTGGAAACGGCTTTAGAAACGACGTTAGGAACCGACACCTGCCGACAGTGTTACGAATGTCTGCCCTGTCCGGAAGTGATCAATATCCCGGAAGTGTTGCGGCTGCGAAATCTGGCGATCGCCTACGATATGGTGGAATTCGGAAAATACCGCTACGGTATGTTTGAGAATGCCGGACATTGGTTTCCCGGAAGACGCGGCGATCGCTGTACGGACTGCGGCGACTGCCTGCCCCGATGCCCCGAAAATCTCGACATCCCCCGCCTGCTGCGGGACACCCACGAACGACTCGGGGGGCGAACCGGACGGCGGCTGTGGGAATCTTAATAAAGTCGGGAATCAATCAACAGTGTCATCTGTGAAATCCCATTCATCCGCGTTCGGAATGGGGAATGATATCAAGAACGAAAGCCCTAAAATCGACTATATATGTCGGCACACTTTCCCATTCTTTAATCATCGGTCAAGTCGGGGGATTTGTCAATCGGAAATCTTGAAAATTTGGGGGGATTTTGCGATCGCATTTTCCCCAACCCACAAAATTACCATTTTGTCAAGCCCCCCTCCCGGGGGACTCGGAAAATTGGTGCGTCGCAGTGTTTCGATTTTTCCAAAAAATCCGAATTTTTCACGAAATAATCGGGGTTTGAGCCTCTATTTTGGCGAGTAGACACGAGAACCCCTTGGGAGGCGTTTCCTCTATCCTACCAGAACCCCCATTCTGCCGTCAAGTCTTTGAGAACAATTTTCAGTCAAAATTTTATTATTTTCTGAAAAAATTTTGTAAATTAAAATAATTTCGACAGTTTGATTAGCACAGCTTATATAAACAGTTGATTTGCCCACATCACCTGTGAATCCAGTCGGGTAGGCATCGCCCACAACAACCAACCCAGACAATCCAGTAGAAGCAACCCTCTCCGGTTGCCATAATATCCCTTTAAAACAATTCTTAACCCCCCTTTTTTGACTCATCTGAATTCAAGGAACGTTCAAAAAATGCGATCGCCAATTTCTCCAGTTCGGCTTCTGAAACTTTGCCCTTAAACCGGGTTTGGGCGACTTCCAGACAGTGGGCGAAGAGGTCGGCATATTGATTAATCAGTTCCCGCTTTTTCGTCAAATCCGTATCACCAGACATTTGCATATTTTCTGTACTGATTGTTTTGCTTAATTGCTGATTTAGCCTTTTAAATACAGAAAGAATTACGGCAGTATTTATCATCAGTAAAATCGCAAATGTATGACGGATATGAAAGCCCAGGTGGATGCGGCTAATCGTTTCTTTTATCCCGATGTGATGGTGACGTGCGATGATCGCGATCGCGAATTGAATACCTTTAAAAAATATCCCTGTTTAATTGTCGAAGTTTTATCCAAGAAAACCGAGGGATTTGATCGCGGCGATAAATTCGCCGACTATCGGAAACTGAAAACCTTGCAAGAATATGTTGTGATCGATCAAACCAAAAAGCGGGCGGACTGTTTTCAACGTCAATCCGATGGAGTTTGGAGGGTAAAATTCTACACGCCAGACGAGGAAATTCAGTTTCAAAGCATCGATTTTCGGATCAGCTTTGATGCACTGTATGAAGATGTCGTTTTTACCGATACGGAAAATCGAGAGAGTCCGAATAGGGCGGGCGAGAAAAGTGAGGGGCGATCAACATAATGATCGAATCCAAAAATTTGCTTTTTACAACTCCCTGATTTCGATCAGAAACCATGGAGATTGCAATCAATCCTCTCTCTGTGTTTCTCTGTGTCTCTGTGGTTAAAAAATCGAGCTTAATTAATGCGTTATCGTACAACTGGCGATCGCATTGTTAGCCCTCGAACGCTGGACGCAATCCGATACACCGATATGATAGGGCATCGTCACCACGGTAGAGGATTGGCGGTTCGGTATTTTCCACCGCCAAGATCGCTACATCCAGCCCGATCCCAAACGCTATCTCGTCCCAGAAGAGTTGACACCATGACTCGAAATTTTGATAGGTATTTTCGGCGAAAAGGATTGATTTTTCTGGAAGTTTTTGATATCATAATTGACAGAGTGTGGCTCAGATCAGACCATGTGCGATACTTTCGTTGCTCTGCCGGATGCGACCCCCGACGGTCACGTTATTTTCGGAAAAAATAGCGATCGCCCCGCCGGAGAACTGCAAGATGCGATCGCCCTCCCCAGAATGTATTATCCCCCCGGCGATCGTCTGCGGTGTACTTATATCGAAATCCCCCAAGTCGAGAAAACCCTCGCCGTCATCCTCTCCAAACCGCGATGGATGTGGGGGGCGGAAATGGGTGCCAATGAGTGCGGGGTTGTTATCGGCAACGAAGCCGTTTGGACGACGGAACCCTATCGCAGCGATGGGTTATTGGGAATGGATTTAGTGCGGTTAGGATTGGAACGGGGCGAGACGGCGAAAGCCGCTTTAGACTGTATGATCGAGCTTTTGAATCACTACGGACAGGGGGGAAACTGTGCCGAAGCGTTCCCGATGAATTATCACAATTCTTTTCTGATTGCCGATGCCACGGAAGCCTGGGTATTGGAAACGGCGGGAGAATTTTGGATTGCCGAACGAGTCACCCACGGGACGCGATCGATTTCCAACAATCTCAGTATCCGAACGGCGGGAAATTTGCGACATCCCGGAGTCGTTGATCGCGCGATCGCGATGGGATTATGTGAGGGAATAAAAGATTTCGATTTTGCCCGCATTTTCTCGGAAGGGGGATTTTACGAAGCATCTCCCAACTCGCGGGAAAGTCGCGTCCGGACGCTGTGTCGGCGCCGTGAGGGAGAATTTACCATCGATGTGGCGAAGGCTATTTTGAGAGAACACGAAGGCAATATTTGTATGCACGGAGCGTTTGAGAGTGCCGGAAGCCAGATTTCAAGCCTGTCTCGGCGGGGATGCGAGCACTGGTTCATCGATCGCCCCCACCCCTGTTGTCGCGAATACGAGAAAAAGGAATTCTGCTTTCGTGCGGTGGCTTCCGGCGAAAAATCTGTCTCTGGGGGGTCGTTTTCCGGCCGAGAGCCGTGAGAGACTCGAAAAAGAGTCGAATAATTGGAGTCAAAAATATGATCGGCGGAAAATTTGGCAAACAAGAATCCCTGCAAATTATAGCCCACAGCATGGAGCAGGTGGCGAAAGAACTGCGTGGGATGAATAACAAGTTGGAAAACATCGAAACCCTGCTCGACAAACGCCTCCCCAAACCCGAAGAGAAAGACGGAATTACTTGGGTTGCGGGAGAACCCATCAACCGTCCGAACAAGTCTTGAAGTGGGGAGTGGGGAAAGTGAAGAGTGAAAAATGAAAAATGATATCATGTCCGCAACAATCGTTTTTATAAAAATGATTTCTGTCATTCAATACAGGCCGGATGCCCGTGCTACCCAACTGTTATATCATATAAAATCCGCTCGATCACCAGAAATAAATCCAAACCGTCAATCGGCTCAAACTCCTGATATACGGCGATATGGGTTGATATGAAGCTGTTGGCGATCGACAGGACTTGATATGATTTTTGCTAATATCGCAAGTATCGCGCTCGTGTGTTTATATCCAACCCGTTTTGTTGCGAGTATTCAACCGGATTTAAGATGAGGTGTGTTTTTTTGATCGAACAGACTCTGCAATCCTCTGAATATGATTTGAGCTGTTAGCTGGAAAATTGATTTCCCAGGGGTTCGGGCATTGAACTTGTCGCGATCGTTGCTACAATTATCAATGATCAATTATCAATGATCAATTCTTTCCCATTGTGCACTCAAACTGCGAAAATCGTAATCCGAGGCGCCGGGATGGCAGGTCTGGCAGTTATTGAGGGTGATGGGTTTGGAAAATTCCACCTGGGGATGCAGGGCTTTGAAAAAGCGCGATCGCTCGATCCGGTAGGGGATGCGTTCCTCGTTGACGCTCATTGACCGGGAAAAGGTGCGGAGATAGTTCCAGATCAGGAGCCTGGGGGGGTCGATGAGGGGGTCGATTTGGACGCCGTAATGATCGGTATCTTGGAGGATTTGCTGCCAGGTCTGTCGGGGCAGGACTTGTGGCGGGATAGGGATGTGGCAGGTGGCGCAGTTTTCCAGGTAGAGTTCCTGGCCGAGTTGATATTGTGGCGGGACCCAATCGACCGTTCCAATTGAGGTGTTGGGAGTTTGAGTGGTGCCACGGGAAGTGATGCCGACGGCGAGGCAGACGGCAATCAGGATGCAGAAGCATCGCAGCAGTAGGGACCGTCGCCGCGATCGCTGCGGGTGGGAGAATTTGGAATCAAACATCGGTGGAGGGGGCATTGATCGCCGCCCTAGTCTAACGTGAGGATCATACCTTCTCGGGCGACCATTCCGCTGGGGAAATGGGCTTGGACTTGGGTTTCGATCGCATCGAGAAAGTCGTCGTCGTGGGAGGGGTCGTGCTGGTACATGACGACCTGCTTCACCCCGGCTTTTTTAGCCACCTCCACCCCCACTTCCCAGGTGGAGTGTCCCCAGCCGAGTTTCGGGGACTCGCGGTCGTGGTATTCCTCGTTGGTGTAGGTGGCGTCGTAGATCAGCAGGTCGGCATCGCGGGCCAGGTGGAGGACATTTTCATCGAAGCGATCGAGAAAGTGCTCGGTGTCGCTGCAGTAGACGGCGGTGCGGCCTTCCCAGGTGACGCGGTAGCCGATGGCGACGTTGGGATGGTTGAGGGGGGCCGTCTCGATTTTGATTCCCCCGTCCAGGGCGATCGCGTCGCCGGGGACGATATCGTAAAATTTCATATCCGATTGCATGACGTGCATCGGGACGGGGAAGTTGGGGTGTACCATCTGGTCGGAGAGGCGTTCTTTGATGGTCGTCCCGTCGGGAGCGATCGCCCCGTAGATGTGAAAGCGGTTGATGGGAATAAAGGCGGGCACGAAAAACGGAAACCCCTGGATGTGGTCCCAGTGGGTGTGGGAAAAGAAGACGCGGGCTTCGACGGGCATCTGCTTGAGCAAGTCCAGGCCCAAAACCCGCAATCCCGTCCCCCCATCAAAAATTAAGCGCTGGTTCCCGAGGCGCATTTCCACGCAGGAGGTGTTGCCTCCGTATCGGATCGTTTGGCGGCCCGGGGTGGGAACGCTCCCCCTCACGCCCCAAAACTGCACGCAAAATTCCGGAGAACTGGAATTGTCATTCATCGTGTTTTCGTTGGAAATCTGGGGATTCCGAGCGGGCGGATCTGAAACTGACATCTTGGTTGACGGCGGACGTTTTACAGTAGGTGAAAGACTTGAGACTTGAGACCGAACCTTCTGGGATCGTTAAGTTCCGATCGACCGATCGTCTAGAATTGCACCGCAGTTTCCAGAATTGCTTAAGCCCAAGTTAGTGTCTCACTAGGATTATTGTAGCCCCGAATTTCAACGACCCGGTTATTTTCATCCACCAGAACCACCGTGGGCCGGTGGGTTGAGATTTCTTCCGGCGTCAGTTGGGCGTAGGCCATCACGATCAGGCGGTCCCCCGGCATGGCCAGACGGGCCGCGGCGCCGTTGAGTTGGATCTCGCCCGAGTGAGCCGGGGCCGGAATGACGTAGGTGATCAGTCGTTCCCCGTTGGTGGTGTTGACCACCTGCACCTGTTCGTGAACGAGAATTCCGGCCGCATCGAGCAAATGTTGGTCGATGCTGATGCTGCCGACGTAGTTCAGGTTGGCTTCCGTCAAGGTACAGTTATGGATTTTAGCGGACAACAGGGTGCGGTGCATATTGTAAATTCAAAGGATCGCCGATTTGAGAATCCGCCCGCCGGAAGGCGGGGGATTGGGGGGTTACGGACGTTTTGTCCTGAAATCCAGTTATTTTGAACCGGCTTTGATGCAGGTTTCGACGAGGGGTTTCACTTGGTCCACGTCTTTCCAGCCGAGAATTTCGGTGGCTTTTTTCTCGAGGTTTTTGTAGGTTCGGAAAAATTCGGCAATTTCGTCGAGCCGGTGGGGGGCGACGTCTTTCAGGGACTTGACCTCGGCGTAGCGGGGATCTTTGGCGGGGACGCAGAGAATTTTTTCGTCGCGATCGCCGCCGTCGATCATTTCCAGCATCCCGATGGGGCGGGCGGCAATTACGCACCCGGGGAAGGTGGGCTGGTCCATCATCACCATACCGTCAAGGGGGTCGCCGTCGTCGGCGAGGGTGTTGGGGACGAAGCCGTAGTCGAAGGGGTACTCGACGGAGGCGTACAGCACGCGGTCGAGGGCGAAGGCCTGCAGGTCTTTGTCGAATTCGTATTTATTTTTGCTCCCGCCCGGAATCTCGATCAAAATGTTGAGCAATCCGGGTTTGGGTTCGGGGGGAATCAGCGATAGATCCATCTGAGTCGTTCTCCAAGCTTGTGTTGGGTTGGGGGGAAACCGGGCGCGAGTTGGCGGGTTTCCCCCTATAAGATTCTAGGCGCGATCGCACGATCCTCCAACCCATTCTCGACTTTTGCTTCAGGGGGGCGAGGGGCGATCGCGCAGCGTCCGGATCGAATAGGAGGTCGGTTGCAGCGTTTCGACCTGGCTCGGCGAGTAGCGCGCGATCGCCAGCAGGGGGAAGATGAGTGTTACGAGGGCGATAACCGTCCCAACCAAATCTGCAAATCGGTGGGTCGAACTGCCAGGCGAACTGACAGGTTGACTGTCTGATTCCATATTTAAAATTTTTGCACGGAGGATGCGAAGTCGGACTGAGAGAGAACAATCGCTCCCGCATTATATCACACCCGATCGCCAACGCCAAAGCGATCGGCATCCCGCACCCGCCCGATTATTTCTGTCGCAAATCGTTGTACTGGGTTTGCGCCACGTCCAGCAGGGTCAGCACTTGCTGCCAGCCCGGGTTGCCGGCCTCGGTGCTGTTGCCCCATTCCGCCTTCAACTGTTCGCGCAACTGGTCGAACCGGGTATTGACATCCGTCGCGCCCTTGCGATCGTGGGATTCCCCCGGGCCGTCCGATCCCTCGTCGCCATTTTCCAGGGCTTCCTGGATATCTTGGGCGGTCTCGGCTAGGCTGAGGGCGCGGTGGGCGATATTTTCGGGCAGTTTGGGGCGGTCCGAGAGGGCGATGCGGGACAATTCCAACAGAAACTGCCGCACCTGTTCGAGCCAGTCTTGCTGTGTTCCCCGCCAGTTGGCGCCAGCGGCGGGGGAGGTGGCGACTTGGTCTTGGATCGCCTGGGCCTGTCGGGCCAGGGGGAGGGCGGAGGTGGAAACTGCGGTCGGCAATGTGGGGATGTCCGCCAGAGATGCCCGGGCAACTTGGATCAACAGGTCGTTCACCTGTTCGATCCATCTGCGGTCGGAGGATGGAGAGTTCAACTCAGTCATTTTCAACGCAAACTTCGAGATCGAATACAACAGGGGCGGGGTGGAACCGATCGCCCGGGAATCCCGAGAGCGACGCGATCGCAAGGCGTCGTCGCCCCGAGGTCGTTTCCGTGCCCCGGTGGGAGGACTCCGGAAGCCGCATCTGCCCCCGAGTACCCCCCCCGGCCGAATCAACAGAAACCGGCAAAGTCGTGGAGTGCGGCCGCGCGCGCCCGTCCCATCCAGTTCGGTTCATCAGTTCTCATACAGATTTCTGATGACTGAATGACAAAAATCGTTTTTAGAAAAACGATTTGAGCGGACATGATATCAAAGTGAGGGTCGGGTGGGGCGAAGACTTCGAGAGGTCAACCGAACAGACCGAGGGGCGCGATTCGGCGAGTTTTGGACTCGAAGCCGTGACTGACAAGGGGCTCTCAGAGAAGAGAAATCCCTGACCGGGGACTACTTTTCCGTGAGCTTCCAAACACCGTCCCAGGTTTCACTCGGGGGCTTTGTGGTCTCATACAGTATACACCGATCCACATGAAGTTTCGCCGCTTTATTTTGCGGGTCGAGCTTCAAAACTTCCAAAAATTCGTGTTTAGCTTCCCGGAAGGCATCTTTCGCCGTGGCAGCAAATCGTTTCCGGCACAGGTCGATGAGTTTCCGCAGCTTCGGAAGTGAGAGTTCTGCGGCTTCGTCGGCCAACATTTGCTGAGTTTCCGGGCGGCCGGCGAAGTGTTGCACTTTGGCGGCCAGCAACTTTTTCGCCTCCCGGGGGGTGAGGGTTTTGACGGCCTCCAGAATCCGATCCCAAATTTCGTCCGGCGGGGCCAACCGCGCCTCGGCCAGGGACAGCCGTCGCAGGGTATTTTCGCCGAGAATGGCTTCCAAGTCCTTGAGGGGCAGTTCTTCCAACATTTGGCCGAGCAGTTCGCGATCGCTGTAGGAGAGCTTTTTCAACTGGCTTTCGGACAGGGTTTCCAACTCCTCCAACAGGGGGACGAGGTCGGCGTCGGCCAGCTTGTCCTTAGCCGGTTTCAGGTAAAATTCCCGGCCCCGGTGATAGTGGTCGATGATCTGCTGCTGTTCCTCGGAGATGGGGCGGGCGAGTTTCCCGGACCGGATGCCCACCAATTCGTAAATCCGCACCGGCTGACTCTTGCCCTTGACGGTGATGAAGTCGAGTTCCCGGACGACCAGGCGGCTGGCGTAGGGGTGGTAAGTATTTTCGCTGATGATAATATCGGTTCCGTACTGCTTGCTGGTGCCTTCCAGGCGGGAGGCGAGGTTCACCCCGTCCCCGATGGAGGTCAATTCCATGCGCTTGCTGGAGCCGATATTGCCGCTCACCACCTCGTCCGAGTGCAGGCCCATGCCAATTTTGATCGGCATCAACCCCTGAGAAACCCGGTGTTGGTTGAACTCGGCCAGCCGGTGGCGCATCTCCACGGCGGCCTGCAGGGCCATCCAGGGGTGGTCTTCCAGGGGGGCCGGCGACCCGAACACGGCCATCAGGGCGTCGCCGATGTACTTGTCGAGGGTGCCGTGGTAGTTGAGGACCGTATCCACCATCTCCTCGAAATACTCGTTGAGCATGGTGACGACTTCTTCGGCCTGCAGCTTTTCGGTGAGGGTGGTGTAGCTGCGGATGTCGCTGAACAGGACGGTGACGTGCTTGCGGGTCCCCCCCAGTTTGATCTCGCCGCTGGCCAGGAGGGATTCGGCGACGGCGGGGGTCATGTAGCGGTAGATCAAGTTTTTGACTTCTTTTTCGCCGCTGATATCTTCCATGACCACCAGGGCGCCGCTGACCTTTTCGGGGTCGCTGATGTCGGACATGGAGTTGATGGAGAGGTTGATGCTCTGGGGGTCTTCGGAGGCTCCGGACAGGAGGGTTTGGTCGGGGTAGTATTGCTGGCGGTCTTTGGATTCTTTGGGCTGCAGGGCCAGGTCGAACCAGCGGGCGAAGTCGCCGTCCTTGAGGTGGATCAGATCCCGCACCGAGGGGCGCTGTCCCACGTCGGCTTCCGTGAGGCCGAGCAGTTGCATGGCGCATTCGTTGGTGGCGATCATGCGGCCTTCGCGATCGGCGGAGATGACGCCGTTGGTGAGGCTGCGGAGGATGTCTTTTTGGCGCTGTTCCTGCTCTTTGACTTTTTGGAACAGTTTGGCGTTCTGGAGGGCGATCCCGGCTTGGATGTTGAAGGCCCGCATGAATTCCAGGTCGTTTTTATTGAAGCTGGCTTTCCACTGCTCGGGGGGATCGGGCCAGGTGGCGGGGTCGTAGGGGGGATACTCGCCCTGTTTTTTCTTGTTGATCAGTTGGGTGACGCCGATGAGTTGGTCGTCGGCGTTGTAGACGGGCATACACAGCAGGCTGCAGGTGCGGTAGCCGGTTTTTTGGTCGGTTTTTCGGGACTGTTCCGATCGCGGGTCGTTGTAGACGTCGAAGGGGATGAGCAGGGGTTCGTGGCTTTCGGCGACGATGCCGGCGAAACCGGCGGTGCGGGGGATGCGAATTTCGGTGAGTTCCCCGTTGATGGGGATTTTCGTCCACAGTTCCCCCGCCTCTTCGTCGAGGAGCCACAGGGTGGAGCGGTCGGCGTTCATCAGTTCTTTCGCCTGCCCCATGACGTTGGTGAGGGTGTCTTGCAGGTCGAGGCTGCTCTTGCTCAGGGCGTTGACCGCGTTCATGAGGGCGGAGGCGGCCCGCTGGCGCTGGGTGGCTGAATAGAAGGATTTGGAGGACTCCAAAATCAACCGGATGGAGGGGGCGAATTCGTCGAAGAGTTGTTCGTCTTTGCGGGTAAATCCTTCGCGATCGACTTTTTCGGACAGCGGGGTGGCCGGATCGATGTCCGGCTTGAGTTTGTTGAGCAGTTGGACGACGGCCACCAGCTCCCCGCTGTCGTTGTTGAGCAGCGGCATGGCGATCATGGTGTAGGTGCGATAGCCATTTTTTTCGTCGAATTTTTTGGCCGCGGCCGATCGCGGGTCGTCGTAGAAGTCGTAGGGGATGTTGACGATTTCCTTTTCGGTGGCGACTTCTCCGGCGATGCCGGCCCCGGCCGGAATTCGCAGTTCCAGGGGTTGTCCGTCTTCCCCTTTGGCGACGATCGACCACAGTTCGTGTTTCTCCTCGTCCATCAGCCAGATCGTGGTGCGATCGGCGTTCAGCAGTTCCCCGGTTTTGAACGTGATCGAGGAGAGCATTTCGTTGAGGATCGCTTCAAACCCCTGGGCGTCGAGCAGGTTGTCGAGCATCGAGAGGGTTTGATTGACAGTTTTCAGCTTTTCCTCGACATCTTTGACGGCTTCGACAAATGTTTCTTTTTTCAGGGGAGCCAACAGGTTGGAAAAACTGCCGCCGCGACGGGCCAAGCCTGAAGATGATGGGGGGACGACATCGGGGGTTTCACCCCCCATGCGCCGGATGGGACGGCGGGGGTGGGTCGAGTTACCGCCCTCTCCGGCGATGATATCGACATCGACCGTGACGGAGACGGCAGGATTTTGAGGCATCGAATTGTTTGGAGATGCAGAGTTCATAAACCTTTACCAAACAGGCTGGAACTGTGGTCGTGTTGGGGACTATCGGTTTGGGAGCGTCGAGATGCGATGGTCGGCTTGCGGAAAGTCTGCAAAATTTTAATAACTTTTGCCGAGCTGACGGCGAATGGCGGCCGACGGCTCGATTCGCAAAGGAGGTTGCACTTAATTATAAGTGTTGCACTCGCCTTGGTAAATGTCTGTTATAGTTTGTACCAATTTAGCCGGGGAGGGGGATTTTTATCCGTTTGCCGGAGCGGCAGATGGAGATCGGTGGCGGTGGGGGACGACAGGGGCGACGGCGGGCCGGGTTTTGATACAATCGGTGCAACCCGAGGTTGCCGATCGCGCTAGTATAATTAAAATGCCCGACCGCAACAGCGGTCTGGAGAAGGCGGCGCGGGAGGTTCACTCGGACACCGGGTCTGGATTCCCAGGGATTGACGGCCGGCTGACCGCATCGTTTCCCCGCCCATCGGTGTCAACCGGATCTCTTTGAGAGCCATCCGGAACCTTGCGGTTCCCGGGGGAGCGTGTCAACATCAATATTTGGACTGTAGCGAATTCTCATGCAGACTGAAGCTTTTAGTGAGCTTTTTCCCCTTTTTAAAGGGGCGAACCCAGAAACTCTGGAATGGCTGTTGTCCGTCGCCGTGAAGCACGAGTATCCGGCAGATCGGGCGGTCGTGATGGAAGATGCTTGGGGAAACGCGGTCTATTTTATCGTTTCCGGCTGGGTCAAGGTGCGGCGCCTGTCGGGGGATAATGTCGTCACCCTGGCGATTTTGGGGCGGGGCGATTTTTTCGGCGAGATGGCGATTTTGGACGAGTCCCCGCGATCAAATGACGTGATCGCCCTGTCCGCTGTGCGCCTGATCAGCGTCTCGGCGCAGCGGTTCATCCAAACCCTGTTCAAAGATCCACAACTGCACCATCGAATGCTGCAACTGATGGTGCGACGCCTGCGCCAAACCAACCAGCGCTACCAGATCCGCCACCGCCCCCCGGCGGTGAAATTGGCCAATACCCTGGTGGAGTTGGCCGAAAATTACGGCCAGTTGACGGAAAAGGGGACTGACATCTTCAACATTCCTGAACAGGATCTGGCCGACGTCACTGACATCAGTTTGGAGGAGACGAGCAAAATTATGGAGAAGCTCCACAGCAAGGGCTGGATCAATATCGATCCGGAACGGCAGGCGATCCATTTGCTCAACCTCAAACACCTGAATCAGTTGGCGAATCAGTAGATGGGTCTTCCCGTCGCCTTCGGGGGGCGGTTGTGCGGGTCGGGTGCGATGTTGTCACTTTACACCATCCTGATGAGAGAAGCCATTCAAACCCCACCGCGCCATTCTCGTGCTCCCATTCCCGCCCTACATTATCGGGTTTCGATGCCCCAACCGGAGTCCCACCTGTTCGAGGTGCGCTTGGACTTGTCGCGCCCAAATCTGTGCGGAACGGCCCCGGAGTCGTCGGTGATCGATTTGAAAATGCCGGTCTGGACGCCGGGATCGTACCTGGTGCGGGAATATGCCCGACATTTGCAGAATTTTCGGGTTTGCGATCGCTCTGGCCAATCCCTGCCTTGGATGAAGGTGAGCAAAAATCATTGGCGCGTCGAGGCGGGGGACGCGGAAACTGTCACGGTGACTTATCGCATCTACGCCAACGAGTTGACGGTGCGAACCAACCACCTGGACGGAACCCACGGCTATTTCAACGGGGCGGCGATGTTTTTCTACGTCCCGGGGGCGGAAAAACAGCCGATCCGGGTAGCGATCGCACCGCCGCGAAATTGGGTCGTGACGACGAGTTTGCCGGCCGTTGCGGGTACAGAAAATACCTTTGAAGCGACGGATTTCGATACCCTGGTGGACAGTCCCTTCGAGATCGGCACCCACGAAATTTATGATTTTGAAGTGCGCCAAAAACCCCACCAACTGGCGATCTGGGGTCGGGGAAATGCCCAACCCGATCGCCTGCTCCGGGATATGGAGAAAATCATCGAGGTGGAGGCGGACTTGTTCGGCGGACTCCCCTACGATCGCTATTTATTTTTGCTGCATTTGTCGGGGCAGGGTTACGGCGGCTTGGAGCACAAAGATTCCTGTTCTTTGAATTATCCCCGTTTCGGACTGCGCGATCGCGATAAATACAACCGCTTCATGCAGTTGGTCGCCCACGAATTTTTCCACCTGTGGAACGTCAAACGTCTCCGCCCCAAAGAGCTGGAAGTTTTCAACTACGAGGGGGAATGTTACACCCCGTCCCTGTGGTTTTGCGAGGGGACGACGAGTTATTACGATCTGGCGATTCCGTTCCGGGCGGGTATTTTCAATGTCAAAACGTTTTTCAAGGGGTTGAGCAAAGATATTTCCCGGTTCCAAACCACGCCGGGGCGGCTGGTGCAGCCGTTGAGCGAGTCGAGTTGGGACGCTTGGATCAAGTTGTATCGCCGGGATGCCTACAGCGACAATAATCAAATTTCCTACTATTTGAAAGGGGAATTGGTGTCGTTTTTGCTGGATCTGCTGATTCGGAATGGGAGCAACAATCGGCGATCGCTCGATGACGTGATGGTGCACCTGTGGGAGAAATTCGGCAAGGACGAAATCGGCTATACGGAGGCTGAGTTGCGGGAAGCGATCGCGTCGGTGGCGGAAACGAATTTGGACGAGTTTTTCGACCTTTATGTTGACGGGTTGGAAGAATTGCCTTTTGATGAATATTTGCAGCCTTTCGGTTTACAATTGAAAGCGGAAAATGGGAATGATACGCCGGATTTGGGTTTGAAATTGGCGGCGGAAAATGGGAAGGCGATCGTCAAGTTTGTGGAGGCCGGAAGCGGCGGCGAGTCGGCGGGAATTGACGCGGGAGATGAGATTTTGGCGTTGAACGGTTTCCGGATTACTGCTGAAACTTGGGGCGATCGGCTCAAGGATTTTGAGGCGGGGGATATGGTGGAATTGACGTTTTTCCACCAAGATGAATTGCAAACCCGTCGGGCGACTCTGGCGTCTCCCCGTCCCACCAGTTACCGGATCGCTTCTGTGGCGGAACCGACGCCGGAACAGGAGCGAAATTTCAGTGCTTGGCTGGGGTGTCCTTTTGTGAAGTTGTAGATATTTCGTTTTTGTTGAGTTGAAATTGATGGGCAACCGGGGACGGTTGCCCCCACGTTTTTGTTGAGTTGAAATTGATGGGCAACCGGGGACGGTTGCCCCCACAGCAAAGATTTCATTAGAGATCTTTTATAGCAGTAGGCATTTAGGTTAGGACAGATCCTCTCTCTGTGTTCTCTGTGCCTCTGTGGTGAAAATTCAAAACTGTCCCAACGTATTCCCGTAGTGCCATAATATCAAATCCGATTGAATGCCGGATCATATCGATAAAAATGATAGGGGATAACTCATGTTTTCGGCGAAACCGAGGATGCCGCGATCGCGGTATTCGTAGAGTAAGTTTCCTGGGTTGTCAAATAAGAAGGTTCCGCCCCGCTGGGTCATGTAAACTGGGTTGGGGACGTAGGTTTTCCAGTGTCCGAGGACTTCGGTCATGTTCCGCAGTCGCAGGGTGGCGAGCTCGAAGGGTCGTTGAAAGCCTTCGCCGCCGGCGAGGTTGAAAAATGAGCCTTTGAAGGCGGGTAAGGGTTTGGCTTTTACGACTTCTTTTTCGCCGAATAATTGGGGGGCGTCGCGATCGCCTCTGTAACCCCGAAACACTTCCGCCAGGGTTCCGGGACTGCCGATCCCCGCACACATCAACATCAGGTTTGCCCAGGCATTTTGACCGGGGGAAAGGAGGGGCAATTTGAAGGATAATCCGGAGTAGAGTTCCAATTGTCGGTGGAGTTCGGCTGTGGGATCGACAAATAGCCATTCGGGGGGAAATTCGGTGTATTCGCAAAATTTCAGTCCGGAGTCGCGATCGCCGATTCCGACGGCCCGAATGGTGATTCCTTGGGAGCGAATTTTTTCGGCTTCTCGCTGTAGCCACCAGGCATATTCGAGGCTGTCAAAATCCCCCAGTTGCGGCCAGATTAACATGAGGATGCGATCGCCCGATTCGCAGCCGGTTAAAATGGGGAGGGTGGCGCGATCGCTGACTCGCTGGCGTCGGGTTTGACTGAGGATGGTGTAAGGATTCATGGCGGCTTCGGGGGTCAGTTGACGGGGAATATTTTACTATATTTTGGGTGTCACCACAGAGGTACAGAGGACGCAGAGAGGGAGGGTTAAGAGTTGGAACCGTAGGGGTGACAGTGATGGGTGTAAAGTATAATAGATTCTGAGGTTCAATTGAGCTGTCCCGTCAGATCGTGATAATTGTTTGTATTTGACGACAGTCGATTGAACTGAATCTCAAAATTTCCAACTTTTCTCTATTACCAATGAATACAAAACTCGTCGAATCTTTGGTTCAAATGGTCGAATCGCTGTCCGCAGAAGATTATGCCTTGTTTCAACAAAAATTGACCGGCAGAATCATTCAAAAAACTGCGGGTGTTTGTGGGGGAAACGCCCGAATTCGCAATACCCGCATTCCGGTTTGGACAATTATTTCTTTACAAAATCAAGGGGCGGGCGATGGAGAAATCTTGGAAAATTTTCCGATATTGACTCCATTTGACTTGATAGCGGCAAGGATATATTATCAAAACAACGTTTTATAAATTGATCGAGAAATTGGCGAATCTGACGCTTGATAACCTGTTTCGCTGTCAATCGGGGTGCTTTTGGCGACATGATAATTTTTCTACAGCGCCAGTTTCACGACTTCTTTGGTATTGCCGGTTTATAAAAACTCATCCGGAATGGGTTCTAACATGAGATTGATGGCATCTTTTAAATTAGCGATCGCCTCGTCTTTCGTTTCCCCGAAGGATGAGACAAAATTCAGTTCGGGACAGGTTGCCGAATAAGCTTGGCATTCTTCATCCCATTCGATAATCGCTCGAATCATCATGGCTTTGACAGTAATTTTATGGTCGATTACTTCCCATCGTATTATATCATGATCCCTGAAAAATTATTGACGGTCAGTTTCCTTCACCAAGAAATTATCGATTTCGTCAATTAAACATCTGATACTCTGACTCGGAGTTGCTCGAAATCGGTTTTAATTGACAGCCCGCTTGGGAATCAATTCCCAAGCTCATAGCACAAATCCTCTAAAGAGGATTGGGGAGGCGATGCGGGCAAATAACCGGAGCTAATATTATAGCAACTACTAAGGCGATGAGGACACAATTACCGAAGCCGAGTCCACTTGAGTGGACTTTTGCTATCAGCCTTGAAATTCATTTCCGTGGCAGCTCAATATTTATCTTTTCAATATCCCAATTCTTGTCCGTTCCAAACGGAATTATCAACTGATTTGGTAAGTAAAATTTGCGAACCATAATCTACTATTTCCTTTGCGATTTTAGCTTCAGAACAGATCTCAATTATTTGATGTGATGTATCATTTCATCTTCTGACAGCATCCGATCGCATCAAATTTGATGTCACAAGGCTGTCAACGAATTGAAATGCGGTGGGCTGCATCAGAGCGTTTTAACGTTGATACAGCCTATTATAACCGGTTTCTGAGATTATCATTCCTGCAAGGGCGCGATATCTGTCGCCTCCCGAAACGCTTTCTCCCGCCGCCGCCGTTTGAACGGGTTGCGAATCCAGGTTTGGAAACTATCGACGTAGGTGAACCACACGGGGACCACCACCAATGTTAACAGGGTGGATGTGGTCATGCCGCCGATAACGGCGATCGCCATCGGACTGCGGACTTGGGAACCCGCCCCCAATTCTAATGCGATGGGTAGCATTCCGGCGATGGTGGAAAAGGTGGTCATTAAAATGGGGCGAAGTCGGGAAACACCGGCTTCGAGGACGGCTTGAAATCGGGGCATTCCTTCCCGCTGATTTGCCATCGAACAGTCCACCAAAAGGATGGCGTTTTTGGTGACGAGTCCCATTAATAAGACGATGCCGATTAATGCGAATAATCCCAACTCTTTTTGGGTGATCATCAGGGCGAATAGTGCACCGCCCAGAGATAGCGGCAGGGCCATCAAAATGGTGATGGGGATGATGAAGTTGTTGTACAGCAGGACCAAAATGGCGTAAATTCCCAGGACGGCCAATCCCAAGGCCCCCACGAAGCGGGTGAAGATGTCGATCATGATTTTGGCGTCACCTTCGGACTGCTGTTTGACGTCGGGGGGGAGGGGGTTCATGGCGGGGAGGGACTGGACTTTTGCTACCCCATCCCCGAGGGAAAGGCCGTCCAGGTTGGCTTCCAACTGGACTTGCCGCGATCGGAAATAGCGATCGATGGCCGCCGGACCGCTGCCGATGGTGATGTCGGCGACGGCAGAGAGGGGGACGAGGCGCCCGTCGTTGGCGGGGATTTGCAGGTTTTCGATCGCCTCGAAGTCGTTGCGAAATTCTTCGGCCAACTGGACTCGGATGGGAATCTGGCGGTCCGGCAGGTCGAATTTGGGCAAATTGGCTTCGTTATCTCCCAAAGTCGCCAATAACGCCGTCCGGGCGATCGCCTGCACGGATACGCCCAAATCCCCGGCCCGCTTGGGATCGGGGCGGATCAGGATCTCCGGTTTCACCAAACTGGCGGAGGAGGTGACTTCCACGAGTCCGGGCAGTTCCCGCATCTGCCGTTCGAGGGCGTTTGCGGTCGATAGCAGGGATTCCGGGTTGTCGCCGGTGAGGACGATGGTCAAATCTTTGCTGCTGCCGCCGGCCCCTTGGGATTGGAAGCTGACCCTCGCCCCGGGAATCTGCCCGAACCGCGATCGCATTTCGGTTTCAAATTCGCCCTGGGACATCTCCCGTTCGTCGCGGGGCACCAGGTTGACGTAAAGGGTGCCTTTGTTGACTTCCGTCGCCCCACTCCCGCGGCTTCCCACCACAGCCAGGACGTTATCGACGGCGGGACTTTCGGCCAGCAGTCCCATCGCTTCCTGGGCGGTGGCCTCCGTGTCCGCCAGGGTCGAACCCGGCGGCAGGTTGATGGAAACGGTGCTCAACCCGGTATCGCCGCTGCTAAATAACCCTTTGGGGATCAGGGGTACCAACTGCAAGCTGCCGATAAAAAATGCGATCGCCAATAATAAGGTGGTGATCCGGTGCCGGAGTGCCCAGGTCAATAACTGGCGGTAGGGCGAAAATCGGCGCCGGGGACGGGGCGAATTTTGGGGCATTTTGTCCCGTTTCCGGGGTTTCAACAATCTCGCCCCCAGCAGCGGGGTCATGGTGCAGGCCACCAGGGTCGAGAACATGGTGGAGGTGGCTACCGTCACGCCGAAGGGTTGGAAAAATTGTCCGGGGACGCCGCCCATAAATGCCACGGGAATGAAGACGGCGACGATGGTGGCGGTGGTGGCGACGACGGCTAGTCCGATTTCCCGGGAGGCGTCCAGTGCGGCCCGAAACGGGTGTTTCCCCATGCGAACGTGCTGGTCGATATTTTCCATCATGCAGATGGCGTCATCGACCAGGTTTCCCATCGCCAGGGCGAGGGCCAGCAGGGTCATGCCGTTGAGGGTGTAGTCGAAGGCTTGCATGACCATGAATGTGGGCAAAATGGACAGCGGCAGGGCGATCGCGGTGATCAGGGTGGGCCGCGGGTCCCGCAAAAAGAGTCCGACGACGACGACGGTTAAGATGGAGCCCAAAACGAGGGCGTCGATGGAGGCTTGGTAGGATTCGCGGATGGAGTCGGCGTCGGTGACGATCAGTTCTAAATCGACGTCTTCGGGGAGGGTGGTTTCGAGGGTTTTGACGCGATCGCGGATTCCTTCTTCGACGCTGACGAGGGTGCTGCCGGTGCTCCGCAACACGGAAAAGGCGACGACGGAATTGCCGATTTGATCGGTCGGGGAGGAGAGGGGAAAATCGGCGAATTGGGCGACTTGTCGGACTTCCGCCACCCCGTCGGTGACGGTCCCGACGCTGGAGAGGGGGACGGAATTTCCGGAGGGGAGGATGATGGGGTAATCCCGCAGGGTTTCGACGGTTCGGGCACTGCCGAGGGTGCGGATACTCTGTTCGCTGCCGCCGACTTGCGATCGCCCCCCGGGGAGGTTGATGTTGAAGGCGCGGATTTGGTCGCTGAGTTGGGTGGCGGTGAGGCCGAGACTCTCCAGGCGGTCTGGGTTGAGTTCGATGCGGATTTCGCGATCAACGCCTCCCAAGCGCTGAATTTCGGCCACGCCGGGGACGTTGAGGAGGTCGCGGCTGATGGTGCGATCGACGAGATCGCTGAGTTCTTCGACTGATCGCTTTTCGGAGGTGACGGCGTAGGTCATCACTGGACCGCCGGCAAATCTCAGCCGCTGGACGACGGGATCGTTGATATCTGAGGGCAGGCTTTGGCGAATTTGGGCGATCGCATTTCGGACGTCGTTGGTGGCGCGATCGCTATCTGTTCCGAGTACGAAACTGACGGTGGTATTGGATACGCCGTCTGTCACCGTAGAGGTGAGTTGGTCGATATTTCCCAATCCCGCGATCGCGTCTTCTACCTTTTTCGTGACCTGGGTTTCCAGTTCGTTGGGACCGGCGCCGGGTTGTGTCACGGTGACGGTGACGGCGGGAATATCGATGTTGGGTGTATCGTCGATTCCCAGTTGGAAAAATGACATCAATCCCACCAAGGTGAGGATCAAAAACATCACCAGGGTGGGGACGGGTTTTCGGATCGACCAGGCGGAAAGGTTAAAGCTGTTTTGATTCATCGTTAATTTGCAATAATCCGTTTTCAAGAATAGTTTGAATAAACCGGGTTTCTCGGAATATCTCTAGTTGTCATCTACAATTTCGATAGAAACCCGGTTTCTAGCGATCGTGAGAAACCCGGAAAGCGGCTAACCGAGTTCAAAGTCCCCCTTTGGAAGGGGGATTTAGGGGGATCGCCAATGTTGATACCGGAGAACTCCTTTCAAAAAGGCAACCCGTCCCTTCAGAAACGAGGCAACCGGAGACGGTTGCCCCTACTACTACGGTCGGCTTTCCGGTTTATTATTTGACGTTTGACTGAATTGAATTTGTTCTCTCACCCAAGCGCGAAAGGCTTTCATTGTTTTATTCCTCCCTTCAATTTTACTGCGGTTCAAATAATCGGGAATGGCTGTAATAATTGGAATTCCCGGAAAATGCGGACTTTCTTGCAATTGTATATATTCGCCATCCTGCAAAACATTGATTTCCAATTTTTCCCCGTCAAATCGCCACAATTCCCTCACCCCCAATATCCGATAATTGTCGAACCGAGTCCGGGAGGTGATATCGATTTCAATCGCCAAATCCGGGGGCGGATCGACGGTTAAATCGATCCGTTGTTTTCCCCGAACCAGCGATTCATTTTCGATATAAAAACACTGGTCTGCCTCGATGCCTTGATTCATGTTTTGACTTTTAAATGTTGTCGAAGCCAAATTGCGAAACTCGATATCATATTCTTCTAACAACATCTCGACAAAGTTTCCGATAATCACCTTATCATCTTCGTGTTCTGGCAGAGGCACCATAATTTCTAATAATCCATGACTGTAATTGATCCGAGAACCGCGTTTTTCTCCAAACTCTTCTATCAAGTCTTCATACATTTGCCAACTGACATCTTTGAGAAGCAGTTGTTGGCCGGGGTTGACAACCAATTGTTCGAGTTGAACTTGCATCTTGATAAATCCTCGATTTATATAAAAATAGAATCTGCTTTTTTTGGATAGCATTAAAAGGGCTGAAGTCCAACAACGGATGTTTATAATTGTTGTTGTAACCAGTCTCGGAACCGGCGGCGGCTGGCGAGTCGCCCTTCGTCGCCGCTGCGGTTGAGAATGGCGGGGATTTCTCGGATTTGGATTGGTGGGAAAATTTCGCTATTTTCGGTTATTCTATATTCTCCCTCCCGCAACCGATAAATGGTCAATTCCCCCCGTTCGACATCGTAATTCCACACCTCGGGAACTCCGAGGCGGGCGTAAATCGGCAGGCGGTTTATGGATTTGTTGGTCAAATCGATTTCCAATGCCAAATCCGGGGGCGGATCGCGATCTAAGTCGAATCGAGATAACCCGCGAATCTGCCGTTCATTTTGGAAATAAAAGCAATCGTCCGGTTCCACTCCCGCCGATTTCGCCTCCCGCTTCCAGGTGGTTGAGCCCAGACATTCGTATTCGAGATTTAGGAGATCTGCCATGTCCTGAATGGCGAGGCTGAGGGCGTTTTTATATCGTTCGTGATCGGGGAGGGGTGTCATAATTTCTAAGCTGCCGTTATCGTAAGCCAAACGATGCGATCGCGACTCCTCCAGATCCTCCAGAAGTCGGTTAAATTGTTCCCAATTGAGATTGTAGAGAACGACGCGATCGCTCCGGGGATAATTGCTGACAACCATGTTCGCTTTTTCTCACCACAATACCGATCGCATTTTAGCAAAATTCCCAATCCTCCGGGCGACTCGTGCCGGAGATGGCGATCGCCATGTTCGAGAACAATTCTCCCCCCTTCTCCCCCCTTACAAAGGGGGGCTGGGGGGGATGGGGGCTGGGGGGGATATCTCGACCAATTCACCGAGAAACGACATTGACGCGATCGCCGTCTTTCAGGTAACTCGCGCCGGAAATCACGACGCGATCGCCCACTTCCAACCCCCGTTTAATTTCCACCGTGGCGTTACCCAAATCGCCCGGACGGCCTTCGAGTTTCCCCACTTCCACCGTTGTCGCCTCCACCGTTTCATCCGGCAATAAACGGTAGACGATCGACGTGCCGTCCGCCTGGGGGACGATCGCCTTGGCGGGCACTTTCATCCCCTGAGTCCGGGTCGTGGCGATCGCCGCCCGCAGGAACATCCCCGGACGCAGGAAAGAATCGGGAATCGCACCCACCGGAGGAAGGTTAATTTTAACCGTGGCTTCGCGGCTGTTCGGGTCGATGAGGGGGGCAATTTCCCGCACGGTTCCCCGGACATTTAAATTGCGATCGGCGTCGGAGGTGACGGTGACGGGGGCACCGATTTTGACCTGGGAAAGTTGGGTTTCGGGGACTTTGGCGTGCAGTTCCAATTGGCTGCCGGCGATGATCGAAAAGAGTTCTTTATTGCCGCCGGTGACGTCCCCCACCCGTGCCGTGCGTTCGGCGACGATGCCACTCATGGGGGCGCGGACGACGCTCTGCGATCGCTGAGTGTTCAACTGTTCCACCTGGGCTTGGGCGCTGCGGACTCCGGCTTCGGCGGTGCGGATGTCCGATCGCGCACTTTCGACGTTGGCCTGGGCGCTGCCCACGTTGGCCTGGGCGCTGCTAATTTTGGCCCGGGCGGCGGCGACGTTGGCCTCGGCGACCCGCACGGCTTCTTCGGCGGTTTTGGCGGTGGTGAGTCGGGTTTCGAGTTCCTGGCGGCTGACGACGCCCTCGGCGCTCAGTTCTTGGTAGCGTTCAACTTCCCGGCGGGCCTGTTCCAGGTTGGCTTTGGCTTCGGCGACGCGGGCCTGATTTTGGACGAGGAGGGACTCGGCTTCGGCTTGGTTGGCCCGGGCCTGGGCGAGGGCGGCTTCGGCTTGTCCGAGGTTGGCTTCTCGCTGGCGGACGCCGGAACGGGCGGACTCGACTTCGGCTTCGGCCCGAGCGATCTGGGTTCGCACCACGGAATCGTCCAGAATCGCCATCACCTGCCCCTCGGACACGATGTCGCCCTCATCCACCAACACCTGTTGAATTTGCAGCCCGGTGGCCTGGGGCAGAACGGGCAGCAGGTCGTAGGCTTCGACGCTTCCGGTCACGTCCAGGGTGCGTTCGACGGAGGCGAGCTCGACGGGGGCCACGGTCACGGTCTGGGTGGCGATCGCAGTTTCCTCGGGAACGGCTTCCGCTGCGGGGGTCTGGGTTTCTTCCGGGTTCGAGTTGAGAGCGTCCGGGGCGAAGTGGAGGACGGCTAACGTGGCGGCGACCCCGACTCCGATGCCGATCGCGATTTGTCGCCAACCGCCGCCTCGGGGAGGTGGGGGGGGCGCGAGGGGAGGGTCCCGGTCCGGGTCTGTTTCCGGAAGGTAGACCTCATTTTCATCTGGCGATGCTTCTTGATATTGGTTTTCCAGCTCTGATAATATATCTTTATGAACCACAAGCGATCCTCCCGCCAATCCTTAACTCCATTGTAAAGAAAAGTTGCACAGTTTCGGGGTTTCCGGCTGGTTTTCGGAGCCGTTTCGTTACCATTTTCCGACCGGGTGATCGGGGGTTCGGACGGCGTATGCCCCGCCATTTATAGATTTCCGCGATTTTGTTCGGCGAATCGGCGCGATCGCGGCCCCGGGTCTGATATTTACATTTCTTGATTTATCGTTACATTTTCTCATTTTTTCGGACGCGATCGGCCCCGCCGCACCCGGCCCGCATCGGCTCCGATAGCGCGGGGAGCATTGGGTATGCTAGAAATGCGATAACGTCGGGGAAAGATTCCTCACGGCCGCGATCGCATCCCATTGGGCGGGGAGTTTCCGAGTCCTCCCAAACGAGTCGGCTTGAAACTGAAATCCGGGTTCCCAAACTCTCCTCCTTTTCCGAACGATGTTTTCTATCCATTCAGTAGCAACCGGGATTCATCCAGATGGTTTTTAATGCAACAGAATTTTTGATTGACGCCTTTGTCGAACTGATCCGGGACGGCTACCGTCGCACCTACGGCGGTTACAAATCCAACTATGAGGATATTGTGGGATGGGCCGGAAATATGGCTCTCGAAAATATCGCCAACAGCGACGCTTTATATCATAACGTAGAACACACAATTTTGGTGACATTGGTCGGCCAGGAAATTTTGCGGGGAAAACACATCCGCGAAGGGGGGGTTTCCTGCGAAGATTGGCTCCACTATATCATCTCCCTCGTCTGTCACGATATCGGCTACGTCAAAGGTGTCTGCCGGAAAGATCGAGAGAATGCTTTTGCCACGGGGCGGGGGGCGATGGTGGATCTGCCGGAGGGCTGTACGGACGCGAGTTTGACGCCCTATCACGTCGATCGCGCCAAGTTATTTATCGAGGAGCGATTCGGCGGCCACAAACTGATCGATGCCGAAGTGATCAAGCGAAATATCGAGTTGACTCGGTTTCCAGTACCCAAAGAATCCGACCATCAAGATACCGTCAACTACCCCGGTTTGGTGAGGGCTGCAGACCTGATCGGTCAGCTTTCCGACCCCCGCTACCTGAAAAAAATTAGCGCCCTATTTTACGAATTCGAGGAAACGGGATTCAACCAAAAAGTCGGCTACAAAAGCCCCGAAGATCTGCGAAGAAACTATCCGCAATTCTACTGGAACGGGGTCTATCCCTACGTCAAAGACGGGTTGAATTACCTCTCCCTCACCCAGCACGGAAAGCAGATCGTCGCCAACCTCTACTCCAACGTTTTTGTCGTCGAACATGACGAGACGACGGAACCCGCAATGGTTGTCTGAAGAGAATTGACAATTAAAAATTAATAATGATAGATTGTTCGCCTTCCCGATGACCCGATATTGAGGACAGTCATGAACTCAATTTTTTCGCCATTGCAAAAATTTTTAATTACCTGGGTATTGATTCTGGTGGCGGGGGGACTGACTTTGAAAGCCGTCGAGTATGTCGGCGAGTTAGTCACCATCTTAATTGTCGCCGGATTAATCGCCTTTATTTTGAATGCGGCCGTCGCCCGACTTCAGCGCTTTATTCCCCGGGGAATTGCGGCCGCTTTGGTGTATTTAGCCGCGGCGGTGGTGGTGACGATCGCGGTCTTGACGGTGGCGCCGCCCATTTTCAATCAGACCCGCCAGTTCATCGCCAAACTGCCCGAGTTGGGGGAGTCCGGACGGCAACAGTTGGAAGTGTTTCAAGGCTGGAGTGCGGAGCGAAATCTGCCCTTCGACGTGGGTATTTTGCAGCAGCAACTCCTCAATAAATTGCAGGGACAAGCCGAGGCGATCGCCGGCCGGAGTTTGGGTTTAGTTTTGGGGACGTTTAACTGGGTGATCGACCTGATTTTGATCGTCGTCATTTCCTTTTATATGCTCATCGACGGCGAGCGGCTGTGGTCGGGATTGACGAAAATTTTGTCTCCCCCGCTGCGATCGGTATTGACCGAATCTTTGAAGCGAAATCTGCAACGATTTGTCTCCGGACAGTTCCTCCTGGGGTTATTTATGACCACCGTCCTCGCGCCGATCTTTTTTATTTTGGGCGTGCCGTATTTTCTGTTGTTCGCCGTTTTTATTGGTTTGATGGAAGTCATCCCGTTCGTGGGCGCCACGTTGGGAATCGGCAGCGTCACGATTATCGTGGCATTTCTGAATTGGTGGTTGGCTTTGCAGGTGTTGGCGATCGCCGTGGCGGTTCAGCAGGTGAAAGATAACGTCGTCGCCCCCCGAATTATGGGGAATTTGACCGGCCTCAGCCCTGTGGTTATTTTGTCGGCCCTGTTGCTGGGTGGAAAAGTGAGTGGCTTGTTGGGCGTGGTCTTGGCAATTCCCATCACCGGAGTGATCAAGAGTATCGTCGAAGTGGTTCTCAACCCCGAATTGCCGCCGCAGACGGGTTCATTTTTCTCGGAACTGCCCCAAAACGGCGATCGCGCATCCGCCCCGGAAAAATTGGCGGATCGGAACGTGGTTTAAATGCAGATTTTCGGGTACAATTATATTTGAATTGACCGAACGAATTTCCCTTTTAACAAACAGCCTATGAAATGGTGGCAAAGACTTCGGAAAAATCCCCTGGCGCAGTTGGGTGCGGGATTGCTGATATTTTTCTATGTGGTGGCGATCGCGGCGGATTTCGTGGCACCCTACAGCCCCTATACAACCCAAATGGACGGGTCCCTCCTCCCCCCCACGGAAATTTATTGGGTCAATCCCGAGGGCGAATGGATCGGCCCCCACGTCTACCCCACCACCCAAGGTCCCGTCGATATCGACACCGGAGAGCGGCAGGTGATGGTGGATTGGGACAACCCCTCCCCACTGCGATTATTTGTTAAAGGAGAACCCTACAAAATTTTCGGTTTGATCCCCTTTGATCGCCACTTATTCGGCGCGGTGGGGCCGGCGCACATCAACGTTTTGGGCACGGACGAACAGGCCCGAGATCAGTTCAGCCGCCTGGTTTTTGGCAGTCGAATTAGCCTCAGCATCGGTTTGGTGGGAATTTCCATTTCTTTCCCCATCGGAATGATCGTCGGCGGCATTTCGGGTTATTTCGGCGGCTGGGTGGATACCATTGCCATGCGACTCGTGGAAGTGTTGATGACCATTCCCGGGCTGTATTTGCTGGTGGCTTTGGCGGCAGTTCTCCCCGTCCAAATTACGAGTACCCAGCGATTTTTACTGATTACAATTATTATTTCATTTATCACTTGGTCGGGGTTGGCGCGGGTGATTCGTGGACAGGTGCTTTCGATCAAAGAGCGGGAATTCGTACAGGCGGCCAGGGTGATGGGTGCCAATTCATTTTATACCATCGTCCGCCACGTCCTTCCCCAGACGGCGACCTACGTGATTATTTCGGCGACGCTGACGATTCCGAGTTTCATCATTTCCGAGTCGGTATTGAGTCTGATCGGATTGGGAATTCAACAGCCCGATCCCTCCTGGGGAAACTTATTATCTTCGGCGACAAACGCCTCAATTTTGGTGTTGCAACCTTGGTTGATTTGGCCCCCCGCGCTGTTAATTATTCTGACGGTTTTAGCCTTTAATTTACTCGGCGACGGCCTCCGGGATGCCCTCGATCCCAGAAGCGTGCAGCGGTAGTTGTCGCTATCAGAAATAATTTGAAAATGATCTCGCCCCCAAACCCCCAATCCTGGGGGCTTTGAGATGAATCCCGAAAATATCTCGATTTCCGAAGTCGAAGACGACGGCAAAATATTGCGGGGAACGGTCGTCAACAAAACCTGCAATACACTGAGAAACTTGAGGGTCAACTATCAGGTTTTCGACGGCCAAAATAACCCGATCGACAACGGATTTATTGCCGTCGATCCCGCCGTTCTGGAACCGGGGGCGATCGCGAAGGCGACTCCCGTGGATGGGCTCTGGCGGTATCACCCCAAAAACCGACTCAGATCGAAGTCTTCCTGGGGTTCCTCGCCGCGATCGCGTTCCGAGAGTAACAGCAATAACAGGCGATCGGAATAGTCCACCGCCCCGCGACATTCTTCCCGCAAAATTTCCAGCCCCCCGTTGGCAAATTCCTCGAAAATTTTCACCCGTTCCGCCTCCGATTCCGCGTCAAAAGGTGAGATAATTTTGGTAGTCCGAGTTTGGGCGATCGCGATCAATTTAATCACCCAGTCGTAACCCCTGGAAATAAAAATTTCCAGGGAAATGGGGGCGGGATCTCGCTTGGAAAAGCCGTCGAGGGGAATCCGTTTTTTCCGCCGTATCCCCAACGCCGCCGCAAAGACGACGACATCGGCGTAGGTTTGGAAGGGGCCGGTTCTGTCCTCCGATTCCGTCAGTGCCCGCACCAACTCCGCCTTATCTTTTGCCACCCGAATTCGATTGATAGACATTGCGATCGCACGTTCTTTTATATTTCTAGTTTAAGCCGAAATTGACCCCAATGAAAACCTCACATCACCTGATCGCCCTGCTGCTGTTCGCCGTCGCCTGTTCCCCCCTGTCCGGAAGCGATCGCGAAACCACTGTCATCGAGGCGATAACCGATCGCAACGCTAACATTTCGGAGCGCGATCGGGAGGCTAAATATTGCAAAATGGCAGCCTCTCCGTTCATGTTTTATCGGGGAACCAACCACCTGTTTTGGATGGATTTCGCCGGGGACGATCGCCGGCAAAAATTCGGCAATGAAAACACCAAAACTTGGATACAGGGCGACCTCCACACGGACAATTTCGGGTCTTTCAATACCGGCAAAGGCGACATTATTTACAACGTCAATGATTTCGACGAAACCACCCTCGCCGACTATCAATATGATGTCTGGAGATTTGCCGTAAGCTTGGTTTTAGTCGCCCGTCAAAATGACCTTTCTGTTGAGGATGAAAAAGAGATCGTCGATGCGTTTGCGGCATCTTACCTCGACACCTTGGAGGAATATCGGGGGAACGACGACGAAACGAAAACCGAGTTCACCAAAGACAACACCAACCCCCGGCTGTCGAAACTTTTAGAAACAGTCGAAGAGAAAGGAAATCGCGAAAAACTGTTAACTCTATTTACCGAAAAAACCGCAGCAGGGCGGCGGTTCACCCTGGAACGCGATCGCCTCGAAGCCCTCACGCCGGAGGAAAGGGGGCAATTTCAAACGGCGATTGAAAATTACGGCAAAACCCTGTCGGGAGATCTGCAATACAATCCCCAACATTTCCAAATGAAAGATGTCGCCCGCCGGCTTTTTGCGGGGACGGGTTCCTTGGGAACGCCGCGTTATTATGTATTAATTGAAGGGGAAACAAAATCCGACGATGACGATCGCCTGTTGGATGTCAAACAGCAGTCCAAACCCACCCCCTACGACTATCTCTCGGAGGGCGATCGCCAACAGTACGATCGCCTGTTTGAAAATGATGCCCAACGCCACCAAATCGGCTATTTAGCCCTTCTCGGAACGGCGGATAATTATCTCGGTTGGATGCAACTTGCCGACGGGTTTTATTCGGTTCGGGAAATGTCGCCCTACAAAGATGATATCTCCACCGACAAACTTAATAAAACGGAGGAAATGATTGAAATGTCACAACAGTGGGGGCAAATTATCGCCACCGATCACGCCCGCAGCGATCGCGATTTCGATCCCCAATACATCCCCCATTCCTTGGAGGCGGAAGTCGGCGAGTTGACGGACGGCAACCACGAGGAATTTCGCCGATTGGTGAGTTCGATCGCCACGGAATACGGCGATCGCGTCGAGGCGGACTGGGAAATCTTCACCGAAACCCTGAAGCCTTCCGATTGTCGATAGGTGAAATTACACCAATTCAAAAGCCAATAACTTTTGTTTGAGTTCATCCCGCAATTCTCCCACCTTCTTTTTCTTCCCGTTGGTGGATTGCGAGATACCGAGGGATTTTAGCAGCGGTTTCGCCCGCATCAACGTCAGGCGATCGACATCTTCTAGGGATGCGATCGCCATCAAATTCACCAGGCGGCGGGCCGTTTTTAAATCCTCATTGCCTTGGATGGGTGTGGCAACGTTCTCGGTTTGAGGTGGCGGATATTCCGGGGTTTGTGTTACCGGCGGAGGGGGAGTGACTTCGGGGGGTTGAACGGATGCGATCGGTTTCGGTTCGGGTTCTTTTTCCGCAACTTCTTTGACTTGATTATTGTCAATTTTATCAACCGTTTCCACCGTCGGTTTTGTGGTTTCCGCTTCTGAAGTTGCGGGCAAATTTTGTGCGGATTTGTGATTGTTTTTGGGGACGGATATTGGTTTCGGGTATTCGGTTTTCAATCGGTGATTTTGGGATGCGGTGGGGGGGGTTTGATGTGGCTTTAGAGATGCCTTGCGATCGCCGTCGGATTGTTTGTAAAATAAGGCAAAGTAAGGATACATCCACGGCATCCATATCATGCCCATATAGGCGTAGGGCAAATAAAAATAAGCCATCATTTTCGGCATCAAAAGATAGTAGTTTAGCATCGGTCAATTCTGATAGATTAACTGCGATCGCGATCCCAATGTTTGGCAAGCGATCGCACCATTTACATTTCCGGCAATTCGTGCCGATTATACCACCCTTTGCCCATTCATCCAATATGTCTCTATCGGACAGTCCGAACCGTCAGGACTTGGGGCGGCGTAGAGTCGGGGGGGTAGATGAATTGTAGGCGGATACGGCGCCGAGACAGGGGTGGCATTTCCCAACTCAGCAGAGGCGAACCTTGCTGTCCGCGATATTGCGTCAAATGGATGTCGCGAGTCCGGGTATTTCCGCCTTCGTCTTCATAACTGAGGCGGACGGTGCCCCGGAAGAAAATGCGATCGCGATTTTTCAAGAATTTCAACTCCGTTTGAACGCCGTCAATTTCATTATTCTTAACCGGGGAAGAGACAATAATTTCGACGGTCTGGGTTTCGCTGAGAGAATTGTAGAAGGGTATAGTAATATCATACTCTACGCCGTAATTCGCATGGGCAAAATAAGCCGTGTCGGGATACCGAGACATCATCTTTGCGCTTTGAATCTGTCCGGTTCCCAGGGTAATTTTATGAATCGTTCCCAACACATAGGAAAACGCCTTTCCGACTGGGGGAAGACTCAAATCTTGGAACTCCGGCTTGTCCGTTAGCGTGGCTTCCCAGCGGGTTCCCCGAGACACGCCAGCCACCCGACTGAAGACAATCGGCAACACAATTTCCGGTTCCAATGGCGTGGGGGTCGCGTCCCTCGGTTTCGCCAAATCTCCCGTTTCTAATAATGCGATCCAGTCTGCCAAATTCGGCGGTTGAGAATCCCCCAATTTTATCAAATCTGCAATATGAATTTTTCCCGTTGTTTCCAATCGGATTAAAGTTGATCGCCCGTTGGATGCGGGGACTCCGGGAAGGGGAATCGCTTCGTTCATCAACAGGTAATTTTTTCCGGATTCGATGATAAATTCTGCCGGGAATTGTTCCATTCTTTCCCCCCGCAAAATCGCCCCCGTCGTGCGACTTCCCGGCCCGGAATAGATGTCGCCATCCGAATTATCTTTTTGTTCGGGTAGGTCGATAAATGGCGCGTCGGGAGTCCCCAAATAACTCGCCGCCGCCGACACCCGGACGGTGACAGTCTCCGCCGTGGGATTGTGGAGGAGAATGCCCTGGTAACAGGACTGCAATTCCGCCTCCGTTTCGGCGCGATAAATATGGTGAGAAAAAATATCGAATTGACCCTCGAAGGCAAAGTCGAGATGGGCGGAACCGACCCGCTTTCCGGCGGGGGGAAATGTGGAGAGTAAAATGCCTTCCGTTTTGACCAATTCCGGACTGTTGCTGTTGAAGGTAGGGGTATTATTTAACCCACCCGTCAGGGGCCGCAATTCCATCGGAATGACGTCGAATCCGACGATGTAGCGTCCGGGGATGACGGGATAATTTAAGGCCCGACAGAGTAGCGTGGCGACCTCTCCCCGGGTCGCGTTTCGGTTGGGATTGAGTTGTCGTAATTGCGGATAGTTGACCACCAGGGCGGCGAGGGTGGCGGCGGCGACGGGGGATTTTGCATAGGCTGGAATATCGTTGAAATCGTCATAAAATTGTTGTAAAATAGAATCAGGATTGTCGGGAATATCAGCTTTGAGATGGGCGGCTAAAACGACGATCGCCTGCACCCTCGGAATCTTCTGTTCCGGCTTGAAGGTGCGGTCTGGATATCCGGCGAAAAAGCCTTTTTCGGAAGCCGTCTGAATGGATGCGATCGCCCAGTGACTCCCGGGAACATCCACAAAATCGACGGCATTTTTAACCCGTTCCGCTTCCGGAAATACCCCACACATCAAAGTTGCAAATTCGGCGCGGGTGATGGGAGCGTCGGGGCGAAAGGTGCGATCCGGATATCCCTTCACCAGTTCCCGTTCTGCCAGTTTTAAAATGCCATTTTTTGCCCAGTGATTTTGAATGTCGGAAAAGATATTATTCATTTTCAGAAGATGTTATTCCGTCCACAATAACAGGATCTTCCGTTCAAACCCGCCCCGTTCCGCACGTTTTCGATCGCGTTCTAATCTGATGTCTTCTGCCGAGATGCCATGACTCTCCATCAACGCTTCCGCCACTTCCAGAAGATCCGCCAATTCTTCTCGCAATTTTGAATTTTCTGCTGTCCGGACTTCTTCCGCTTCTTCCAGCAGTTTGTTCCGCAAAGCATGACGATATTCCGAATCGGACAAAATTTGTGTCTCGCACTGACACCCGGCTTTCTGGATGATGTCCGGGATGCGATCGCGGACGAGTTTGTTATAGTATTGTCGCATTTTATGCCCTCAGTTTTTGTCTGTATTATTTTGACAGAAATTGACAAGCGATCGCAAGTCAAGGCGGAAACAGGGTTCATTCTTCTTTTGAGTTGTGAGTTGAATCCATATCAGTTGCTGGGGCGCTAAAGCGCAACAACGTATTTTTTTAACGGATCTTTTTGGGAGCGATTTTCGGATTGACCGAGATTGAAGAAAAGCTCTAATTTATGATAAAATTAATAATCCAGACAAAAAATAGACGGCACAGACTCGACCGATGTTGTATTTTTGTTGCGAAGGTTAAGGGCAGTTTAAGGGTGTAAAAAAACATTAAGCACCGCCTAGACGAATCGCAACTTTGGTATAGTTAGCCCAGATTAAATACGATTCTCGTTCCCCGGGAGGAGAAGACAATCATGGTGTTAACAAAACGAGTGCTTTCTGCCTCGATCGCGACCCTCGCCCTGGCATTTACCTCCGCCAGTTCGGCGATCGCGGTGACATTAAAAGGAGCCGGGGCATCATTCCCCGCCCCCCTGTACCAAAAATACTTTTCCGCCTTCAAACAAGACACCGGAATCACCGTCACCTACGACGCGATCGGCAGCGGCGGCGGCATCGATCGCTTCATCGCCGACAGCATTGACTTTGCGGGTTCGGACGCCCCCCCCAGTCAATCCCAAATCGACCAAATGCCCAAAGGTATGGTCCGCGTTCCCACCGCCGGGGGTGCGGTTGCCGTCGTCTACAACCTGCCGGGTGTTTCCGATCTCAAACTGTCCAGAACCGCCCTTTCCGATATTTTTTTGGGGAAAATCACAAAATGGAATGACCCAAAAATTGCCAAAGATAACCCCGGCGTCAACTTGCCCGATCTCCCCATCAAACCCGTGGTTCGGGAAGACTCCAGCGGTACCACTTTCATTTTTACCCGCCACCTGAGCGCCATCAGTCCCACCTTCAAAAATAATGTCAACGTCTCCACCGCTCCCAACTGGCCGGGAACCCCCCTAAAAGGTGCTCAAAATGAGGGTGTCGCCAACACCGTCAAACAAACGCAGGGGGCGATCGGTTACGTTCAAGACACCTTCGCCCGTCAACAAAATCTACTCACCGCCCAACTCGAAAATTTAGCCGGCGAATTCGTCGCGCCCAGCCTGGATGAGGCGAACCGCGCCCTCTCCCAAGTGCGTTTTTATCAGGATTTTAAAGCCGCAAACCTCCAAGATCCCGACGGCGGATATCCCATCATCGGGATCACCTGGCTGCTGGTGAAACAGCAGTATGAAAACCCCGAAAAAGCCGAGGCGGTAAAAGATATGGTGGGGTGGGTTCTCGGTCAGGGTCAAACCCTCAATCAAGGGTTAGAATATACCCGCATTCCGGAAGCGATCGCCAGCCAAGTTGTCGCCACCGTCCAGAATCAAGTCGCAGTCAATCCCTGATATTTAGTCCGGTTTTATCCTGATATTAAATCGGGTTAAATACTCAGAAATCGGCTCGTTTTGACATCGGGCAACCCGAGACGGTTGCCCCCACCGGCAATTTTAAATTCGTTTTTTTTATAATTATTAATGATTAATTCTTAATTGTTTTGACACCGGGCAACCCGAGATTGTTTTGACATCGGGCAACCCGAGATTGTTTTGACATCGGGCAACCCGAGATTGTTTTGACATCGGGCAACCCGAGACGGTTGCCCCCACCGGCAATTTTAAATCTGTTTTTTATAATTATTAATGATTAATTGTTAATGATTAATTATTAATTGTTTTGACGCTTTTGAGCCTCTTCTTGGGCGACATCCCGGTTGCGGCGGTACAATGCCACCCGATTTTGGGCGGTGGCGTGGCGGGGATAATCCGGGGAAACCGCCGCCATCAAATCCGCCGCTTCCCCCCATTTGTCGGCAATTTCAGACCATTGAGCCTCGGTATCCGCCCCTTTTCCCAAGGCGACGGCTTCCTGGGCGAGATCCACGGCTCGTTTGAACAATTCCTCGTCGGAGAGGGAGTCCAGCGGGGGACTCTGGGGGGACGAGACGCCGGGTTCCTGCGTCTCGAATCCCTCCGGCAGTTGCGAATTCCACCACTGATAGAGAGCAAATCCCCCGATAATCAACAGCAAACAGATGCTCATGCCGCCGATGAGCAACCCCCGCCGAAACTGCCGTTCTTCCCGGATGCGTTCCGTCGAATTGACTGCGATCGGGCGATTTTTGTTGCTTTTAAAATCCGCCATAAACTGTTGAATTGGGTTCGGCTGTCGGAGGATAATATCTTCGGACCACAGCAGTTGATTATCCGGGTCGCGGATGATATCTTCCAACCACAGCAACCTTTGATTTTGGAGGATGCGGCTGTTGACGCGGACGCGGCGAATATTTCGGGGTGCGATCGCCTCCAAAATCTCCTTTACCCGCCCCACCAAATCGGATTTTTCCAGATGTTCCGCCCGGTTCGCCTCGCACAACAATTGCAGGACGCCGCCCGAACACACCGCCCGAGTTTTCACCCCGGTTTCCGCGAGGCGATCGTTGAGCACCTGAATGATGGCGGCCACACTGCCCTGGTGAGCCTGCCGAGCAATATCATCAATTTGATCGACCATCTTTTTCCATATTAAATCCGGTTAATCTACCTCCCCCCTTATTAAGGGGGGTTGGGGGGGATCGGGGGTCAAAAACCCAATCTTATTAATCTGGCTCCCCCCTTACAAAGGGGGGCTGGGGGGGATGATGAAAGGACGGGTCAAAAACCCGATCTTATTTTCCGATCTCCCGAATAAATTCGCCCAACTTGCGGCTGATGGAATCTACCAATCCCTCGGAGTCATTGGACTGGGCGTCAACCCCGGCTTCGAGTTCCTTTACCCTCGCTTCCGGGAGGTTCAACAATTGTTTCAATTTCTGATAGGCGATCGCTTCATCGTCATTAATTTTCGGCTCGTCGGGAACCCGAGAACTCGATGCGATCACTTCATAACCCAACGCCAACACCAGTTCCCGTTCCTGCTGGGTTTGCAATTTGGGAATCGACTCCTCCAAGGGAATATTCTGCATCAGATAATCCCGCAGTTCTTGGGCGATCTGTTCCTGCTGCTCTCCGCTGGCGAACAGACTGCCGAATTCCCGCAGCATCACATCCACTTCTTCCTGAGCCAGTTCGCCATCGGCCCAGGCCATCGAAGCGACGACCCGCAGCAAGTTCATTTGGCGGGGGGTAATTGACGGAGGGGGGGGCGGTTGCATTGACATGGCCAATCTCACAGCGCGTCACCCCCCATCATCTCATATCCCGCCCGACTCGGAACATTATTTCAATCTCCCCGATCTCCCAGAGGGAAGGGAAACCATCCTTTTTCTGCGAAAGCTCTCCGTAAAATTACTTAAATCGGGGGTGCGATCGACGCTTGCAAAAGACAATTATCGACTTGTGGGATCGACATTGGCTCGATCGCATAATCGACTCTTTAAAAGTAATCGACCCTGACACAATCAAAAAAAATGTCCGGAAAGAGCGGGAAATGTATCCCAATGCAGACAACTCAACAATTGCCGAAAATTTGATTTTTGAAAAAGCCGTTTGGGCTGCTGGTGTCGGATTACTTTCAGGTTCTGTCTCCGTTCCCGCCGCTTCTTTTTTAGCTGATTTTTTTCAAACTACACCTCTTTTGATTCAACTTTGTTATGAAATTTCACATATTTACGGAAACGACCTAAAATCTTCGGAAGAGAAAGGAGAAATTCTGGCTGTCTTTGGACTTGCCTTTGGAACCAACACACTGACAGCGTTAGGGCTAGGTTTCTTGAGCAAGAACATACCCGCCCCAACTGGGTTGATTGACGCAACGACAAATCTAGTTATGTTTTTTGCTACAGGTTATGCAGCACGCGAGTTTTTCGCACTGCCTGAAACACAACGTCAACAAATTCTCACTGTTCCGGCTGAGTTTCAAAAATTCCAAGGCGAAGTTAGAGAATATGTCCAAACTCTCGTCTCTGACAAAGAGTCCATCAATCGCATTCTCGCACAAGCTTTGGAAACCTCTAAAAAATTGTCGTTGCAACCGGCAAACTAAGCAGTAACCTACAGTTTAAGAGAGCTACTCGACTAACACCCCCGGCTTCAAAATGCGGGGGTTTTCGCTTGTCATTATTAGTGACAGCGAGCGCGCATCAACTCCCATCATCTCATATTGAGACGGCGATCGCACTCCGGACAACTCAAACTTCCGTCAGTTGTCACTTTGCGCTAATTTAGGTTATGACAAATTGAAGAGATGATTTAAACCGATCATGGTCCAACCTCAACCGCAACCCGAACCCTCCCAGGTTCAGTCCCCGTCCCATCCCATCGCCGATCGCACCTTGGCGCTTTTATCCGCCCACTATCAAATTGTCGGATGTCTCGACAGCAACCCGTTCGACACGACATTTGAGATGGTTGTGGGAGAAACGCCGAAACTGTTAAAAGTCCTCAACCCCAAACCCTCCCGACAACCCAAAGCCGTCCGACTCTTTGAGGAAGAAGCCGAATTACTCAAAGATATCGATTCCCACCCCGGAATTCCCGAAATTGACGACACCCGTTCCCTGCAAGAAGAACTCCAAGAATCCGACCCATTTTTACATTACCTGATCGTCGAAAAAATGGAGGGCATCCCCCTCACGGAGTGGATGGAATCCCGAGGAGGGGAACCCATCACCCAAGACGTGGCGATCGCTTGGTTGAAGCAGATCGTAGAAATATTGGCGATCGTCCACGACCACAACTTCATTCATCAAAATATCAAACCCAAAAATATTCTCTTGAAACCGGACGGACAGTTGGCATTAATTAACTTCTGGCTGGAACGACAAAACTGGTCGGAACGGCAACAGGACACCTACGCCACCCGCATCGTCACCCCCGGCTACATCCCCGCCGAACAGACGAATTTGAACGCCTGCCCCCAATCCGACTTTTTCGCATTGGGACGGACTTTCGTCTATTTACTGACGGGCTATTCCCCCTCTCAAATTCCGGAAAGTCCCCGCAACGGCCGCCTGTCGTGGCGGCGGAAAACGTCCGATTTATCCCGGGATTTTATGGATTTGATCGATCATTTGATCGATCCCTTTCCGGGCAACCGCCCCCCGGATGCCGGGACGATCGTTCGGAAAATCGATAAAATTGCTGGAAACAATAAGTTCGGAAATGGTTTGAATTTGAAGGCGATCGCGGCTCGGGGCAACCGGTGGACGAAGGAAAAAATAAAAAAAATCACCGATCAATTTTAGGTCAAAAAATCGGTTAAAAATCCTAAAAATTGCAGCAAAAAATCACCCATTCCTCGTTCACTCCGCCGAATTCATCAAAAAGTCAGACTTTCGGCTTTTGAATTTTGAATTTTGAATTTTGAATTTTGACTTGTGAAGGGGGCCGCGACAAAAATCTCCCCGTCCGGATCGGATCTGCCCCCACCCGGGTAAAATTACGCTAAAATCAAAAATTTAGTCACTTCTGCGAGGAGCCTCCATGCAACCATTATCCTCCCCCGACCTGTCCGCCAATCCCTGCGAACTCGCACCCCCCGCAGTGTTGAGCATTGCGCCGGCCCGAGTGATGCGGGGAATCGACGCGCTGGCGGCGGCGGGGGAGGCGATCGCGGCATTGGGCTCGAGTCCCTTAATTGTCGGGGGCGATCGCACCTTAGAATTGATCCGCACCCCCCTGCAACCGATCCTCGACCGCCACCCCCTGGAAGCGGCCTGGATTTCCTACCGTCCCGACTGTAGCGAAGCCAGTTTAGAACAACTCCAGCACCACTTCACCGAACATCAAGCCGATTTCGTCATCGGGGTGGGGGGCGGCAAGGCCCTGGACGCGGCCAAACTCCTCGCCCACCGGGTTCAATGTCCCATCGTCACCGTCCCCACCTCCGGCGCCACCTGCGCCGCCTGGACCGCCCTCTCCAACATCTATACAGATCGGGGGGAGTTCCTGTATGATGTGGGGTTAGCCAAATGTCCGGATCTGCTCATCCTCGACTACAGCCTCATTCAGACGGCGCCCCAGCGCACCTTGATCGCCGGCATTGGGGATGCGATCGCCAAGTGGTACGAAGCCTCGGTCAGCAGCGGACATTCCGAGCAAACCCTGATCGTGGCGGCGGTGCAACAGGCGCGAGTCCTGCGGGACATCCTGTTTCAAAAATCCGTCGCCGCCCTCAGCGAACCGGGCGGGGCCACCTGGCGGGAAGTGGTGGACGCCACGGTACTCCTGGCGGGGGCGATCGGGGGCCTGGGGGGGGCGCAGTGCCGCACCGTCGCCGCCCACGCCGTCCACAACGGCCTCACCCACCTGCCCGCGAGTCACAAAACCCTTCACGGAGAAAAAGTCGCCTATGGCATTTTGGTACAGTTGCGCCTCGAAGAGATGCTTCAGGGCAATCAACTCGCCGCCTCCGCCAGACAGCAACTCTTGAAATTTTACGGCATCGGCCTGCCCCAAACCCTCGCCGATCTCGGGCTGGGAGAAGCGACCCTGGCCCAGTTGCGGCGGTCGGCGGAACTGGCCTGCGGCGATCGATCCGACATTCACCGACTGCCCTTTAAAGTTTGTCCGGAATCGCTCATGGCGGCGATGGTGTCTACAACTGCACCGATTGAAGAATTAAAAATTAAAGGTTAACAATTTCCGGGAGAGTCAACTTTAACCCGACAATTAGGTTAAGTAAATCTACCGACCGGGCGATCGCGGATGCTCTCATTTGTTCATCTCTTTGACTCCGGCTCGGAACCGGTGAAATGGGCTTGCCGTCTGTCTGCTCTCCTGGCATACCCCCGACGACTCAACAACCTATTTACGACGGATCGAATATGACTTTAGATTGGATTAGCCCCGCAGATCGGGTCAAACAGCTTCCCCCCTACGTTTTCGCCCGATTGGATGAATTGAAAGCCCGCGCCCGGGAACAGGGACTGGATTTGATCGACCTGGGGATGGGAAACCCCGACGGCGCCACCCCCGAGCCGGTTGTGGAAGCGGCAGTGCAAGCATTGAGAAATCCCGCCAACCACGGCTACCCGCCCTTTGAAGGAACGGCGACATTTCGCGCCGCCATCACCAACTGGTACAACCGCCGCTACGGAGTCAGCCTCGACCCCAACAGCGAGGCGTTACCGTTGTTGGGATCGAAGGAAGGATTGACCCACCTGGCCCTGGCCTACGTCAACCCCGAAGACGTGGTGATCGCCCCCGATCCCGCCTACCCCGCCCACTTTCGCGGCCCGGTGATTTCCGGCGGGGAGATTTACAGAGTCCGCCTGAAGCCGGAAAACGACTGGATCATCGATCTGGCTGACATCCCCGATCGCATCGCGGAACGGGCGAAAATGCTCTATTTCAACTACCCGAATAACCCCACCGGTGCCACGGCGCCCCGGGAATTTTTCGAGGATCTGGTCGCCTTCGCCCACAAACACCAGATTTTGCTGGTTCACGACCTCTGCTATGCGGAGTTGGCTTTCGACGGCTACCAACCCACCAGCCTGCTGGAAATTCCCGGCGGCAAGGCGATCGGCGTGGAATTCCACACCCTGTCCAAAACCTACAACATGGCAGGTTGGCGCGTCGGGTTCGTGGTGGGGAACGCCCAAATTATCCAGGGGTTGCGGACCCTGAAAACCAACTTGGATTACGGCTTATTTGCGGCTCTGCAGTGCGCGGCGGAAACGGCCCTGAATCTGCCGGATTCCTACCTGCATCAGGTTCAAGAACGTTACCAATCGCGCCGGGATTTTCTGGTGGACGAATTGGCCCAGTTGGGCTGGAATATCCCCAAACCGAAGGCGGCGATGTACCTGTGGGCACCCTGTCCGCCGGGGATGGATTCCACGGATTTCGCCCTCTCCGTGTTGCAGCAGACGGGGGTGGTGGTGACGCCCGGAAATGCCTTCGGTGCGGGGGGCGAAGGGTACGTCCGCATCAGTCTGATCGCGGATTGCGATCGCCTCGCCGAAGCGGTCAAACGGCTCAAAGAGGCGAACATCCGCTATCAGCGGGAAGCGATCGCGACGCCGAGGGTTTAGGGGTTTCGGGGGTCTGGGTGGCAGAGGAACCGTGAATTTGATAGACCGCCGGGCGCGACGATCGCGGTCTGCGTATCGCGGGCCGTGTCGAACGCCTCGATACCTGCGGACTGTCTGCGGACTGTGAGGGGGGACGGGCGCACCATGCACCGTTCATCGGAGGGCATCATGAAGCGGAAAAAATTACTGCACTCGGCAGCCGCCATCTCGCTGTTGTCGCTGTTGTCTACCGCGATCGCCCTCGATCATTGGGGGCGGTTGGAATCCGAAGCCGACTGGGAGTCCAAAGCCGAACCCGACTTTTTGGAAACCGTCGAACTCGAATCGGCGGTGGGGATGGACTACACCGAACTGCGCGACTTGCTGGCGGCGGGGCGGTGGGAAGAAGCGGACGCGGAGACAAGGCGCCTGATCTCGGCGATCGGCAATCGGGAGGAAAGCTTCGCCATCGGGCTGATTGCCGGACTGCTCGGCGTCTACAACTTCCCCTGCGAAGACCTCCGCACTATTGATCGATTGTGGCTGAAGTACAGCGATCGCCGGTTCGGTTTTTCCGTGCAACTGGACGTTGATCGCGGGTTGGGGGGGACGGACGAATAGGACCGGGAAATTTGGATGCAATTTTGGGAACAGGTGGGGTGGAAACATTTTTCGGAGTTATCGCCGTGGAACGCAAATCCAAATCCAAGTCCCAATCCCAATCCCAACTCGGGTCCGCCTGCGGTTACTGGCAGGAGATACTGCTGCTGTTGATCATCGTCGCGTCGCTGGCCGTCCACTTTCTGATGTATGCCGTCGTGCGATGGGGCAGCTTCTCACAAGTCGGCCGCTGGCTGTCCCTGGCTTACTCTCTCGAAGGATTCATCCTCCTGCTCGCTTTCGCCGCCGCTCTCGTCTTCTGGGTTGGAGAGGTGGGATTGATTCTCCTGGATCGGGTGATGATTTCCCGGTGGAAGTATCCGCCACTCAAAACCCTGACTAAAATCTTCGGCATCCCCGCACTGATCGCGCTCACCTTCCTGGTGGCGGTTCCCGACATCGAATCGATGAAATTCGATCGCTCCGAAGCGGCTCTGTTAAAGTGCGCGGGAAACCCGTCGTCTTGCCGGGAAGACGATCACATCGGCTGGCTGCGCGTCCACTACATCTGGAAGGCAGGGCACAACCTGGAGGGGGAGGGAACCTGCGTCTTTTTCGTCACCGAAGAATTCTTCGGCGAGGCGGGCTACGTCTACGTCCCGGACGGCAAGGAAGCCTGCGTCCAGACCACCCGGTACATGGACTCTATCACCGCTTCGCCCGTCAAAGGCAATTGGTGGAAATACTCCGGCACCGTATTTTGACGCCCGATTGGACGTGACTGCCACTCCCGACCCGACTTTTCATCTGTACAGCCTCTAAATTCAACGAGGCGACTTTTTCAGACAGCCCTAAATAAAAAAGCGCTGGAGCAAATTGCCGACAGCGCTTTTTTTGGGGTTGATAAAAAAGGGAAAAATCAGGTTTACCCTTCCTTTCCTTCGCGACTCTGGGTCTGAATGTACAGAATCAGAAGAAATACGGAAGGAACCAGCACAAAAAGGATGCTGGCAACAAATCCGAGGTCATTAACGTCCATAACTATCCAGCCTTGTTAAAGCGACTATCACTTCCCCAGGATATCATTAGATTGACCGTCTTGACCCCATAATCACAGTTTAACCTTGGGTGCGATCGCGGGGGTTGCCTTTTCCGGCGTGTTTTTCCAGATATTCGATGATCTTCCTCGGCACGTCCACCCCCGTCGCCTTCTCGATGCCTTCGAGTCCCGGCGACGAGTTCACCTCCATCACCACCGGGCCGTGGTTCGATCGCAGCAGGTCCACCCCCGCCACCTTCAACCCCATAATCTTGGCGGCGCGGACGGCGGTCGATCGCTCCTCCGGGGTCAATTTCACCTTCTCGGCCGTTCCCCCCCGGTGCAGGTTGGAGCGAAATTCCCCCTCGGCCCCCTGCCGCTTCATCGAGGCCACCACGCGATCGCCGATCACGAAACAGCGCAGGTCCGTTCCCCCCGCTTCTTTGATAAATTCCTGCACCAAAATATTGGCATCTAACCCCCGGAACGCCTCGATCACGGACTTGGCCGCCTGGTAGGTTTCGGCGAGCACCACCCCGATCCCCTGGGTTCCCTCCAGCAATTTGATCACCAGCGGCGCCCCGCCGACGATATTGATCAACCCGTCGATATCCTTGGTGGAGTGGGCGAACCCCGTCACCGGCAGGCCGATCCCCTCCCGGGCCAGCAATTGCAGGCAGCGCAACTTGTCCCGCGATCGCGAGATCGCCTGGGACTCGTTGGCGGTGAACACGTCCATGATCTCGAACTGGCGCACCACCGCCGTGCCGTAGAAGGTTTTGGAGGCGCCGATGCGGGGGATAATGGCGTCGAAGCCTTCCAGGGGTTTCCCCCCGTACATGACCATCGGCTTGTGGGAGGTGATATTCATATAACAGCGCAGGTAGTCGATGACGTACATCTCATGACCCCGCTGTTCTCCCGCTTCTTTGAGTCGCTTCGTAGAGTACAGGGAACTATCTTGGGACAGAATCGCGATTTTCATAATCCAAATATCTCAAGTCTTCTGGGTTGCAGATCGAACGAGGAGCAACCGTGCTTCGAGCGGTTCGGGAGGATGTCACAACGTCCCCAGTTTGTCCGTTCCCCCAACATCCGAAACCCCACGCCATTGGACTCCCGCAGGTTATCTTCAACGTCTACTATTATCTCACCGATCGCGCCGAGTGGGGTGGGGAGTCGGGAGTCGGGAGTCGGGAGTCGGAAAGCGTCGATACGAAATCCATTTTTAGGATTTCCTCTTTAGTTTTTTTCTGGAGCGAGCGAATCAGAGAACGTAGCATTTTACCCACTACATCACATTGTCGCAGAAGCGGTTCAATCGTTTGATTATCGATCGATTTCACTCTTTCTGACAGGAGCAAATGGGTTTCGAGTTCCTTTAGAGAGCCCTGAGCTATTTTCAAAAATTGAATATATTCTCCTCTGTTCTCTCGACCATATCCCTCTGCTATGTTGGCTGGCACCGATGCCGCTGCCCTGCGGATTTGTGAAGTCATTCCGTAAATTTCAGCGGGCGGAAACGCTTGAGTGATCTGATAACACATCTGAGCCAAATTCATCGCTTCTCCCCATACCCTCAAATCTCGATAGGATTTAAATGCTTTATTTGTCATAATTTTGAATCCATTTTTTTAGAATTGAATCCGACTCCCGACTCCCGACTCTCGACTCCCTACTGAATTGGAATTTGCCAAAAATAGAAGGTGCATTCCTCTTCGGGATGGGGTAAATGTAGGGTGCGATCGGGTTTCCAATCTTCCATGTCGAAGTCTCGGGAAACGATGCGGGTTCCGGGTTGGAGTTGCTCGAATAATCGGGGTTTCAGGCGGAGATTGAGGTGGGGTAAAAGGTAGAGAAAAACCACGGTCGCTTCGCCGAAATGGCTTTCAAATAGGTTTCCCTGGCGGAATTGAACGCGATCGCCAACGCCCGCTATTTTGGCGTTTTCGGCGGCTTCCGAAATGCGATCGCGATCGATGTCGATGCCGACCCCCCGGGCTCCGAATCGTTTCGCTGCCGCGATCGTCACCCGTCCGTCACCGCAGCCGAGATCGTAGAGGATATCATCTTCGCACACTGCGGCCCAAGTCAGGACGTCCCCCAGCAAATCTTGGGGGGTGGGAATGTAGCCGATATCGAGTCTGGGAGAGGGCATAAAAGGCAAAAGAAAATAGAGGATCATTTAAGATTGAGTCACTTCGTTCTGACTCTTTTTGTCCGGGGTATCTTTGGAGTCCGATCGCTTCGGCAACTTCAGAGAATATCCCGAATCCTGACAATACCAGATCGATCGCTGGGGGACGCCGAGGGCAATTCCCACTTCATCCAAAGCCGTTTTGAGTCGAAATCGAAACGTCCGCCCCACGGGCCACTGTTCGCCCGGTAAAGTTTTGATCAAAAAGCGAATCACGGTTCCTTCGTGGGAAATTTCATCGACCCCCAAAATTTCCAAAGGGTCCAAAATTTTGTCTTTCCACTCCGGTTCGCTTTGCATTTTTTGAGAGACATCCCGAATAATTTCCATCGCTTTTCGGATGTCCGCATCCCAGGAAATTTGCAAGCCGAAGTTGACCCGCGACCAATCTTTGGTGTTGTTGATGACCGCCGAAATTTGACCGTTGGGGATGGCGATCAACTGACCGTCCAAATTGCGGAGGTTGGTGACGTAAAGGTTCATGCTTTCCACCGCCCCCGCATACTGTCCGATTTCAACCACGTCTCCCACCGCATAGCGATCGGTAGACAAAATCAAAACTCCGTTCAGCATATTTTCGACGATATTTCGAGACAGAAATGCCGTCAACAGTGCGAAGGCGCCCGCCCCCGCCAAAATCGCCGGATTGATGCCGAGCAAAACAATCGTCCCGTAAATACCGAGGACAACCATAATGACGGTCTTTCCACTTTTCAACGCCGGAGAATAGGTACTCGCCCGCATGGTGTAGCGGTTGGATTTGGGGTCGGCTTCTTGTTGTTCTATCGCCCAACTGTTCAGGGAGGAATCGATGGCAAAGTCGAAGATCTTATCGATGACTGTTATTCCGAACCAGAGGGCGGGGATGGCGATCGCCTGCACCGCAATCAGAATCATAAAGGGGCGGGTCTGACGAAAGATAAAAAAGATCAGACCCAGGCCGAACAAAATGATAAATAGATACCCGACCAGGAGAAATCGCCGCAGCAATTCGACCAAATTCTTTTCTTGCTGAAGCGAGGTTTGGCTGTTGAGACGGGCCGCGATCGCTCGGGGAACTTTGGCAAGTTTTTGTTTGAAACCGAAATTGAACTTTCCCTTTCTATTTGGGGCGGACAGTGGAGGCTCGGACTCCGTTTCGGGTGGGTCAGAATCGACCCCCTCTGTTTCTTCGCCGTCAGATTCGGGAAGGGTTTCCCCCGACGCGGCTTCTGGATTCGATTGAGCGGAGACTATCAGCGCTTCCAATTTTCTTTTCACACGCTGACGCCATCGCCTCAGCAATTCTCGAAGCCGGGACAGAATCAAAATTGCAATGATGGCAATCCCGCTGATACCCAGTGCAATTTGTAACCTCGCCCAAGGATATTGGGCATCAAATTCTCGTCCCCACAAGACTTCGCTGGCCGATTGTCGGACCACATCTCGCCAAGTGAGAGCCAACTCTTGAACCGTGGTGGAATTGACGACTGCATCCGGGCGGGTAACGGTTACAAATGTGACTTTGGGTACTCCCAAGTCGAGCTGTTCGGGAGTAAAGATGACCGTTTCCTGATTTTCAGTTCCGACTTCCGCTCTCGGTGTGAGAGGGTGCAGGGGTTTGTCCGAATTGTAAGGCAACCAAAAGTGCCAATCTTTGGGCTCGGAAACCTGGGGCAAAGATTGCGCCCGGGTGATGTTGCGGACGCCCCGGTTGAAAGATTCTTCGAGGAGGTTGGCGCGTCTTTCCAAATTCACGGCAATTTCCCGGTCATCTCGTTCCAAATTTCGAGCCGCTCCCAACGTCAAATCTCCATTGTGTTTGAGTAAATTCCCACTCAGATAAACGTGACTGCACCAATGGGAACCGCAGATCTCAGCCCGATTTAGATCCCACCAAGGGGTTTCGGGATTTTCTACATCGGGTGCCGCGGAAAGAAACGGAAATTGTGCAACCGCATCGGATTTCCAGGCGAAAGTCAGGCAAAATGCGAGGAGTGTAATTCCCAGAAAACGGGCAATTTTCTTCATTTGGCAGTTCTCCTAAAAGTGACAGCGATCGCCAATTTAAAGACAACCTCAGACATTATACCGGCCCAAACGCAAACCCCATGCGGTGCAAGCTCACAAAAATTGTCGGAGAAATGGGGGGCGATCGCGGATTATTTATGATTGAGTCACGTCATTTTGAAAATTTTTGTCCTGAGTCTTCTGGGAATCCCCTGTCTGGACAGAAATGCGGTCAACAGTGCGAAGGCTCCCGCCCCGGCCAAGATCGCCGGATTGATGCCGAGAAAAAGGATCGTTCCGTAAGCTCCCAAAGCGATAGAAATCGCCATCGTTCCATTTTTAAGAGCCGGAGAGTAGGTACTCGCCCGCATGGCGTATCGGTTCGATTTCAGATCGGTTTTCTGTTTTTCTCTTGCCCAGTCATTCAGGGCGGAATCGATGGCAAAGTCGAGCAGTTTATCCATCACGGCGATTCCGATCCAAAGTGCAGATATAACGGTCGCTTGAATGGCAATCTGAAGCATAAACGGGCGAGTTTGGCGAAATAGAAAGCCGATCGCGATGAGGCCCACCAAAAGAATAAATAGATTCCCAACTAGAATAAATCTTCGCAACAACTCGACCACATTTTTTTCTTGCCGAAGTGCAGTTTGGCTGTAGATATGTGTCGCGATCACTTTTGGAAAATCGGCAATGGGTTGTTGGAAATCGAACGAAAAATTGTACTTTTTCTCTTTGGGATCGATCGGGGTGTCGGTCGTCGCCATCTGCCGGGGAGAGTCTGTCGGTTCCGTTTCCCCCAGATCGTCCGACTTTGGGATCGTTTCTCCAGATGCCGCTTCCGGATTAAATTGATGAGATAAAATCAGGCTATTCAGCTTTTTTTCGATCCGATCTTGCCACCGACTTAATAGATGTCTAAATTCGGAGAGAAGCACGATTGACATGATGGCGAGTCCGCCAATAATCATCGCAATATTGGCTCTCGTCCAGGGAAATTGAGCGTCAAATTCTCGTCCCCACAATGCCCGACTTGCCGCCAGTTCTATCCGATCTTGCCAAGTTTGAGCCAGCGCTTTTACCGTCGTACCGTTGGCGATCGCATCCGCACGATTGACCGTTATAAATGTGGCTTTTGGTATCCCCAATTCGGGTTGTGCGGGAGTAAAGATGACGGTCTGCTTATTTTGAGTTCCGATTTTAAATTTCGGGGTCAGGGGGTGCAGGGTTTTTTTCGAGCTGTAGGGCCACCAAAAGTCCCAGTCATCCTGCCGGGCGACTTGGGGTAAGGGTTGCGATCGCGTAACATTCCTGACGATTTGAGCAAATAACTGCTCGATTAATACGGCCCGTTTTTCCAAACTCAACGCGGTCGAATAATCGTCGCTGTTCAGATCTCGAGGTGCTGCCACGATCAAATCCGTACCGATTCTCAGATTTCCGCTGAGTTCGACATTGCTGCACCAATTTGAACCGCAAATCCTCGCCCGATTGAGATCCCACCAAGGGGTTTCGGGATTTCGCGTATTGGGAGCTTTTGGAAGGAACGGAAATTGGGCAACTGCCTCGGATTCCCAAGTTAAAGTCAAGCACAGCGCGAGCAATAAAATTCCCAGAAAACGGACAATTTTTTTCATTCTAAAGTTCCCCCAGGAGTGACGGCGATCGCCAATTTCAAAATCATCTCCGATATTATAACGGCTAAAACGCAAAAACCGTGCGGATCAGTCCCACAAAGATGGTATCATTTCGCCGGTCGTGTTCGGGACTGGTAATGACGTAAAATCCCGGATTAATCGTGATGTAATCGTTGACGGGAAAGGTGTAAAAACTCTCAAATTGCAGGGCTGTATCGGGGTCGTCCGGCCCGCGATCGATGTCCACCAATTTCGGCGGCATTCCCACAAAAACGCCGATCTGATCCCCTTCCCGAAACAGATCTAAAAACGATAAAGCTACACCCCAATTATAAATTCTGGCGCTATTATCTGAGCGCTGATCTTGGGCAAAGGTCGCACCCACCCAGCCGGCAATGTTAAAGTGGGGGGTCAACAATGCCGTCGTCTGAAAGCCGACATTGTGGGCGGTTGTGGGATTGCCAAAAAAGGGGTCGAAGGTCCGTTCGCTTCCCGTATTTCCCAGCAAAAATGAGTCATCTTTCTTGTAGTAAGAAAAAATGTAGGTCAAACCGAATCGCCAGTTCTCCGTGGGGGTAAATCGTAAATTTGCTCCCGTACTGTAGCTGCCGTTAAATAGACCGTCGCCCGGTCTGGCATTGGCGGCTGTCGGTCCCTGCTGGGTGTAGGCGACGGCCATTCCAAACCAGTCGTTAAATTGGTGTCCCGCCGCCAACTGAGTGCCGCTGGGTTGGCGATAAATGGGGTTGCGGACGGCAAACTGGGTGAAGGCCGCCCCGTTGCGTTGAAAGTAGGGATTGAAGTTGTCGAGGAAGACCGCATCTAACCCCACGCCAAACGCACTCACCCAAAAGAAGGAGCGATCGTCGAAGTTTCTCCGATATTCGACCGAAGTGGGAACGATTTTCGTGCTGTCAAATTCGTAATCCAACCCTCCCATGTTGGTTTGATCTCCGAGTTGTCGGACAATCGTGCCTCCCCGCAACTCTACTCGCAGGCGGTCTGTCCCGGTAAAACTGGTGTCAAAATCGAACGTGAAACGACTGCCAAAAACCGCCTGGTCTAAATCCGAGTCCGTGCGACTGAAATTCTTTCGATTCCCGTTAAATTCCGGGTTGTTAGAATTCATGGAATTAAAAATAACCACGCCGCTCAGTTGGGTCGTGGTCGAAAATTGATTGGCTTCCAACTCCGCCGTCCGGGCTTCCAAAACATCAACCCGTCCGGCTAAAGATGCCAATTCGGCCGCAAATTCTTCTTGCAATCGCCGCAACGCGAGTAAGTCGCCCCGGCCGACCAAACCCTCCGTCGAAGCGTCGATCAATTCCGTTATCCGTTCCAAACAGGCGTTCAAACCCGCCGCGAATTCGTAGCGGGTTAACGCGCGATTTCCCCGGAAAGTTCCGTTCGGATATCCGGCGATGCAGCCGTAGCGTTCGACTAGGGATTGCAAGGCTTGGAAGGCCCAGTCGGTGGGTTGGACGTCGGAGAGTTGGGACACCGATGTAATTTGACGTTTCCGGCGTCTGCGGGATTGCACATGAGTCGGCTTTTGAGGCTGGGAACCGTAGCTGCTGCGGAAGTTGCCGACGGTTTTGACATCCTCGATGGTGAGATCTCGTTCGGGTTGCATCTCCCCGGGTTCCGACGCGGAATCCAAACAGGCGGGGGGTTGACAGGAACTGGCGGGCGGTGATTCGGAATGTGTCGGTTTTGACAGGATTGTGAGGGCGATCGCGATCGAAGTGAGAGGCAAAATCCTCCACCGGATTTTCATGGGACTCCTTATCAATATTTCACCGTCCCGCATGATAACGGAATTATGGACTTTTGTGAAATGATTGGATTTTGAGGCTCAGAGTTGATGTTTTTTGCCAATCCAACATTATACACGCGATCGCAACTTTCGATCGAGTCAACGGGTGAAAAGCGCGTCCCCACTCCCGTGAACCCATGACATCCACCCAAAATTCTGGTCGCGTCAAAAGAGAACTTTTCGCCCAGTTTCTGATAGAATCGATGATTGTAGCGTTTGAATTGATCGAGGATCAAAACCACTATGGCAACATTAACCGTTTGGAAATTTGACACCGCCGAAGGAGCCAAGCAAGCCCTGGCCAAGTTAGCCGAACTACAAAAACAACGTCTCATTGAAATTAAAGACGCTGCCACCGTGTCTTGGCCCGCAGGCAAGAAAAAGCCCAAAACCAAGCAAGCTGTAGATTTGGCAGGCGCCGGAGCTTTAGATGGAGCTTTCTGGGGACTGCTGTTTGGCATTCTCTTTTTCGTGCCCATTTTAGGTGTGGTCGCCGGAGCCGCCGTCGGCGCTTTGACGGGTTCTTTATCGGATTACGGTATCAATGATGATTTTATCAAAGATGTCAAAAGCAAAGTGACGGAAGGAACATCCGCCCTGTTTTTACTCACGGGTAATGTCACCTTGGATAAGGTTCAAGAAGCTTTTGAAGGCGAAACTGCCGAACTGATTCAGTCCAATTTGACCAACGAGCAGGAAGAACAACTACAGGCGAATTTTAGCGGTGAGTCATAACTGCTGATCGGATGGATTGACCGGCTTTATCCCTAGCAATTCTGCCCATTTGGATAGAGATGCTAGGGTCAATTTTTGCCGTTCTTAATCATCAAAAATTGTCAACCCCAGATTAAATGTCCCAAAGGAGAATGGAGAAACGAGGGATCAAGTTCGCCCACCTGCCACAATTTTTGCAGCCTCACGGCGTGATCTGAGTATTTTCACTTAAAACCCGATCATTTATATCGGATTGATGGATTAGATTGTTGCAGTTACCCAAATCACAACAAATGCCACTCATTGACGATCCCGCCGACATGAGGCTATCAATAATTGGTGATCACTAATTCATCAATTTGACCCCGTTTTTTGCCATTGCTGTTGATGGCGCGATTGGCGGAGACGCGATGAATCTTGAAGGGTTGATATAATTCCTCAAAAAAGTCGTCTGTCGGATCTTCATTTTTGGGATCGGAATTGCTCAACATCATTTTGACATCATGGGTGGTGTCCAAGTGGCGAAAAAATTGAGCCAGTCGAGTCTGTTGGCGATCGCAAAATGTAAATGTTGAATAAGACGTAAAATTAGCCGTCTTGCTGAGGGGACGATAGGGGGGATCGAAATAAATCAACGTTCCCGGTTTGATGGCTGGTTCGCACAATTCAAAATCCCCCACTGCGATCTCGGCAATTTGTAGCAATTCCGACACGGATCGCAAATTGTCTGCATCCAATATTTTAGGATTTTTATAGCTGCCGGGAGGAACGTTAAATTCCCCTTTGCTGTTGAGGCGAAATAAGCCATTAAAACAGGTGCGATTCAAAAAAATTAACAGAGCGGCTCTGGAAACCCAATGGCTATCATATTGCCGATCGCCGATTTCTTGCTTCTGTAAATTGTAGCGATCGCGCAGTTTAAAATAAAAACATTTTCGCTCAGTTAACGGACATTGATGGTAATCCCTGGCAAGATTGCCAACTTCCTCGATCAACCTTTCTACATCTTTTTGGATGACCTGATAAACTAGAATCAACTCGGGGTTAATATCATAAATTGATGCCGAGGCGATTTGATATTTCTGGGCAACCTCAAAAAAGACAGCTCCACCGCCGATAAAGGGTTCGATATAGTGTTGAATTTGACCCTGCTTTAATTCGAGGGGATATAAATTTTCAAACTGTGAAAGCAGTTGGGATTTGCCCCCCGCCCACTTTAAAAAGGGTTGGGCGGTTTTTTGGGGACTCTTTGTCATTCTCAAGGAAAGTTTTTCACAAATCAACACCACCGTCCATCCTATCGGATTGAGCCTCAAAATGTCAAGCCTATTCCGAACCCTCCCCGGGTAGAGGGGAGGGAGATTTTTTTTAACCCTTGACTATCGCCTCACCCCGACGGTAAATTTCTCGGGCATAGTCCGTCCACATTCCCTGTCCCCAGTAGCGAAAACAACTCGTTTGCAACAGTAAATTATACAGCAATGCTTCCTGATAATCCTGCCGTCGCGTCACGGTCGGATCTTCAGCAACTAGGGGGTCATATTTGCGGTGAAAATCGGCGCTGAGTTGGTTCATCGGTTCCAACACATTTTCATATCCTTTCACCCAACTCAAATTGTTCGTCCAGGATGCCCCATCCATGTTGAATTGGGGGTCAGTTTCCCGCAATTGCGCGATCGCATTTTCGACGGCTTCCGGCGTGGCGCGATCGACTTTTTCCCAGACACGATGTTGGTGAACTGCCTGACAGGTGGGATAATCCTCCGGCCGCACCCCCGCCACTTCCAACAATTCCAAATATTCCGTTCCGTTGAGCCCCACAACCCCCGTCGAACCCCGGCCATTGTCCTTAATATCAGACCACACCGGTTTAAAATCCCGGGGATATTCATTCATCATCACGCCGCCATTTTCCCCGTCGGCGATTTGCGTAACGCAGCCGGGAACTTCGCAGTTTCCAAGCTGCTGCCGTCCGCGACTTTTCGCCTCGTGGTAGGGCTGCATTTGCGCCACCAATTTCGTGTCAGAACCTTGGGTTTTAATTAACGCCGTAATGCCAATTTCTTCGCCGTGGGAATTTCGCGCCACCAGACGATTGGGGATATATTTATCATCGTGGTGGAGGGGGGAACCGTCCAAACGCTCGACGGAATGTTCCTGAACCATCAGCCAGCGATAACCGCACTCCCGCAGGGCTTTGATGTATTCAAACAAACTGTCGGGATGGTTGGGAAGGTGCATTTCCGGGGGAGAAAAACCCTTCACCCGTCCCAGGGCATCGAAGCCAAAAATAGAGGCAAAATGATGTTGCCAAGCCCGGATGTGCAACTTGATATCGGGGATAGGAGTCGAGGGGATAACGGCGTGACTCCACATCGTCCCCAACCATTCCACATGGGGCCAATATTTGGGGTCGCAAGCGATCCGTTTCAGGGCGTCGAGAACGTCATTTCGCCCCATCTGCCGCAGCCCCCACAGCAAGTTGCCGGAATAGTCCAACATGATGCGCGGATTGTCGCCATTGTCCACCAATTCGGGGATAAATTCCCCCATGCGTTTGTAACACCAGGCGAAGGGTTCGGCGTTGTGATTGTCGCCCTCGTTGGGATGTTCAAACATATACTGGAGATTGCTGATGAGTTCCCCATTTGCCCCCGCCGGGACGGTGGGTTGGTGCAGATGGAGGGCGCAGGCAAATCCGGCGGTGATTTGGTCTGGATTTAGGTTGTTGACGGGTTGGAAAATGCGATCGCCGTGATTGACGACGGATGCGATTTCCGCCTCCCAACCGCAAATATTGGGCCAACCCGAGCGGATTTCTTCCAAAGTCGGCAGATTAGAAGGAGATGCTGTCGCGGTCATAATTTTTATCCTCATCGAGCCAACTGGTTGTTAACATGATACCCTAGTTTGGTTTCAAGTTTTTGACTCTCCCGTTCAAATCCATCACCCCAAAATGACCGAACCCTTTCTCTACTCCTATCCAACCCTAATTTCCGGAACTCTCATCCGCCGCTACAAGCGGTTCATGGCGGATATCGAACTCGCCTCCGGGGAAGTGGTCGTCGCCCACTGTCCCAATACCGGCCCGATGACGGGGGTTTGCATTCCCGGAAATCGGGTTTGGGTGTCGAAAAGTGACAATCCCAAGCGAAAATTGGCTTACACCTGGGAGTTAATTCAGCTTCAAGATAACGAACCGACTTGGGTGGGAGTTAACACCAGTTTGCCCAATAAAATTGTGGGACTCGCCCTCCAGCAGCGTCTCTTTCCCGAGTTGGGAGAGTACGGGAAAATTCGGCGGGAAGTCCCCTACGGCTTAGGGGGAAAAAGTCGGGTCGATTTTGTTTTGGAAGGGGGCGAAAAACCGATTTATGTAGAAGTTAAAAATACGACTTGGGCGCAGGGACAGTTGGCGTTGTTTCCGGATACCGTAACGGAACGGGGGCAGAAACATTTGACCGAGTTAATGGGGATTGTTGCAGCCGGATCTCGGGCGGTGATGCTGTATTTTATCAATCGCGGGGATTGCGTTAAATTTGCCTCCGGGGACGAAGCCGATCCGGTTTACGGGAACCTGTTGCGGTCGGCGATCTTGAAGGGTGTGGAAGTGCTACCCTGTCGGTTTGATGTGAGTCCGGAAGGAGTCAAATATTTGGGGTTGGCGGCGTTTTAAAATTTGACCGAACGGCCGGCAGAAATTGAAAAGGGCGAATCGGATTCGCCCCGACAGTAAAATCGCAACGTGGCGATTAAGGCGCGATATCTAGCGCCCGCTTTCCACCCCAATTTCCGATAATTTGATCGTCAAATTTGTCGGCGGTTTCTAACACGGACAAAACGGAAGATTCCAATTCCCCCGGGTCGCAAGTCGAGCCGACGATGGTATGGCCAAAACAAATGTCGTCGTTCTCATCCAAAGAAAAAGCGCCGAAGACCATCTGAGCATTTTTAGACAATAAAAATTGCATCAATTCCGGGGTAATTTCGGCCCCTTTGACGACCGGCGATCGCGTCTCGATCACCGCATCCTGATGCCAGGGGTGAATCCGCACTTCCACCCAAGCCGATCCCATGAACAAGCCGAACCCCGGTTCGTCGAGTTTTTCCCAAGGATATTTGTCGAACATCTCTTCCATCCAGGTGGCGACTTGTTCGTAACATTCCCGCTGAATTTTAGTCTGAAATTTCATCATATTTATCCTTCCCGAAGAGACCAATTACGATAGGGATTCCGGATCAAATTGACGTTATAATATCTGGAATCGTGGGAAACTTCTTCGCCGATCCACTCCGGCAGGTCGAAGATTTGCCCTTCGTCGAGTAACTCGACTTCGGCCAAAATCAACCCTTCATTATCCCCGAAAAACTCGTCGATTTCCCAAATCAAATCCCCCAGGGAAATTTTATAGCGCTTTTTTTCGATCAGCGGCCGATCGCACAGCGTCGCCAACATCTCTTCCGCATCTTCGACGGGGATCGGATATTCAAACTCTGATCGCCGATACCCCACCGTAGTGCCTTTGATCGTCAGATACCCGCGATCGCCGACAACCCGAACCCGCACCGTTTTTCCGGGGGTGCTGGTGATGTAGCCCTGGCGATAAATGCTACCGACAGACAGCGATCGCCACCCGTCCCCCCGCACCAAAAATTTGCGCTCGATCTCGATAGCCATATTTTATTGATTTTTAAACGTTTGCCCCCATTCTATCCGCTCGTCCGCCGGAAAACTGACCGAATCTGGATCGCCACCCCCCCCGGCAGGCGGTGTCCCGGAACGTGAAACACACCCTCGGAAAATTCTTGGCCGTCAAATTAGCCCTCGTGTCCGTCGGCTTCATCGGCGCACCGGTTACAGCCCTCGAACCGGAACCGAATTCGGAAGCCCAGATCCGCGATCGCCTCAACGCCGACACCGGGGAACTGGAAGCCAAACAATTTTCGACCCCGACAAAACTGGCGGGAGAGGTCATCTTTTGAGTTACGGATACGTCGTCACCAACCCGGATGACAATTTCCAAAATGATACGACTTTTGTCGTCGTGATCCGAACTTTCTTCCAGTTTTAGGAGGGCTTAAAATTTTGGGCGATCGGTGTTGCGCTTCGACGCCCGCGATGATCGCCCAGAAAAATTTTGGTTTTGCTTTCAGGGGTGTTGAATTGTCTTTGAGGGGATAGGAAATCAACACCCCCAATTCAGTGGGGCAACACCCGCGCCCCAGTCGGTGACCATCCTCAGTTCCCCTTTCCCGGGGTAACTGGAGTCCCTGAAAAGATTCTGCATGGTTTGATACCGAACCGTGGTAGGATTTTTTTACAACCAATTGAGGTACCCCCATGCCATTTACCATTGATTCGGCCCGTGGCATTTTCCCCGAAACCTTATCGGCCGATGTCGTTCCCGCGACGATCGCCCGATTCAAGCAGCTCAATGCCGAAGATCAACTGGCCCTGATCTGGTTTGCCTATCTTGAAATGGGTAAAACTATCACCATTGCGGCGCCCGGGGCGGCTAATATGCAGTTTGCCGAGAATACCCTCAATGAAATTCGGCAGATGACCCCCATGCAACAAACCCAGGCGATGTGCGACCTCGCCAACCGCGCCGACACCCCCATTTGTCGCGCCTACGGAAGCTGGTCTCCCAACATCAAACTGGGATTCTGGTATCAACTCGGACAGTGGATGGATGACGGCAGTGTGGCGCCGATTCCCGAAGGCTACGAACTTTCTGCCAATGCCACTGCCGTTTTAGCGACGATTCAGGGACTCGATCCCGGCCAGCAAATTACGGTGTTGCGGAATTGCGTCGTTGGCATGGGCCTCGATGCGAGTAACTTAGGCAGTTCTACCCGCGTTGCCGAGCCAGTCGTCCCCCCCCAAGAGGTGTCCCAGCGAACTTCAGTCAAAATTGAAGGTGTCAGCAATTCCACCGTGCTGGAATATATGAACAACCTAAATGCCAACGATTTTGATACGCTCATCGAACTGTTTGTCTCTGACGGCGCCCTGCAACCTCCTTTCCAAAAACCAATTGTCGGCAAAGAGAACGTATTGCGCTTTTTCCGAGAGGAGTGCCAGAACCTCAAGTTACTCCCCGAGCGCGGTGTTGAGGAACCCGCAGAAGACGGCTACACCCAGGTTAAAGTGACGGGTAAGGTGCAAACGCCGTGGTTTGGAGGGAACGTCGGCATGAATATTGCTTGGCGATTCTTGCTCAACCCGGAAAATCAAATTTTCTTCGTGGCGATCGATCTGTTGGCATCGCCCAAAGAACTGCTCAATTTGGTTCGTTAGAATCAGGTTTTTCATCGAACGAGGGGACAGGGAGACGTTTTCTTTTGCAGAACGCTCCCTGTTCGATCGCACTATGAACGTCGGTTCGGGCAAAACCGAACTCCCAAAGCCGTGAGGGGTGCGAAGTGGATGACTGACTGTTCTATAATGATTAAAGTGCTTCGTGCCGGATCAAAGGCAAACTGAAATTGCCGGCTTTTTCAACAAAGAGTCGGGCTATTTTTGATGATTTTAATCTGTCAATATCTGGACACGCACCCCTAGATAACGATCAGCTTGGGTAACGATTTGTGAATGAAATTAATTGGTCTGAAGCCGAAAAGACAGTCGCAGATGAAGCTTTGCAGAAAGCTTACGATCGCGAAATTAAAACGTTGATGGATGAAGTTCGACAAAAAGCAGTTGAAATTACTGATATTGATGCCATTTGGCGGCTGCACGATTTTTTGAGTGCCAAACGGCACGAAATTGAGGGTAAATACGACGGTCGATATTCGGTGCTAATTTTCGTGTTGGCTCAGTTGCTCAAAGAGAAGTGGTTGACTTTAGAGGAATTACAGGGTCTGGAGACAGATAAGCGAGCCAAAATTGCGGCTTTGGCTCGGATGTAAGATCGTGAAGATGGGGTGTAGGGTGTAGGGAGAAAAGAGAAGCGAGAAAAGAGAAGTGAGAAACTCCATGACTTCTCACTCCTCATTCCGATAGCTCCGTCCCCAAGGGAGAATCTCAAATCTGAAATTCCCGACGTCTGAAAATTCTGCTTAATTATCAGGATATCATAGAACGGATCTGACCGGATTTCAGCCACCGGCTTGGGCGCGATATCGGGCGCGATCGGCTATTTCGATCAAATGTTTAGGCTCGGTGTCCCGGGCGGGCGCGATCGCCACCACCCTCAGACTCAACGTCACCCACTCCCCAACCGGGGAGGCGGCATGGGAAATCTGCAAAGATTCGACATTTTTTCCCATCGTCTCGGCTACCTCTTCTTCTGGCGGGGGCGGGACGCTCTTTTCATCTAACATCGGATTGGTTTCCGGCGGACTCGGAAGCCGCTGTGTCCTCCCGATTACAAAATATTGCGCTTCGCGCCGGGTGCCGGGTGTGGAGAAAGTCAAAATTCCCTAATACCGACTCCCGACTCCCTACTCCCCGAACTGGAGAAACGCCTCCACCTCGGCGGCGGTGGGTTGGGCCGCGATCGCCCCCGGTTTCGTCGCCGTCAGGGCCCCCACGGCGCTGGCGTAGGCGACGATTTCCCGCGCCGTTTGCGGGTCCCGCAGGCCAGCCAGACCCCGCCCCAGGATCTGGTGGACGAACCCCGCCACGAAGCCGTCCCCGGCCCCCGTCGTATCCTCGACCGCCACGGGGAAAGCCGGAAACGACCCCTCGCGGTCGGACAGGCAGTAGGCGCAACCGCGATCGCCCCGGGTGATCAGCACCCCCTCCACGGAGTCCAAGCGGTAGTTGATCGCGCCGGGATCGGTCGTGTCAAACAGCCACTCGCTTTCCTCCTCCGACAATTTCACGAAATCCACCCGTTTGAGCAGGTCCGTCACCAGCGGCTTGGCCGCCCCGGGATCGGGCCAGAACACCGGCCGCCAGTTGACATCCACCAAAATTTTCAAATTGTAGCGATCGGCCAATTTCAGGGCGCGGGCGATCGCAGCCCGGGTTTCCGGGTAAGCCAACCCCAGAGTCCCCAACACCAAAAAATCGGCGTCGAGAAACAATGACTCGGGCATCCAGTCCGCCTGCAGGCGGGTGTCGGCGAAGGCCGTCGTGTCGAGGGTTCCGAAGCCGGCAAACTCCCGCTCCCCGGATGGCGATCGGAGCACGAAAACCCGCCGGGTGGGGGCGGTGGGGTGGCGCTGGACACCCGTAATGTCCACCCCCGCATCCCGGAGAAATGCCACCAGGCGATCGCCCCCTTCGTCAAAACCGATCGCCCCGACAAATGCGGATGAAGTCCCCAACTTCACCAACCCGCAGGCCACGTTAGCCGGTGCACCTCCGGGGTAAGCCGTCCACGATTCCACCGCCTCCCAGGACTGATGCAATCCGTCGGCCAGACAATCGAACAAAATTTCACCGAGGCAAAGAACGCGAGAATGATTCATCTTGACTGTAAAAAATAGAGTTCAATCAGGTGCAGCTCCCGGGGAGCGGCGGGCAAAAGACCGAAAAAATCCTGCAGTCCTGTTCCTAATTCTTAAAATTCCCCCGCCCCGACGTTACAAATGGTTCAAAGTTCCATCTCCCCAACTCACCGGTCTAACACGTTATATAACGTTTTTGGTCAAGATCCATTTAGAATTATAAGTAGGTAAATATGCAGAGATAGGATACCGTCATGTCGCATGGTAAGTCTAAGAGCCCGGTTTCCCTCTCCGAGCGAGAGCTGCAGGTGGTCGAACTCGTCGCGATCGGACTGACAAACCAGGAAATTGCGGAACGGCTGGAAATCAGCAAACGCACCGTGGACAACCACATCAGCAACATCCTGACCAAAACCGCGACGGACAACCGGGTAGAGTTAGTCCGCTGGGCCCTGCAATGGGGCAAAGTCTGCATCGACAGCATCAACTGCTGTCTGTTGCCGGACTCCCCCTCGTCCGAAAGTGCGGAACATCCTGTATCCTCGGTTGAGTAGGAAAACCAAACCTCACTCAGCACCATGTCAATAGCACAAACCCCTCCCCGCCGTCACCTCCGCTGTCCCCGCCTGCCCTTAGCTATCTATCGGGAAGTTGCAGCCCACCTCCGCCAGGTGCGGGGTGTACGGACGGGTTTGCTTCCCATGCCTGCCGTTTCGGACGATTCGGAATGGTCAGCGTTCGACTACACCCAAAGTCAAGTCGCCGGCCTGTGGATCGAGTCTCCGGAAGCGGCCGACCCGGAAATCGACCGGCAAATCGAAGAAATTTTAACCTATTACGGCGATCGCCACGGATCTTGGGAAATTGATAATTGATAATTGACAATTGATCATGCCCCATTCTCTATGGAGGGGGGTGTGTCGTATTCTATTGAACAGACGCGATCGCCAACTCAGGAAGACATGGACTCAATTCAAGCGTTACGGGGAACCCGCGACATCCTGCCGGAGGAGGTGGGGTACTGGCAGCGGGTGGCATCGGTGGCCGAAGCCGTCTTGTCCCGGGCCAATTATCAGGAAATTCGGACACCCATCTTCGAGCAGACCGCCTTATTTGAACGCGGCATCGGGGAAGCGACGGATGTGGTGGGCAAGGAAATGTACACCTTCACCGATCGCGGCGATCGCTCCATCACCCTGCGTCCGGAGGGAACCGCCGGGGTGGTGCGGGCCTACATCGAACGGAAATTGCACGCCGCCGGGGGAGTGCAGCGGCTCTGGTATTTCGGGCCGATGTTCCGCTACGAACGCCCCCAGGCCGGACGACAGCGACAATTTCACCAGATCGGCGTCGAGGTGCTCGGCAGCGACGATCCCCGGGCCGATGTGGAGGTCATCGCGGCGGCGACGGAAATCCTGCAAACGTTGGGATTGCAAAATCTGCACCTAGACCTCAACTCCGTCGGCGATCCCGAAGATCGCCGGCGTTACCGTCAGGCGTTGGTGGACTATCTGACTCCCTATCAAGACGAACTCGACCCCGACTCCCGCGATCGCCTCACCCGCAACCCGATGCGGATTCTCGACAGCAAGGATAAGCGGACTCGGGAGATCGCGGAAAACGCCCCCAGCATTTTGGACCACCTGGGCGATCGCTCCCGGGCCCACTTCGATCGCGTCCAATACTTATTGACGGAATTGGGAATTTCCTACACCCTCAATCCCCGATTGGTGCGCGGTCTGGACTACTACACCCACACGGCGTTTGAAATCATCTCCGACGACCTCGGCGCCCAGGCGACGGTGTGCGGCGGCGGACGCTACGACGGTTTGGTACGGGAACTCGGCGGCCCCCAGGTCCCGGCGGTGGGTTGGGCGATCGGTCTGGAACGGCTGATCATCCTGTTGCAGCAACTCCACGAGCCCCCCAATCTCGCCCCGGAATTTTATCTGGTGTCCCGGGGAGAAAAGGCCGAAAGTCGGGCTTTGATTTTGGCTCAAAAGCTGCGCGGCGCGGGTTTTCGCGTGGAACTGGATTTGAGCGGCAGCGCCTTCGGGAAGCAGTTCAAACGGGCCGATCGCAGCGGCGCGGCGGCTTGCCTGGTGCTCGGAGATGCGGAGGCCGAAGCCGGGACCGTCAACCTGAAATGGCTGAAAACCGGGGAACAGAGCGCGATCGCTCAATCCGATTTGTTGGATAAAGTCGCCGACTTGCGGCGGCAGGTGGAGGCGGCGAAAAATCCCTAATCCCCCAACCACTGGTACATCACATAGACATCCACCCATCCGAGGGTTGAATGGCGGAAGGCTTTCGGCAGGGTTCCGGCGATCGCAAATCCGAGTGATTTCCACAATTTGACCGCCGGTTCGTTGGTGCTGACGACGAAGTTGAATTGCATGGCCCGGAATCCGAGTCGCACCGCTTCGGCGATGGCGTGACGTCCGAGCGATCGGCCGATCCCCTGTCCCCTGGCGTCGGAAGCGACCATAAATCCGGCGTTGCAGACGTGGGAACCGAGTCCGGGTTGGTTGGGTTTGATGTAGTAAGTGCCGACGATTTTTCCCTCGGAAATGGCGACGTAGGTGGCGGCGGGAATTTCCATCCAAATTTGATGGGCGGCGGCGCGATCGGTTTCGGGGGAGAAGGCGTAGGCGTCGCCCCGACTCACCACTTCTTTGAAGATCGGCCAAATGCGATCGAAATCTTCCGTCCGTGCCCGTCGAATTTCCATCTGTTTGTTCCTCCATCAGCTTGAATTGAGTCTATTTGAGTTTCTGAAAAATCCCCCTAAATCCCCCTTTGAAAGGGGGACTTTGAAACCCATTCTCCCCCCTTACAAAGGGGGGCTGGGGGGGATTCTACACCTTTAACCGGATCGAAAAATCCCCCTAAATCCCCCTTGGCAAGGGAGACTTTGAAACCTATTCTCCCCCCTTACAAAGGGGGGCTGGGGGGGATGACGATCAATTTGCAGTCAAACAATCGGATCTGATATAACGTTTACGAATTATTTGATACTGCCAGATTTAGCGATGTACGAAGAACTGAACAATAAAACCATTCTAATCACGGGCGCCTCTAGCGGCATCGGGGCGGGGATTGCGCGATCGCTTGCCCGACACAAAACTAAAATTATCCTCCATTATAAAACCAATTATAACGGAGTCCTCCAAACCCAAAATTCGAGTCAATACAATCGCCCCCGGCGCCGTCGAGGTGGAGAGAAATCAAGACGGATTGCGAGAAAATCGCGAGTTTTGGATGCCGAAAATTTTGCTGGGCAGATATGGAACCACCGATGAAATCGGAGAATTGGCCGTTTTTTTGAGTTCCGATGCCGCCGCCTGGATGACGGGTCAGGTGTTGACCATTGACGGCGGAACGACCGCCAGGGGCAACTATCCGAAAAAATAGAATCTTTTTTGAATTGCCGAACTGCGACTTCTATCAAACTCGATTATAGCAGTTTTCGTTCTGCTGCGATACGGTTCGATCCCCCTAAATCCCCCTTAAAAAGGGGGACTTCGAGAAAAGTCGAATACCCAAACCGCTTGGGAATTAATTCCCAAGCTAATAGCAAAAATCCTCGCTTCGTGGATTGGGGAGATTATGTGGGCAAATGATCGGATCTGATCTTATGACTTGGGGTGGATGAAGGATCGGGCGTTTCTTGGCAACCTGGAAGTTGGGTCTGGGAGTTTGCGATGGGAAAATCCCCATAAATCCCCCTTGGAAAGGTGGACTTGGAATTCTTCTCCCCCCTTTCAAAGGGGGGCTGGGGGGGATTCTTCTCCCCCCTTTCAAAGGGGGGCTGGGGGGGATTCTTCTCCCCCCTTTCAAAGGGGGGCTGGGGGGATTCTTCTCCCCCCTTTCAAAGGGGGGCTGGGGGGGATTCTTCATCGTCGGACTCGATATAAACTGGCCGTCTGGGGACTGAAAGAAAGCCGAGAGAACAATTATCCATGTTGGACAAAATCCGAAACCAATTTCAGCAAAATAAACGGACGCTGCGGGGCGTTCTGGCGGTTTGTATGCTGGTGGCGGGGACTTTACATTTCGCCGCGTCGGAACCCTTCATTCGCATCGTCCCCGACTTTTTACCCGCCCCCGCCGCCCTGGTTTACATCAGCGGTGTCATCGAAATTTTGCTGGGCATCGGCCTGTTGATACCCGCCACCCGCAGACTTTCCGCCTGGGGTTTAGTCGCCCTGTTTGTCGCCGTCTATCCCGCCAATCTGAACATGGCGTTCAACCACATCCACTTTACCCGACTTTAACGAAGCAATTATTCTGATTATTGACACGCGCGATCGCTTGAAAATTATCTTGAACCAACATTTCGTTCTCGATGACCGGGCGATCCGAACATTTGCCCTGAGTCGTGGATGATGAGAGTTCGGTTGCGACAGCAGAAGTGCCGGAAGCGGGTATTCCCAAATCCGATATCGTCCTGGGATTTCAACCCCCCGAAATTCGCCCCCACACCGGATATGCGATCGCTTAATTGTCCGCGATCGCGCTACAATAGAGAAACCGCTCAAAATCGGCTCGAATCAGACAGTGGTGGAATGGCGAAAGATATCTATCACGAAACGGTCAAAACCGCTTTGATCAAAGACGGATGGACGATCACTCACGATCCCCTCCGTTTGAAGTTTGGCGGTCGGATGACATATGTGGATCTCGGTGCCGAGAAGTTGTTGGCGGCACAGAAAGAAGGACATCAAGTCGCGATCGAAGTCAAAAGCTTTTTAAATCCTTCTCCCGTCAAAGATTTGGAACAAGCTCTGGGACAATATATCATGTATTCCCAAGTTTTATCCAAACTCGAACCTGATCGCAAACTTTATCTCGCCATCCCGGAAACCGTATTTTCGGATTTCTTTTCCGAGGAATTACCGAAATTAATGATCGAGTTAAATAAAATCAGCCTATTCATTTTCAATCCCGAAACAGAGGAGGCCGCAGAATGGATCGCCTAAAATTCTATCGAGACACCATCGAAAACATTCTCAAACGACACGCCGCCATCCCCTATTCTTACGGAGAAATCGATGAATATGTGATCGTCGATCGCGATCGCAATCATTTTTTATTATTCGATGTCGGTTGGCAGCAAAAACGCCGCGTCCACGGCTGCATCACCCACGTCCAGATTATCGACGGCAAAATCTGGATTCAACGGGACGGCATCGAAGACGGAATCACCGAAGAATTGCTGGAAGCCGGTATTCCCAAATCCGATATCGTGTTGGGATTTCAACCCCCCGAAGTTCGCCCCCACACCGGATATGCGATCGCTTGAGGAGGGAGTAGGGAATAACAAAAACGACAGGGAATTAATGATGCAGAATCACCAAAAACTCCACCTCTCAAAAATGGGTTGCGGCACCTGGGCATGGGGCAACCGACTGCTGTGGGGATACGACCCGAAGATGGACGAAGAATTGCAAGCCGTTTTTAACCTTTGTGTCGAGAATGGGGTGACGGTATTCGATACGGGGGACTCTTACGGAACCGGTCGGTTAAACGGTCGCAGCGAGATGCTTTTGGGGCGTTTTTGCCGGGAGTATGTCGGTCCGAATCAGGAGGATATTTGTATCGCCACCAAACTCGCCGCCTATCCTTGGCGGTTGACGAGGGGTTCTATGGTTTCCGCCGGTTTATCTTCCGCAGATCGCCTGGGTAAAAAGGTCGATTTGGTACAGATGCACTGGTCCACCGCCAATTACGCCCCCTGGCAGGAGGGGCCGCTTTTGGACGGTTTGGCGGACCTGTACGAACGGGGGGAAGTTAAGGGGGTGGGATTGTCCAACTACGGCCCAAAACGGTTGAAGTGGGTGCATCGTCGGTTGGGCGATCGCGGCGTTCCCATCGCCACCCTACAGGTTCAATATTCCTTACTTTCGACTGATCCGGTGACGGAACTGGGAGTCAAAGAAGTGTGCGACGAATTGGGCATCCGGTTGATTGCTTACAGTCCTTTGGCGTTGGGAATTTTGACGGGTAAATATTCCGAAAACGGCCCGTTTCCAAAAGGGCTCAGGGGTTGGCTGTTCAAACGGTTGTTGCCGGGGTGTCGGTCGCTTTTGGACTGCATGGAAGAGATCGGGCGATCGCGGGAGAAAACGATGGCTCAGGTGGCCCTGAATTGGTGTATTTGTAAGGGCGCCATTCCCATTCCCGGCGCGAAGAGTGTCGGACAGGCGCGACAGAATATCGGCGCTCTGGGTTGGCAGTTGGACTCGGGGGAGGTTGCGGAACTGGATAAAGCGGCGGCGGGGACGGATAAAAAAATGGTGCAAAATATTTTTCAGACGGGTTGAGGAGCGTTCATCATTCCCAACTCATTCGGTACACTACTCCTTCTCTGTGTTCTCCGTGCCTCTGTGGTTCTTAAATTCCCGAATCAAAATCGCCGGCAGTCTCCCGCCGACGATCGCAAAATTTCAACAGTTTTAAAATCGAGATTTAAGTTTCCGATTCCGAGGTCGAAGACTGGCTGAACATCGGGGTCAGGTAGGCGGCGAGGAGGCCGATCAAGAAAGCAGAAATATTGCGGACCAAGGGAATCCAATCGGACGTGCGGCTGATCACCGGACCGATGCCGAAGGCGATAAACAGGATGCCCCAGAGGGGAGAAAAAATTAACGCCCACTGCCAAGCCACCAGTTGTCCGGGTTTGCGGGGGATGGCGGCGAACCCGCAAATGACCCCGCCGAGGGCGGAAGTAATTAATGTCAAAATCCACTGTTCTTGTGGCAGGCCGGGGACGACGCGGCAGCCGCCCTCTTGCAGCAGACAGCCTTCGATGGTTTCGATGGATTGGATGATGGATTGGTCTTCGCCGTTGTCGCGGACGAAATATTGGTTGCCGTAGCGGGTCTGGAGTTCCACCCAAAACGTGCGGGTGAGGAGGTCGTAGAGGTCGCGGCCGACGCTGAAATTGAGGATGTTGCCGCCCCGCTGGTCGGCGACCAGGAGGACACTGCGGTCGTCGAGTCCCCAGTAAGCTTTGACGGCTCGGCCCGGGGTGCGATCGAATTGGGTGAGGACCCTCAGTTTCCATCCCGTCTCAGATTCAAACTGTTGCAGGTCTTCGGCCAGGAGATTTTCCTGGACGTCGGTGAGGACTTCGGCCAGGTCGATGACCGGCGTTTGGATGTCCGGGAGCAGTTCCGGATTGTTGTAGGCCCCTGCGGCGGGTGCGATCGCCCAAAGCGAGAGGGCCAAACAGAATGCGGCGAGCGATCGGAAGAGTTTGTGCGGCCAGGTCTGTTGCATGGATGTTTTATACCAAATTCTCAAAGGTGAACGATAGGGAAGTGCTATTAACCCGGAGATAATCGAAAACTCATATTCGTTACAATTGTTAACTTTATCATAAGTGTGGGTCTAAAACCCCGTCCTGAGAGGACGGCTTTATGAGGATGTCAACACAGAATCCCCGAAGTGCACCCCGCCGGGGCGGGGTATGGAAATGAATTGACAATTGTCAATTGTCGGCGGTCAATTCTCAATTACTGACGGCACAGTTGCCGATCGCGATCGCCGAGGTTGCGGTTGGTTTTCAGGTAATCCCGGAGCCAGTCGCAGGCTTTTCGCATCAAATCATCCAGATCCAAATTCCAGAGGATCACGGTCTGGTCTCGACTCGCCGAAGCGAGGATGCGGCCGTCGGGGCTGAAACTCAGGGCCATGACGCTATCTCCGTGTGCCATCAACGTTTTCAATAACGTGCCGTCGCGGGTGCTCCAAATGCGGACGTAGCCGTCGTAACTCGCCGAGGCCACCAGCCGGCCGTCGGGGCTGAACGCCACATCCGTCACGCTGTCACTGGTTCCCTTCAACAGCGTGTCGAGCCAGACCCCGTCCCGACTCCACAACTTGACTTTATTGTCATATCCGGCCGTCGCCACCACCTTGCCATCGGGACTGAAACTGACGCCCAAAACGTAGCTGTCCGACACCTGGATCATTTTCAACTGTTTTCCCCGCCAATTCCAGAACCGCACCGTGCCATCGTCGCTGGCCGAAGCGATGGTGTCGCCGTCAGGACTGAAACAGACCCGATTCACCCACCCCCGATGTCCGTGCAGGGTTCGCAGCAGCCGGCCGTCGGCCGTCCACAACTTCACCGTCCGATCCTTGCTCCCCGTGACCATATATCGGCTGTCGGGGCTGAAATTCACGCTCATGACGCTATCCCCGTGGGCGACCCACGTTTTCACCGGTTCGGGGGCAACGATCGCGGAAGAAGCGACCCCCCGGGTCGGCCTCCCCCGGGAAGGCCGGCGATCGCCCCACCGGCCCGAGTCCTGGTCGGCATCGAGGCGCCGCCAGAGTTTCACGCGGTGGTCATATCCGGCCGTCGCCACCCACTTGCCGTCCGGGCTGAAACTGACCTCAGCCACGCGATCGCCGTGGCCCGAGAGGGTTTGCAGCAACTGCCCCGAACGGCTCCACAGTTTCACCGTCCGGTCTTGAGACGCGGAGGCGACGATGCGGCCGTCGGGGCTCCAACTCACATCCAGGACCCGATGTCGGTGTCCCTCCAGGATGTCGAGGGGATTGTTTTCCAAACGCCACAACTTGATCGTTTTGTCGTAACTCGCCGAGGCGAGGGTGCCCCCGTCGGGGGAAAAATTCACCCGCGTCACCTTGTCCCCGTGACCCCGAAACGTCAGCAACAATTCCCCCTCCCCACTCCAGAGCCGCACCGTCTTGTCATCTCCCCCCGTCGCCACCATCCCAGCTTCCGGGGAAAAGGCCACGCTGTAGACAGTCCCCTCGTGTCCCTCCAAAACCCCGATCAGCCGTCCCCGGCGGTCCCAGAGTTTCGCCGTCCCGTCCGTCCCGGCGGTAGCGATCCGATCGCCGTCCGACGAAAAATCGACCGCGTAAATGGTACATTCCTGCTGCTGGGGCGGACAGTGGTTCAGGCGCCCCTGCCGCCGGCCCCGGCGGTCGAACAGTTGCACCTGCGGGCCGTCCCCGGCCACCGCCAACAGCCGGCCGTCGGGGCTCAAGTCGAGCCACTTGAGGGGCCAATCGGGAAATCGCAGGGTTTTCAGGACTTCCCCCCCCGGACTCCAGAGTTTCACCGCGCCATCTTTGGAAGCCGAAGCCAGCAGTTCACCGTCCGGGGAAAAGCGGACGCTGGAGACGAGATCCCCGTGTCCGGCCAGGGTTTGCAACAGTTCCCCGTCCCGACTCCAGAGTTTCACCGTCCGGTCATGGGAGGCCGAGGCCAGCATCCGGCCGTCCGGGCTGAAATCGAGGGCGGACACGCTTTCGCCGTGTCCTTCCAGGGTCGCGATCGCCTCCCCTTCCCGCGTCCAGAGTTTCACCGTGCCATCGACGCTGGCCGAGGCCAGGCGATCGCCCGAGGGGCTAAAGGCCACGTCCCACACCACGTCCCCGTGTCCCTCCAGGCGGTTGCCCTCGTGGGTTCCGTAGACGGCCTGTCCGAGGGTGGCGGCGACCCGCATTTGGGCATCCCGCAAGGCCGCCGAACCCGGGGTCAACCGCCGCAGGCGCTGCAGTTGTCGGGCAGCTTGCAAACTTTCGAGCATAGCGTCGAAATGGTAGTGGGAGAAAAACAGGGCGTCGGAGGTAGCCGTCAGGGAGGTGATGTAGGCGAGGCGCTTCTGTTGGTAGGCGACGAGTGTGGAGATCCCCAGCCCCACCACCGCCGCCAGGGCAACGCACAGCAGTTGTTTCAGGAGGCGGTTGCGGTGGACGAGCTGTTCCTGACTCAATTTCCGAGCCGCTTCCGCCTCGTTCTTGGCCACCTGGGCCTGCCGGAGCCGTTTTTGAATCGTCCCCTGCCGCCGGCGATCGAGGACCGCGTAGCGCGATCGGATCGGCACAACGAGATAGTCGTGCATCAGTTGGTAGCGGTCTTCCGGCTCCTCCCGGCGGCGCAAAAGCAGCCCGGATTCGAGGATGACGTCGATGAAGGAGTGGCCGACCGCCGGGGGGTGGCGGACCGCGGCGGTGAGTTCTGACCGGGTTTTGATCGGGCGGCCGAGTTTGTCGTCGGTGAGGGCGAACAGCACGTCCCAGGCTGCCTCGGCGTTCTCCGGCCCGCAGTCTCCCACGATCGCATCGATGGAACGCCCGATCAGGGTAGCTTTCGGGTCCAGGCCGAGGCGTTGATAGTCCCGCAGCGTCCGGATGCCCCCCTGCCCCTCTTCCTGGAGTTGGGACCCGACCACCTGGAGTTCGATGGGGCGAATTTCGCAGCGTTCGTCGGCCAGATCTTCTACCAACTGGTCGATCAGGGCGCTTTCGAGCTCAAATTTCGCCCGCCGGGTGAGGCGCTCGATCGCGATCCGAGCCTCGGCCCGGGAAAAGTCCCGCAGGTGGTAGCGGACCCGTTTGTCCAAAATATTGTTGTTGAGAGCATCTAAAGGACACAGGGTCTCGCATTCGAGCAAGTAGTGGAGGCAGCTTTCCCGCAGGCAGAGGATCACTTTCACGAAGGGGATGTTCAGGCACAGCCGCAAAAACTCGTAAAAGGTTTGGCGGTGCACCCGTTCCCGGGACACGAAAAAGAATTCCTCAAATTGGTCGAAGATCAGAACGGTGAGGAGGTTTTTGTCGGCGTTTTTTTGCAGCCGGTCCGGCACGAAGGATTCCGGGTGCAAAATGTACGCGGCCCGGTCGCCACCGAACTCCTCCCGGGCGTATTGCGAAGCCCGGACGGTCCGGTACCAGAGCCGCTTCAGGTTGACATCTTCGAGTTCGATGTAATCTTGGTGGAGTAAGGCATAGGCTAGGGCGCCTTCGACTTCCCGCACCCAGTCCGTGTAACTGCGGACGACCACGGGGAGCAGGTTCCGGGCGCCGAGGCTGATTTGTTCCAGGGCCGGCACCAACCCGGCGTCGATCAGGGAACTCTTCCCCACCCCAGACCGGCCGTGCACGACGATCAATTTGTGGTCGTCGCGCCCCAACCGCCGGATCAGGTTGTCGATGTCCCGTTCGCGGCTGGAAACGGTCAGATCCCGGGCGACCGCTATTTCGGCTTCACCTCCGGCGCCGGCGGGGTTGAGAACCCGTTTGGGTGGTTGCAGTTGGTGGACCCCGATGAAGGCGCGGAATCCATATTGATGCTCGATTTCCCGCTGCCGTTTCTTGACCCGGAAAGCCTGCAGGTATCGGCCGCTTTCGTAGTACAGATCCCGCAGCTCGGCGAGGATGTCGATGTAGAGTTGGGGGTCGTAGCCCGGGGAGGTGGAACGGCGGGCGGTTTCCAATTCCCGGATGGCCTGTTCCCGGCGATCTAAGTGTTTGCAACTGCGGGCCGACAGCAGCAGGTAGGCTCCCCGTTCGCTCTGGGAGTCCCCCTCGGAGAGGATCGCCAGGGCCAGCTTGGCCAGTTCCAGGGCTTCGTTCCAGGCGCCGCGCCGGAGGGCGACTTCTGCCATGAAGCCGTAATCCCGGGCCAGTTGGCGGTCGGGGCCGTAGCTGAGGTGCATTTTCAGCCCCGTTTCGGCCAAAACTTGCAGCTCCTCCCACTGTTGCAGCCGTTTGAGGACTTCGCCCAGGTGAGGGAGCACCCCCGCCACCAGGTCGGGGCGTCCGACGGCGGCGAAGGTGTCCCGGCACCGTTCCAGGTTGGTTTTGGCGCTTAGGAGCGGGGGGCGGTCGGCCGCGGGGCTGCGGGCGGCCTGGAGGCAGTCGGTGAGGGCGATGTGGAATCTGATGATCCCCTGACGTTCTCGGTGGGAGATGGGGCGGGAGCCGGTTTCGGGGCCGGCGTTTTGCAGGCGGGCCAAGCTTTGCCGGTAATGTTGGCGGGCCCGGTCCGGCCCGTCGAGCCCGTCGCAGTCGAGGCCGAAGATGAATTGGCGGCTCGCTTCTAGGAAGGGGTCCAGTTCGACGCCACGGTCGGCCAGGTCTTTCCAGGCCGCCTCGAGTTCCCGACGGCGGCTCGAACCGGGGGCGAAGTCGTATTTGGGGGGGCCGGACTGGTCGCCGGGGTGGGGAGTTTCGGGTTCCCAGTCGCGGATTCGCAGTTCCGCCAGGGAAAAGAGGGTGTGGGCTTGTAAGGTGAGGAACTGCAGCAGTTGGGGGGTCGCCATCTCGAAGTGGATGGTGGCCGCCGCCCAACTTTTGAAGTCCGGGGCGAGTCGGATCAGTTTTTTGGCTAGATTATCTGTGACCCACAGGACCAGCGGAAAGGGAAAGGTTTTGCGAAATTCGTCCCGCACTTGGTTGGTGGAACTGAGCAGGACGTCGGGGGATTCCACCCCGTCCAACCCCGCCACCATCAGGGCCGACGGGGGGGGAGCGGCGATCGCGTCTTTTAGGGTGCTGTAGAGGGTGACGACGTCCGCAGAAAGGGTCAGGGTTTGAATTTCGAGGCTTTTTTGTCCGGTTTCGCGCTCGCAGAGCCGTTCCTGGAGTTTTCTGATCATTTGCCGCCGCAGGCCGGAGTAGTTGCAGCCGGCTAGAATCAGGGAAAATTGTCCCTGGGACAGGGAGATGGCGCGCACCAGGCGGGCGAGCGATCGCTCGTTTTGGCTCGGGCTTTGGGGAGGGGTCAATTGGTCTATCATGACACGTTGTTGCCAAAAATGAGGGTTTGCGTGGGAGGATATTTCCCGGTAAAATAGCCGAATAAACCGGTCGAAAGCCCCCACTTTGAAAGGATAAAACAAGACCAGCCGATCCGTTTTAAAATCCGCTCGATCAAGCCATCTGTCCCACCCACTTTTGACTTTTTGAAAACCCTGAAATATAGCAGTGAGCGCTGGAGTCGTCACAGACCTTAATTGTCAAAACCCTCGCTCCGACTCCCTAATACCGACTCCCGAATCCCTTTTCCCGAAGATGGCAGTTCCGGTCAAAATTTTCCCGATATCTATCTGGGGATAGCTGGAATTTTGCCAAAATTATCCCGTAGTAACCCCGATAAAATTGACGTTCTGGAACGCCGATTTTGCCAATATTTTCGATGATTTTAGGGGATTTTTCAAGCCCCACTTAATATTTTTTAATATCGTCTTTTTGATGTCAGGCCTTTTCCAGTTCGGACGGGGGAGAAATGGCCGGCTGTTTCCGACGCCAATTTTGGTAGTGCCGGGTTTCGGCCAGGGCGGGATTGATCCCGAACCAGCGCCCGGAGCGATCGCGGTATTCAAAGACGAACATACTCCGCAGCAGGGTCTGACATTCTTCCTCCCCGCGCACGCTCTGATGTTCCACCACTTGCAGCAACAAATTCCATTCGTCCTCGGCGATCGCCCCGAGCAAATCGTCCCGATATTCCCGGATCACGTTTTCTAGACAGGCGGCGGAAAAGGGGGGATCTTCCTGCTGCAAACAACTGTACATGAACATTAACAACCGGCGCATATGTCCGCCGCTGATCCGGCAGAGGCGATCGAGCACTTCCGGGGTTTCAAACAATTCCGGGACGCGAGCCATGCGGTCGTCCGGGGGGATCTGGGGAAACGCCCTCGCCAAAACCATCTGTCGGAGCAAGGTCAGGCCGGGGGGGTAATCTTCCCCGGTGCGCGCGATGACCGGGACCATCGGTAACACTTTCGGCTTTACCCCGAAGCGACTCGAAAGCCTGCCGTAATCGTTGGAAAAAATTAAGGTCAAGGGGATGGTGTAGATGACGTGGCAATGCAGGCGCCGGAGTTGTTCACCGCGATCGACGAACAGGTATTCCGGCTGGGTGCGGCCCCAGGATTTGGGGGAATTGTCCACCCGGTCGAGGTTGTCTACGATCACCGCCAGACCCCGTTTCCCCCGCTGTCGCAACATCTCGGTAGCCGGTTTCAGCAGCTCGGAGTTCACCGCTTCCAGAATGCTGCTGACCCGGGGTTCGAGGTACTGCCGCAGTTGCGATCGCAATTTGGGGGAGTCTTTGGTTTTGGCGGTGATGCGGGCGATGCCGACGGAGATTTCCGCTTCGGCTCCCAGCTCGATGGGGGTCTGCAAAAAGTCGGAAATTTCGCCGAACAGCCGCCCGAAATATCCCGGTTTCAACCGTATCCCCGCCGCCTGCATCTGTTCGCTCACCTGGCGGGCGATAGCCAGGACGATATCGCTGACATCCACATCCGCCATGTCCAGATCCTGGGAGGACTCGAAATAAACAACGTGGTATCCCTGGCGCTCCAAGGCATCTTTGAGACGAAATAATTCCGTGGACTTGCCGCAGCCGATGTGGCCCGAGAACAGTTGGCAGGTGGGTTCGTCCCCCGAGAGCAACGTGATGGTGCGACTCAACTCCCGGACGATATCGCTGCCCCGGACCGCCGAAAAATCGATATAATACTGCCGATCCTCCGGATTTGCCATGTCGATGGTTTTGCTGGGGTTGCAAGCTTTGTAAAATTGATTCAGGTTCAGCTCAACCATAAATTCACTATCTCGTGTTAGGATGCCTCACTTTGAGTGTAGGATGACACCGAAGCGCTGGGGATGTGGGGAGATGGGCATCGGGGGAGCGAATCCTCGGGGGGTGGGGTCTGTCGGGAAGGGAGCCGTCGCCGATCGGCTTCGCCCCCCATATGATCGCGATCGCGGCGATTTCTGAGATAGATGTGACCAGACATTCGGTGGATCAATGACCAATATCGTATCCGTTTCGACAACTGAATTGGGGAATCGCCGCCGGCAACTGCGCCGTCAGCGCCGTTTGAAATTGGTTCAGGTCCTCTGGCAAACTTTGGCCGTCGGCAGTTTGGCGGGGGGGGTGGTGTGGGCGATCGGCCAACCCATCTGGCAGATCCGACAACCCGAACAGGTGGACGTGGAGGGGAACTATTTGCTCTCCGACCGGATGATCCGCTCCAGCCTGCCCCTGTCCTACCCCCAGTCCATCTGGCAGATCCAACCCCGGGCGATGGAAAAGGCCCTGTTGCGGGAACAGCCCATCGAGGAGGCGATCGTCAGCCGCCAGGTGTTCCCCCCCCGCCTGACCGTCGAAGTGACGGAACGGCGTCCCGTGGCGATCGCCTCCTCGGCGATCGCCACGAACCGCAGGGGGGGCGACGCCGACCTGGGATGGCTCGACGCCGAGGGGAATTGGATGCCCTTCTCGAGCTATACTGAGCTAAAACAAACGGACCAACTGCCCGATTTAAAGGTCGTCGGCCCGGTCGAACAGTACCGCCCGCACTGGAAACAACTGTACGAGACCCTGAGCCGCTCCCCGGTTGACGTTTATGAAATTGATTGGCAAGATCCGGCTAATATTATTTTGATGACTGAGATCGGGGCAGTCCACTTGGGGTCCTACGGAAGTCGCTTTTCGGAACAATTACAGGTTCTCGATCGGATGAGAAAATTGCCGGAACAACTCGATGTCAGTCAAATCGACTACATTGACTTAAAAAATCCCGGCTCTCCCCTGGTTTTGATGGTTTCGGATAGTCAGTCGGAATCCCTCACCTCTACCCCCGAGTCAACCTCGGATTGAATCCCCCTTTCGCCCGACCTTCGGTCTTGGTTTCTCGTCCGACTTACCCTATAGTTAAATTTGAGTTGCCTCAATATTGAAACTGATTCATCTACCCCAACCGCTTAATCAAATCATGCTTCATAAGAGCAATCTGGGTTCCACCCCAAGCGAACGACAATCAGAAGGAAAAGCCAACTTGTGGACGGCAGCAGAATCGGCCAATCCGTTTCGCAAAAACGAAGGATTAGGAAACTTAAATAGTGATGGTAACGCCATGTCTCACGAAGAGTCCTGGAGTAGTGATATTGTTCCCAGTAACGCGGCCAAGATCAAGGTGATTGGCGTTGGGGGAAGTGGGGGCAACGCGGTCAACCGCATGATTGAGAGCGAGGTTTCGGGGGTGGAATTTTGGGCCGTCAACACCGACGCCCAGGCCCTGACCCAGTCCCGGGCTTCCAAACGGTTGCAGGTGGGTCAGAAATTGACGCGGGGTTTGGGTGCGGGGGGCAATCCGGCGATCGGCCAGAAGGCGGCGGAAGAATCCCGGGACGAGATCGCCCAGGCTTTGGAAGGCTCCGATTTGGTCTTCATCACCGCCGGTTTGGGCGGCGGCACGGGAACCGGCGGCGCCCCGATCGTGGCCGAGGTGGCCAAGGAAATCGGGGCGCTGACCATCGGGGTGGTGACGCGGCCGTTCACCTTCGAGGGCCGGCGGCGCATTTCCCAGGCGGACGAGGGGATTGCGGCCCTCCAGACCCGGGTGGATACCCTGATCGTGATCCCCAACAACAAGTTGCTCTCGGTGATCAACGAGCAAACCCCCGTGCAGGATGCGTTCCGCTACGCCGACGACGTACTCCGCCAGGGGGTGCAGGGGATCTCGGACATCATCACCATCCCCGGACTGGTGAACGTGGACTTCGCGGACGTGCGGGCCGTGATGGCCGACGCGGGTTCGGCCCTGCTCGGGATCGGGCTCGGATCGGGCAAGTCCCGCGCCCGGGAAGCAGCCCTGACGGCGATTTCTTCGCCCCTGCTGGAGTCCTCCATCGAGGGCGCCAAGGGGGTGGTGTTCAACATCACCGGCGGCACCGACCTGACCCTGCACGAGGTGAACGCGGCGGCGGAGACGATTTACGAGGTGGTCGATCCCAACGCCAATATTATCTTCGGGGCGGTGATCGACGAGCGGATGCAGGGGGAAGTGAAGATCACGGTGATCGCCACCGGATTCAGCGGCGAGAACAAGGGGACGATGCCGCCTCCGGGACGGGAAGCGCCGGTTCCCAAACCGACGAACCCGCTGTTCCAGCGTCCCCAAACGACACCGACACCGCAACCCGAGCCGCAGCAACCCAAGCAGCCGGACCTCGACATCCCCGATTTCCTGCGCCGCCGCCGTCCGACCCGGTAATCATCAGATCCGGTTATTGGGTACGCAGGCTGACCCGAGATCGGGACTCGGAAGTCGGTATTCGGGAGGGGTGCGGAACAAAATTGCTCCATTTTCCCGGGCATCCTTGCCCGCAGGTGTTTTGGGGTCGATTGTCGGGATTTGATATCAAGTGGCGATGGAAAGGGTCGAAAATGGATTGTCCGGGGTTCCGGTGGCGATGACGATCGCCGGCTCGGACAGTGGCGGGGGCGCGGGGATTCAGGCCGACTTGCGGACCTTCGCCTTTCACTGCGTCCACGGAACCTGCGCTCTCACCTGCGTGACGGCTCAGAATACCTCGGGGGTGATGCGGGTCGATGCGCTCCCCCCGGAGGCTGTGACGGCTCAAATTGACGCGGTGGCGGCCGATATCGGGGTGGGGGCGGTCAAGACGGGGATGCTGTTGGATGCGGGCATTATCGAAGCGGTGGCCCGCCGGTTGCGGGATCTGCCGGTGTCGGGGCTGGTTGTCGATCCGGTGATGGTGTCCCGGACGGGGGCGCAGTTGATCGACGATCGCGCCATCTCCATCCTCAAGCACGAGTTGCTCCCCCAGGCGACGATCGCCACCCCCAACCGCTACGAGGCGCAGATCTTGGCGGGGATGGCGGTGGAGTCGATGGAACAGATGCGGGAGGCGGCGGCGCGAATTCACGCCCTCGGGCCGCGGGCGGTTTTGGTCAAAGGCGGGGGGATGGAAGGCGAACTGCGGGGGGTGGATCTGTGGTTCGACGGAGAACAGTTTCAAACCCTGAAAACCGCGATGGTGGACACCCCCCACACCCACGGCACGGGGTGCACCCTCTCGGCCTCGATCGCCGCCCACCTCGCCCTCGGCCGTCCCCCCGCGATCGCCGCACGACGGGGGAAAGAGTACGTCACCGAAGCCCTCGCCTTTTCCCTCCACATCGGCCGCGGCCAGGGGCCGGTCGGACATTTTTTCCCCCTGTTGCGGGGGCGGTTCCCTAATTCACCCGATTAACCCGAGTGGGAAGGTCGGGCGCGGCGCCAGTACAGGTATTCGTCGCTGGCGGACTTGAAACCCGATCTCGACCGGCTTTCGGCCGTCTTGGCGGCGGTGGCAGGGGACGACGCATCATTCTCTTCTGGCACCAGGGGCGTGGAGTTTCTCAACAGATCCCGCTGCACAGCCGCGATCGCCTGGCGCACGGACTGTTTAATTTGATCTGGCAATTCGTTCCCCGCCTTGCGCTTTTGGTGCAGCCACCCTTCTTTGCTGGAAGCGTAGAGGGGGGGCAAACGGTTCAGGGCGTAGGTTTCCACCTCCACCCGTTTGATGTACTGGGTCAGCCGCGGAGACAGCAATGCCAACTGGCGCCGCACTTCTTCGGCGACCAGATCTTCCATAATGTTATGATATTTTCTGGATTTAGATGGTGCCATGCCGATTATTTTAGAATTCAAAAGGACATGAGTCTGGTGCTACATCTGAGGCCAAGAAGGCGATCTTTTCCGGCAACAACAGCAACCGAGTCGTTCGGGTAATTGGAGTTACGGATTTGGTGGCGGCAGCAAATGAGTTAAAGTGTCAATGGTCTGCGATTCGGCATCCCCAACCAAGTAGCCGATTCCCCGGTGGACGTGCAGACGAAATTGCTCCACCAGGGTTGGGCGATCGGTCGCCAAACCGTCCTCGTGACAGCGCTGCTTGAGCGCTATCAGCAAGACGTCGGACAGTTCTCCGCCAAATACTCGCCACGTCAGTTCGATACCGCCCTTTGTCGAGTCGGAGACGGGAGAAGGAAGACTCGGCTCGGCCAAAGACCGGCAAAATGCCCAGCGACACAAGATGTTCCACTGTTCGATTTTCGTACTGCGCTTGAGTCGAATCAGTTGTTCTTTGGCGGCTTCGGACAAACGAAACCGCTCGATCGGTGATTCCATTGTCTTTCCCGAGAAGACAGCTCTCCGCATCACGACGGAGAATTTTCGCGAACTAATATCTACAATTTATACACGATTCATCAGTAATTTTTCAGATCGATCCACATTTTTTACAAAACTTTTAAAATTCAGCCGCCGCCGTCCCCGCGAACGCCCCCCACCATCGCCCCCCTCACCCCCGTCGGGCGATGAGATAATATCGCCACGGGGCCGGATAGCCCTCGACGGTGCGGGTGCGATCGCCGGGATCGAGAAATTCCCCCAGGCTGTCGATATCCGCCCAGGGCGTCCGTCGCTGTTCCTCCGGGGAGAGGGGGGCACTGAAAATGGCGCGGATATTAGCAAAACCAGCCCGAATCATCCAGGTTTCCAAGCCAGATTGGGTGGGGAGGAACCAGATTCCCCGGGCGTTGGCATAGCGTTTGCGGGGGGTGAGGGCGATCGCATCTTCTCCGGGGATTCCCTGGCAGTCGATGACAATTTCTCCCTTGGGGGCGAGGGCTCGCCGCATTTTCCGCAGCAACCTGATCGGATCGGTGTGGTGGTAGAGGATGCCCAGACAAAAAATCGTATCGAAAAAATTGGCATAGTCGTCGATATCTTCCACCCCCAACAGTTCAAAGTGGAGGGTATCCTGTCGGGCGATATTTTGAATCAGTTGAAAGTTCCAAAACTGTTTGGCGTAGGGTTCAAAACCGACGACGCACTCCGGTTTTTCGTGCGCCATCCGGAACATGAAATAGCCGTTGTGACAGCCGATGTCGGCAACTTTTCGTCCTTTTAGGGAACTGATGTGGGGCAGGATTCGTTCCCACTTCCAGTCCGATCGCCACTCCGCATCGATGAACGTTCCGAACAATTCAAACGGCCCCTTTTTCCAGGGACAGAAGGTTTTCAGGGCGGCTTCAAATCGTTGTCGATCCGCGGCGGAGAGTTCCCCCGCGCGGCCGACTTTCACCACGGAACCGGCCGCGTCAAACTCATCGCTTCCCAGGTCTGCGACGGCTTCAACCGCTTCTCGGTAGGGTTGCAGTTTGCGATCGAAGAGGCGGGGATGAAAGGCTTTTCGCTTTCGGAGAATGGCTTCCCGGTCGATGTCGATATCGTATTTTTCTAAATACTCTGGGGGAAGATACATGGAAATTGTCGGCTCCGTCGTCGGGTTGTGAGGGTGGGGGAAAGGTGGCGATCGCGCCGAGACTCGACGAGTGTAACATATAATCGCTGCCGGCACTCCTCGGAACTTTCCATTGTTGACTCGAACTAAAACGCGATCGCCCGGGGGAAGAAACCGGGTTTTTATGATAGTTTTTGATAACCCCCGACAAGGGTTATAAAAACCCGGTTTCTCAAAATGCGATCGCCCCCGACAATTCTCGTCAAAACCCAGTGTCTCAAAACGCCATCGCTAATCCTGTTCCAGCCACATTTCCAACATCGCCGTGGGGATGTAAACCGTGGGGTGGTTGAACAGCGTCCGCACCGCCTGGGAACCGTGAGTTTTCAGGACAGTTTGCAGGCGGCGTTTGAAATTGGGATACTGTTGGAGTGCCCGTTCGACGGCTTGCTCCGCCTCGGCGTTATTCTTCGTATTTTGTGCCACGCGATCGAGCAGTTGTTTGACTTCCAATTGCAGCGATCCGATCGCCTCCTCCGGTTTGGGAGGGGGGGAGGCCGGGGTGTGGCGGACGGCTTGGCCGTTGGTGCGGGAAGATTTGATGGATTTCGGGGGAGTCGCCGGGGGAACGGGAGGTTCGGGGGCGCGACCGCCAAAATTCTGCACGGCACCGGCCACGTCGATGCCGGTAGTTTGGCGCAACTCTTCAAAAAATGCGGCCATTTTGGTGGCGGTATTGCCCTGGCTGGCATCGACGATGGTGACGTTATCCACGGACACCTCGGGGATGGTGGAAGCCATCGTCTTCAACAGCACCTCCAATTTTTGATACAAGAAAATTTCCCGGGCGTTGGGGCCGGCCGCTTTCCAGGATTCAGCCAGCCGTCGAATCCCCTCGGCCTGGGCTTTCCCCTCCTCCACGATCTGAGACGCATCCCCCCGCGCCCGGGCGATCGCACGCTTGCATTCCGCCTCCGCCGGGGCCACCACATCCGCCTGCAACTTCTGTTCCACCTGTTTGATACGTTCCTTCTGGACCGCCACCTCCGCCTGAGTCCTCGCCACCTCCGAGGCGATTTCCGACTCGGACTCGGCCACCACCGCCCCCCGTTTCGTCATAGCATCCTTGACCCGGCGATCGGCCTCGGCCCTGGACACCTCGACTTCAGTTTCCAGCTTCTTCAACTCCGTCATCTTGCGATTTTCCGCCGTGCGGATCGCCGCGTCCGCCTTCGCCTGGGCTTCGGCGGTGCGGGCATCCCGCAGCAGTTCCGCCCGCTGCTGGCGTCCGATGGAGTCGAGATATCCCACGTCGTCGGAAATATTCTGAATTTGCAGGGTATCCAAAATCAGCCCCAGTTGTTCCAGGTCGTCTTCGGCCTCCTCCAGCAAACTTTTCGCGAAGGCCAACTTGTCGCCGTTCACCTGTTCCGGTGTCAAACTCGCCAACACGCCCCGCAAATTCCCCTCCAGGGTTTCTTTGGCGATCTGCTCGATTTCGTTGCGACTCTTGCCCAGCAGGCGCTCGATCGCGTTGTGGATGGTGGGTTCTTCCCCGGCAATTTTGATGTTCGCCACCCCGTCCACCCGCAGGGGGATGCCGCCCTTCGAGTAGGCGTTGGACACCTTCAACTCGATGATCATGTTGGTCAGATCCATCTGAAAAGCGCGTTCGAGGAGGGGTTTGCGGATGCTGCGACCCCCCTTGACCAGACGGTAGCCCACATCCCGCCCGCCTTCGGTGGGGCGGCGTCCGCCCGCGAAAATCAGCACTTCGCTGGGCTGACAGATGTACAGGAGGTTGCGGATGATAAACACCGTCGCCCCCGTACCTAGACCCAATGCAGCCAGTATGGCGATGACAATTCCCATAATCGACTCTCCAGGAGGTTTTACTTTTGCGTTTCGACAACGGGCGAGGAGTTGCCGTTGCGGTGGTCGCCGAGGGTGCGGGAGACGTTGATGCCGAGGGTGCGATCGACGCTTTCGAGGAATTGGCGGAAGATTTCGGGGTAGGCCTGCACCAACCCGGCGATCGCTTTCCCGTCCCCGTTGTCGATGATGTTGACATTCTGCAAGTCCACCCGGCGGGGAATCTGGGCCGCTTCCCGCAGCACCATCTCGATCTGCTGCAAGTAGAACAGTTCCGAAGCATCCGCCCCCATTTCCTGCCAGACGGCGTTGATCAGGTCGTTGACTTCAGCCGAGGCGCGGGCATCTTCGGCCAGGGCCGCCGCCTCGCCCCGAGCCCGCAGTTCCCGGGCTTGGCGGTCGGCCTCCGCCGGGAGCACTTCGTCCACTTCCAGGCGCAGCCGTTCCAACTCCGCCCGCACGGTCTGCAGTACCTGTTCGGCCCGGGCGCGGGCTTCTTTTCCAGCAGCGGTGGTGCGTTCTTCCTCCGATCGCGCCTGCTGTTCAAGTTCGGCGCGAATTTTCCGCAGTTCGTTTTCCTTTTCCTGGATGAAGGTGCGGGCCTGGGTTTGGGCGACTTCGGCCTGGCGGCGGCAGTCGGCCTCCACCTGTTCGGCTTCGGCGACGGCGTTGGACTCGGCGATTTCCGCATCCCGGGCGATCAGGGCGATCTGACGCCGGCCGATGGAGTTGAGGTAATCTACGTCATCGGAGACGCTCTGGATTTTGAGGGTATCCAACTGCAGGCCCAATTTCACCAGATCCCGGGAGACATCCTCGGCAATGCGTTCGGCGAAGCGGAGGCGGTCTTCGTTGAGTTGTTCGGGGGTGAGGGTGCTGACGACGCCGCGCAGGTTGCCCTCCAGGGTTTCCCGCGCCACCCGGGAGATTTCGGAGCGATCGCGATCGAGAAACCGTTCGATCGCATTTCCCACCACTTCCAGATCGTTGGAAATTTTCACGTTGGCGATCGCCTGGATATTTAACGGCGTCCCCCCTTTGGAATAGGCGTTTTTGACCTCCACAGGGACGGGCATGGTCCGCAGATCCATCGTTTTGACGGTTTCCAGGATCGGCCAGCAGATCGCCCGACCACCGAAAATCACCCGGTAGCCGACTTCCCGCCCGTCTTTGCTGCGGTGCTTGCGGCCCGAAAGGATCAGGATCTCGTTGGGCTTGCAGATCTGCATGAAGGTGTTAAGGAACCACAGCAGCAGCAAGGCCCCGAAAATGCCGAGGGCGATGGGCAAGCCGGTGACGATCTGATCGCTGATGTCATTTCTGCGGGTCGCCGGAAAGGGGGCTTGAGCCTGCACCACTTCCGCGACGACGACCTCGTTTTCCCGGTTGAAAGATGCGACAAATTGTTGGTTCATGGCGGTTTCCAGAAAGAGTGAGCAGACGCCTTGACGGTGGCGGGCCCGTTAAGATGGGGACTGTTTCAGGGCATCTTCCGAGACGACCCAGACCCGGTTTTTTTCCATTCCGACCACCAGCACGCGATCGCCCGGAGAGAATTCCCGGCTTTCCTCGGTCATCGCGCCCATGTCGAAGGTGCAACCCTTGACGGACAGCCGCACTTTGCCCCGGCTGTCGCGGTCGAAGGGAAGTTCCACCGTCCCCCCCAGGCCGATCAGGTCGTTGGATTGCATCATGCTGTTGGCCTGCTGCGATCGCAGGACATCGAAAATCCACACGACCGCCGCCCCGCAAAACACCCCGACGGCAAGGGAAATCGCCGCGATCGCCGTCGGAGTTAAACTCGGACTGAGAAAGGAGAGGATCGTCCCCGTCAGCCCGAAGAAACAGACCCCAAACGTCCAGAAGCGCAGGCTCAAAAAGGGGATCGTCAGGCGCGGCGACCGGCGTTTGGGTTGCAAGACTCCGCCGGATTCGGTCGGATTTCGGCGATCGGCCAGTTCCACATCCGGATCGAATTCCAACTCAAAATCCGCGCCGTCGAGTCCCGCGAAAGCGGCCAGGGCCACGAATACGCCGCCGACCGTCAGGCAGATGATGTATAGCGTCGTCATGATGTTCCCCCAGTTTGGGATGGTCGAACTGCCTCGGACGCCTCTATTGTGGCAAATCGATCGCCCACTCGCCCCCATTTCGTAACGAAAATTTGCGATTTGGCTGCTATTTCAACCGGGCAATTAATTGGTCAATTTCCGACTTTTCGGTAAAATAGTGCACGCAAGCCCGGATGCAGTCGGGATCGAGGATCGTCCGCACCATGATCTGTTCCCCCTCCAACGCCGTCACCGCCTGTTTGTGCGGGGTGCCGTCGGTGAGTTTGAACGACACCAACCCGGCTTCCGGCGGTGCGGTCCGCAGGCACTCCACCCGGGGAAGTTCCGACAATCGTTCCCAAAGGTAGCGGCTGAGGTCGCAAATTTGCCCGTACCGTTGCGCCGCCGTCCCCCAGTTGTTGTGGAGGGCGATCGCTTCCCGCAACCCCCCCAACAGCGGATAGGCGGATGTCGCGATTTCGTACCGCCGTCCGTCCGGTTGCCAGTCCAACGGCGTCCCCTTGGCATCCACCTCCACGCCACGCCAGCCGATAAAGGTGGGACTCAGATGCGATCGCCCCTCGGGACTGACGTACAATCCCCCCAACCCCTCCGGGCCGCACAGCCATTTGTGACCCGTGAACCCATAAAAATCCACCCCGGATTCCGCCAAATTCAGCGGCAGCACCCCCACGGATTGGGCCGCGTCCGCCAACACCCGCACCCCTCTCGCGTGGCAGGTTTCGACGATTTCTTTCAGGGGCAACACCTGGCCGGTATTCCAGAGGATGTGACTGAAAACGAATAAACGGGTATTCGCCTGCAAGTGGGCCGCGATCGCTTCGACGGGGTTCCCTTCATTAAGCGTCTCCAACAGCGGACAAACGGATATTTCGACATTGAAGCGGCGCCGAATTTCCCGCACCGTCGCCACCACCCCGGGATGTTCGCAATCCGAGATTAACAAATGATCGCCGTTTTGCCAATCGATGCCCCACAACGCGATATTACAGCCGACGGTGACATCTTCGGTGAGGGTGACGGTTCCCGATTCTACCCCCAATTCCGCCGCGATCGCCTCCCGCGTCAGGGCGATTTCCTCCTGAACCCAGCCGTTGATTTTCTGGGAAAAAGGGCCGCCAACCTGCACGAATTCGTAGGATCGGGCGATCGCCTCCATCGCGGGACCCGGCAGCGGTCCCTGTCCGCCATAATTGAAATAGGCCTTATTTTCCAAGGCGGGGAACTTTCGTCGGTGGGTTTCGAGTGGCAAATTGTTCATCATCTTCTTGAGGTTGCAGCCAAATCCACTTGTATAGCAGGGAAGAGGCAAAAGGCAATAGGCAACGGTCCGACTCGATCCCCGACTTCCCACCTTTCCGGGGATTGGTGCTACTATAACGGATAACCTCGACTCCGAATCCTCTACGGGTATTGATGCTCATCGAAGATCAACAGCTTCTGTTTTATCAACGCTGCCACCGACGGGCTTTTTTGGATGTGTACGGCGATCGCACCCAGAAAGAACCGCCCAGCGATTTTTTGCTGAAATTGATCGCCGATAGCGGCGCCTATCGAAAAACCGTTCTCGGCGATCGCACCTATTCCCAGCCGGAATACCCCTACAAAGACTGGGAAGCCGGATTTCAAGCCACCCTGGAATTGATGAAACAAGGCGCCGATCGCATCTATCGCGGCGTCTTATTATTTCACACCAACCGACCCCCCGCCCAACTCCCAGAAGAAGCCCCCTCTCAAGGGGGGGCGGGGGCGATCGACTCCCCCCCTTCTCAAGGGGGGACGGGGGATCTCTACTCCCCCCCTTCTCAAGGGGGGACGGGGGATCTCTACTCCCCCCCTTCTCAAGGGGGGGCGGGGGATCTCTACTCCCCCCCTTCTCAAGGGGGGGCGGGGGGGGATCTTTCGACTCACAAATCGGATCTAATATTAGATAGCGATCGCGAATTTTTATCCCGACTCCCCGACGGCATCACCCTCCTCAGCCACCCGGATTTGTTGGTAAAAATACCCGGCGTTTCCGTCTTTGGAGATTGGACTTACATTCCCCAAGATATCCGCCTCGGAAAGCGCCCCAAATTGGACTATCAACTCGTCGCCGCCCTGCACGCCCAAATTTTGGCATGGGTTCAAGGAACGATGCCCGATCGCTCGGTTTTACTGTTGCGCGATCGCAGACCCTATTCGATGAATTTGGGACAACGACTTCCCCAACTTCACGACATGATTTTAGACTATATTACCATGCTGCAGGAGCGGCAGGAACCGGAGATTTTTATCAGCCGCCAAAAGTGCAGCCTCTGCCAGTGGCACGCCGACTGTCACGCGATCGCAAAATCTCAAAATCACCTCTGTTTGTTACCCGGAATTACCCCCAATCGCCAAACCCGACTTGAGACATTGAATCTCACCACCGTCGAATCCCTCGCCCGCACCTCGCCGGAGGATTTGAACCTCTATCCGGAATTCGAGAACGGCATCGCCCAGCAAGTCATCCGCCAAGCCGAGGCGGTATGGCAAAATCGGGCAATTTTGCGGAGCGAATCGGAGGGCGACGGAAACGGAACGATTCCCGATCAAAATAATAGCAGAAACGGTTCGGAACCCGATCCATTTTGGTTGCAAGCCCCGGTGGAATTATACTTCGATATCGAAGCCCAGCCGGATCTGAATTTGGATTACCTGCACGGCGTTTTGGTGGTGGACAGGCGATCGCACACCGAAACATTTTATCCGCTGCTGGCGGAAACGATGGCGGACGAAGAGGCGATTTGGGAGCAATTTTTGACGCTGGTTTGGCGGTATCCCATCGCCCCCATTTTTCACTTTTGCGACTATGAAGCCAAAACCATCGCCCGCCTCGCTAAACTCTACAAGACTCCATCCTATTTGTGGCGTCCGCTAATGAAACGGTTGGTGGACGTTCATCATCAAGTCGTGCAGACGGTGACGCTGCCGGTGGAAAGTTACGCCCTCAAATCGATCGCCCGCTGGATCGGTTTTGAATGGCGGGATGGGAAGGCGAACGGCGCCCAGTGCGTCTGCTGGTACGAACAATGGTTGAAAACGGGCGATCGCACTTTATTGGATGCGATCGTCCGCTACAATGAAGATGATTGTCGGGCGACGTATCATGTGAAGCGGTGGCTGGCGGATTTTGTGCAGAGTTGACTCGAAAGATGGGGGGAAGAAACCGGGTTTTTAGAGTTATCGATGGGGAGGAAGAAACCGGGTTTCTAGAAGGATCTCTGGTTCCCATGTAAAATATTCATAGAAACCCGGTTTCTAGAGTTATCGATGGGGAGGAAGAAACCGGGTTTCTAGAAGGATCTCTAGTTCCCATGTAAAATATTCATAGAAACCCGGTTTCTCAAAACTGAAGGAATCGGGAAAATTGCTGAACTAGCAAAAATATGATAAAATAGCCTCGGGTAATTGATAGCGATCGCCGAATTATGAAGACACAGATTGAATCCGACGGGCAAATCAAAATACCGCCCGAAATTTGCCAGCATTTGAGACTCAAAGAGGGGGATGAGTTACTTTTTATTGTTGTCGGCAATGAAATCCATTTGCGTCCAATTGAAAGAAAACGTCTGAGCGAATTTCGGGGAGTTTTGCCGGCGACCCGACCCCATCCTGGAAAGGCGGAAATTCGACAAACTGTCGCCGAATCTTTGGGCATTAACAATTTAAAGTCGGAAGGATGAATAGCTATTGGGTGGATGCCAATGTTTTACTGAGGTTTATCACCAACGATCCGAGCCATTTAGCCGAACGAGCTACCCAATTCATTGAGAAAGCCGAACGGGGCGAATTGCTTCTCAAAGTCTCTTCTCTGGTGGTGGCTGAAGTGGTTTGGGTACTCGTCTCTTTTTACGGTTATTCTAAAACGGAAGTTGCGGATGTTTTGATTTCTTTATTAACGTCGGAAGGGATTGTCCTTGAATCTGCCGAACGGGTGATAGCTGCCCTCGACAGTATGGCGACTAAAAATGTTGATTTTGTCGATGCTTATCTTGCCGAAACTGCCCGCCAATCCAATGAATCTATCGCCTCTTTTGATAGAGACTTCAGACGTTTAAATATACCCTGGACAGAGCCGGATTGATTGACGGATAAGCCGATCGCACTTCACCCCTTACAATAAAATAAACTCCCATCCCCACCCATGTTTGTCCTGAAATTTCCGATCGCCACAATTCTCACCCTCACCCTAATTCTGGGACTGACGCAATCCCCCGCAATCACACCCCCGGCGCCCGATCGCATCGGGGAATTGACGGTTTTGGGAACGGCGACGCTTCCCACGGGGTTCACATTTGCCCAGACGGAGGTGGGGGGACTTTCGGGCATCACCTACGACGCGGGGCGAGATCTGTTTTATGCGGTTTCCGACTCCCGCGGCGACAACGGACCCCCCCGATTTTATACGCTCAAATTGAATTGGAATTCCGAGCCGCTAAAATTGGATAGCATCGAAGTGGTGGGGGTGACGTTTTTAGTGGATGCCGAGGGGCAATCTTTCCCCGTCGGAAGCATCGATCCGGAGGGGATTGCATTCGATGGAAATCATCTTTGGATTTCTTCCGAGGGCAACGTGGAGCGATCGCATCCCCCCTTCGTTAAACAATTCTCTTTGCAAGGGCGAGAAGTGGCGGAATTGCCGATTCCCGACAAATTTTTTTCGGGCGATCGCAATATCGGAATTCGCAATAACCTCGCTTTGGAAAGTCTCACCCTCACCCCCGATGGAAATACCCTGTTCACCGCCACCGAAAACGCCTTGATTCAGGACGGTCCGGAAGCCGACGAAAACCGGGGCAGTCCCAGCCGCATCCTCCGCTACAATTTGGCGGCAGCCGAGCCCGAGGGCGAATTTCTCTATGAGACGGAATCGGTTGTCGCCAGTTCGATCATTTCCGGCGGGTTCCGAATTAACGGGTTGGTGGACTTGCTGGCGTTGAGTGACACCCGGTTGCTGGCGTTGGAGCGATCGTTCGCATTGGGGACGGGGAACACGATCCGCCTGTTCGAGGTGTCCCTGGCGGCGGCGACGGATATCGCATCTGTCGATAGCCTGAAAAATCACATCGGCGATGTCTCCCCGGCATCCAAAACCCTGCTGCTGAGTTTCAATACCTTGGGACTGGCGGTGGACAACGTGGAGGGGTTGACCTTCGGGCCAATTTTACCCGACGGACGGCGATCGCTCATTTTCGTCGCCGACAACAATTTCAACCCCCTCCAGCAAACCCAGGTCATCGCCTTCGCGATCGCCAGGCCCCTTTCCAGTCGCCCAAACGCTTTCTCTCAAAGGGTTTCAAGCTTTATCCAAAAAATATTGTCCGGGGGGGTTGACAATCCCGGAAAATGAGTTAATAATAGAATCTGCGCGAAAAAGCAAAGCGAACTGCAAGGGACTGTAGTTCAATTGGTCAGAGCACCGCCCTGTCACGGCGGAAGTTGCGGGTTCGAGCCCCGTCAGTCCCGTTCAAAAGTATTCCCCTTATACCGGGGCTTTAGCCCGCACATGAAGGAGCCACAGTCCTCTACCGTTACCCATTTGTTACTCATAATCCCTGTCTAGCATGGGTCAATAAACCTTTCTGTGGGGGCAACCGTCCCCGGTTGCCGACTGCAATTCCCTATTACGCCCGGAAGCCAAGAAATAGGAGATCAGATCCCAGATCTGTGGGGGCAACCGTCCCCGGTTGCCGACGGCAATTCCCTATGACTGCAATTCCCTATTACGCCTGGGGGCCAAGAAATAGGAGATCAGATCTCAGATCTGTGGGGGCAACCGTCCCCGGTTGCCGACTGCAATTCCCTATTGCCAATCGCGTCACGGATGGCAGGGATTCCCCATTATCTATTCCCTATTACCTATTCCCTACTCCCGGTTCCTTTAACTCCCCGAATGCGATAGACTAACAAATTAGTCAATTGAGTTTGGTGGCGATAAATTAGGCTTACCACCTTTTGCGATAAAATATTTAGCACAACTCAAAGACAATTGCGATATGAGTGTCCGAGTTCGTCTGGCTCCGAGTCCCACAGGTAACTTACACATCGGTACGGCCCGAACGGCCGTGTTCAACTGGTTGTTCGCCCGAAATCGGGGGGGACAGTTCATTTTGCGGATCGAAGATACCGACTTGGAGCGATCGCGGCCCGAATTCACCCAAAATATTTTAGATGGATTGAAGTGGCTGGGCTTGAATTGGGACGAGGGGCCGTTCTTTCAGTCCAAGCGGATCGACCTCTACCGGGACGCGATCCAGAAATTGTTGGACGCGGGACTCGCTTACCGCTGCTATTGTACCCCGGAAGAACTCGACGAGATGCGATCGGCCCAGAAGGCGAAAAATCAGGCGCCCCGCTACGACAACCGCCACCGCCACCTGACGGCGGACCAACGGGCCGCGTTCGAGGCCCAGGGGCGTCAGCCGGTGATCCGCTTTAAAATAGACGACGATCGCGAGATCCGATGGAAAGACCGGGTTCGGGATTCGGTGGTCTGGAAGGGCAGCGACCTCGGCGGGGATATGGTGATCGCCCGAGCCGCCACGGGGACGGAAGTCGGCCAACCCCTCTACAACTTGGCCGTGGTGGTGGACGACATCGACATGAACATCACCCACGTCATCCGGGGCGAAGACCACATCGCCAATACCGCCAAACAGATACTACTCTACGAAGCTTTGGGGGGGACGGTTCCGGAGTTCGCCCACACGCCGTTAATTTTGAATCCGGACGGGCGGAAATTGTCCAAGCGGGACGGGGTGACATCGATTTCCGAGTTCCAAAAGCTGGGATATACGGCCGAGGCGTTGGCGAATTACATGACCCTGCTGGGGTGGACGCCGCCGGATTCCACCCAGGAAATTTTTACCCTGGAGGAGGCCGCAAAACAGTTTAGTTTCGATCGCGTCAACAAAGCCGGGGCAAAATTTGACTGGGATAAACTGGATTGGTTGAATAGTCAGTATATCCACAATCTGCCCGTTGCGGAGTTGACCGATCGCTTGATTCCCTACTGGCAGGAGGCGGGCTACGAGTTCGATCCGGAAGGCGAACGCCCCTGGCTGGAACAGCTCACCGCCCTGATCGGCCCGAGTCTGACCCGCCTCAAAGATGCGGTGGACATGGCTTCCGGGTTCTTTGCCCCGACGGTGACGCCCGACGAAGAGGCCGAACGGCAGTTGGAACAGGAGGGGGCGATCGCGGTTCTGGAGGCCGTCCGGGACCAACTGGAGCCCGACGAGCCGCTCGACACCGACGGGGTGAAAGCGATCGTCAAAACCGTGACCAAAGAGACGAAACTGAAAAAGGGCCTGATCATGCGATCGCTCAGAGCCGCCCTCACGGGGGCCGTTCACGGCCCGGATTTGGTTGAATCTTGGGTTCTCCTCCACCAACGCGGCGTCGATCTGACCCGCTTGCAACAGATATTAGACCGTTAATTTATTGAGGCTGAATGTTATGGCGGATTCTAAATCCAAACCAGAAAACGATAAAACAACGCCCACAACCAATTCCCCCGCGGCTCAAAAACCCGCTTCAAATCCAGAACCCACCCCCGCAAAACCGACGACATCGGGAACTGCCAACAAAATGGAGCCCCCAGCCAAGCCCGAACCCCAACCCGAACCCGTAGCGGCAAAACCGGCCGAACCCAAACCCGAACCCGTAGCGGCGGCAAAACCGCCCGAACCCAAACCCGAACCCGTAGCGGCGGCAAAACCGCCCGAACCCCCATTGGAACCGGCCACCGAACCCAAAGCCGCGATCGCCGAAACGACGACCGGAACCCCGGAAACGGCAGCCACAGATGTCGCCGCCATCACGGATCGGGTGATGGCATTTATCGCCAATTTACCGCAAATTTTCGGCCAGTTTTTCGGGGAATATTCTCGCCCCCTCACCACCGTCATTCTGATCGTGGTGTTGTTGGTGACACTGCGGGTTTTGGTGGGAGTCATCGATATCATCAACACAATTCCTTTCGTTCAACCGACCTTGGAATTAGTGGGAATTGGATTTTCTGCCTGGTTCGTCTACCGCTATTTGCTCCGCAGCGAAACCCGCCAGGAACTCGTGACCCAGTTCAACGCTTTAAAAGCGGAAGTGTTGGGGGAAGAATCCTAAATGGAAATCGTTCGGCTTTGAGGCTCACCCGCACATTTCCAATTCTCAAATGGAGTGGAAGTGAGTATCACTTAAATCATTACACTTCCATTAAATTCTGTTTAACGTAAGTGAAAGTCCCGGGACTTCACCGGATTGAATTCCCCTATCTTGAATCTAGATGGGGGATTCTTTTAAAAAGGCAAAAGGCAAAAGGAAAAAGGAAAAAGGAAAAAGGAAAAAGGAAAAAGGAAAAAGTCAAAAGTATTACCCCTGAGAAAAGAGAATAGAGAAACTTTTTTCTCACTCCTCATTGCTCACTCCTAAAAAGGGGAGGCTTTCGACTCGATTTTTGGGTCATTACAGTAAATACATACAAAAAAATGAAGGTTGGGAAGACGCAAAAGATCATCTTCGGCTCAATGATTGTTACCCTCGGGTTGGCGATCGCCGCTCCCGGAGCGGCTCAATTGCAGCAGCCGAGTGCGACGCCGATGTTTGAAAATCTGACATTATCGCCCGATTTCAGCCCCGACCCGCTGACCATCCGGGGACTCAGCGGCGGCCCGGTATCCGCCCAAGAAACCACGGGCCGGGAGGAGACGCCGACGGGCCCCTGCATCGGTTACGTGGACGAGCAGCCGGACCACACGCTATTTTTGACCGAGTTTTTTAGCTATCTGAGTTTGCAGGTTCAGAGTAGCGAGGACACGGTGATCGTGATTCGGGGGCCGGGGGGCAGTTGGTGTAACGATGATTTCGTGGACATGAACCCCGGCATTGCCGGCCAGTGGCTTTCGGGGAAATATGAGATTTGGGTCGGTTCCTACGAGCCCAACACCTATCATCCTTATGTGATTCGGATCAGCGATCGCGAATCTGACAATTGATAATTGATAATTGATAATTGATAATTATCAATTGCTTCCGCCTTCCCCGCCCCCCTACGGTCCCCCCTTGCCGGGGTAGAATTCCGACGCGGGTTTAATTTCGGTGACGATCGCGCGATCGTAGGTGCCCGAGAGTTGCAGTCGGTGTTTGGAATGTCGGGCGATCCGTTCTTGTTCCGGGGTGTGGTAAAAAATCACCGAGCGGTACTGTTCGCCGCGATCGGGGCCCTGGCGGTTGAGGGAGGTGGGGTCGTGGATTTTCCAGAATATCTCCAATAATTGTTCGTAGGAAATGCGATCGGGGTTGTATTGCAATTGCACAACTTCCGCGTGGCCCGTGATCCGGGCGGCGACATCCAAATAGGACGGGTTGGGGAAGTGTCCCCCCATGTATCCGGTGGCCGTCTCGGTGACGCCATCGACCTGTTTGAATGCGGTTTCGACTCCCCAAAAGCAACCGGCGCCGAATGTTGCGGTTTCGATCATGTTCGGTCGGACCTGCGATGGAATGGTTTCGATTTTTAGGGTAACAAAGAATTGTGAAAAAGGTGAGATTTTCAGCGATCGCAAATTTACGGACGCTCTCTCGGTGGCGCGAGAATGGTTGCCCAGGTGGAAACCGAGTTGAGATAACAGTAGGATTCTAGAATGAATTCATAATAACATAAAGCCCCGTCGCGCCCGTCCGCCGCCGTCCCATCGAAGTCGCCACTTTGCCAAATTGTCTCGATCGCGCGATCGCAACCAGCCGAAACCCGGTACAACAGGAGAGGAGAGTTAAAAAAAAATCGATCACAATGGCAACTTATGTAGTCACGGGCGCCACGGGCGGCATCGGGTTGGAATTTTGTCGGCAGTTGCGGGACCGGGGGGACACGGCGATCGCGGTCTGCCGCCAAGCCACCCCCGAACTCGAAAGCCTGGGGGTGCGGGTTGAGTCCGGGTGCGACATCACCTCCGATGAGGCGGTGGCCGAGTTAGCCGGCCAGTTGAAAGACACCGCGATCGATGTTTTGATCAACAATGCCGGCATTTTGAAGCGAAACACCCTGGAAAATCTCGATTTTGAAAGTATTCGGCGCCAGTTTGAAGTCAACGCCCTGGGGACGCTGCGGGTGACCCACGCCTTACTCCCCAACCTCCACGCCGGCTCGAAAATCGCCATCATCACCAGCCGCATGGGCTCCATTGACGACAACACCTCCGGCAGTTCCTACGGCTACCGGATGTCGAAGGTGGCGGTGAGTATGGCGGGAAAGTCCCTCTGCCACGATTTGAAGCCCCGGGGAATTGCCGTCGCCATTTTGCACCCGGGGTTGGTGAAGACGCGGATGACCAATTTTACCGGCATCACCCCGTCCGCGTCCGTCAACGGATTGCTGGCGAGAATTGAGCAACTCAATTTGGAGAATAGTGGCACGTTTTGGCACGCCAACGGCGAGATACTTCCCTGGTAATTCATTATCGTCGGTCGTCGCCTTTAAAGGGTGATTTTCCGCCACGACACTGGCGGGTCCGGGGGACGCGGTGGCATTTCAATTGTACTCGCTCCCATGGACGGCGATCGCATCTTTCATGAGGTGACGGAAATGGATCGAATCCACAATCCCCCGGCATCGACCCCGGGGGTGGCGATCGCCCCACAATCGACTCTTAGGTAGAAGACAAAAATCTCCAAAATGTTAGAGTTATATGTATAATACGGGCGATGTCATCTGAGATTTTGCCAGAGAAGGGTGCGTTTACAATTCAGTCTAATTCCCAGGGACTCAATCCAAATCTAAGATTTCTGGAACTCGAATTTGTGAATTCCCTTTCAACGTGAGGTTGGAAATATGCTTCATCTCAATCCAGCTCACCGCGACCCATATCACTCGACCTTGAGAGTGGGGATAAGACCGGGGGGAGCACCTAAAAAAATGAGTTTTACCGGACTGCATTGGGGTTGGCTTTCATTGGACTGATGTCAAGTAAATTCCCGATTCTGCGATGTTTGCATCTACCCCAATATCCCATGAAAAAATATCGGTCATTAACGACAAAAAATGAAACATTTTTCAACCAAATTTTCAGCCCATTACCGATTTTTATAGCGGGGCTATTTTTCGGATCTGTGATCACCGTATATGGAACGCTAAGAAACGTAAATTTGAATCGATATGTGGGCGACAACTCCCCGGAAGATGTGGTCGATTTTTACGGCGAGTTGCTGGGAATTGCGCCGGAATATTTTGAAGGGCAAAAGCTGTACAGGGGCTATATCAAGGATATTGAAATTACCGTCAATCCGGACAACTTGGAGATTTACACGTGGCCGAATTCCCCCTGCGGCGATGCCATCAAGGATGGCGATCGCTTGAAGATCGACGCTCTGAATCAAGAAATCGAGGACGATCGCATCAGAAAAGATGCCCAGTTTACGACCTTTAAAAATCAAATTAATACCCTGCTAAACGAGGGCTTTGGAACCCTGGAATTGGTCGATGTCGGTGGCCAGGTAGCCCGGGTCGAAATCAATTTACTGCGCCCCGAAAAAATCTGTTATCGCCAGCCAGAATCGCTGCAATCTCTGGAACAAATGCTGGGGAATAAAAAATGGAAAGAAGCCGACAGAAAAACCTATCAAATCCTGCTCGAATTTGGCGACAAAGGTCGGAAAGGTTATCTGGATGTCGAGAGTCTCCGAAATTTTCCCTGTCCGGAGCTCAAGGTCATTGATATGCTGTGGCGGGAGGCCTCTGGCGATCGCTTCGGTTTCCAAGTTCAGAAGGAAATATATACGGAAACTGGCAACGAATTGAATCCGGAAAATCTCCGCAAATACGATCTAGATTCGTACATTCATTTTATCGACCTAATTCGCTGGATCGAAACCGGCAGCGAGGACGGAAAAGAAAGCTGGCGACCCAACGATAAACTCACCTTTTCTCTGGAGGCGCCGGAAGGTCACTTGCCCCGCTTAAATGACCTAGACCGGGGCTTAAAAATTGAGGAATCGGGCTTCCAGTTAAATTCCCCTAATTCCCTCCCCCTCACGACCCAAGAAATTCAAGCTCGCCACCTATTTTACTCCCGGGTCGAAGCCTGCGGATTGTAACGGCGATTCCGGCCTAGACGCCACGCGATCGCCGGGGTGCCGACGTCCCCCCGACAGTACCGCCCCACGGAGGTGGACAAATTGACGAAAATCATTACAATTTGAGGGGAAGTTTCACATCCACCCCCGAACCGCCGATGAACCGTATCAGAACCTCCGAAAACGACCCGATCGCCGTCGATTTTTTGCCCTCCGAATGGGTGGAACTGCCGGGAAAAATTGGCATGACCTTCGCCCCCGGAAAGCAACACCAGGGAATGCACTTTTGCTGGCGACGAAATTTGCAAAAAGATTTGGATCGCCTGGGAGAAGCGTATCGAACGGATATCTTAATTTCTCTGATCGAGGCGCCGGAACTCGAACGGGTTCACATCCCCGATTTGATGCCGGAAGTGCGGGCCCGGGGTATAGAAAGTTGGTGGTTTCCGATCCCGGATCTGAAAGTCCCCACCTCGATGGAGGGCCTGCTGGATCTGGTCGAGAAGATTCTCGGCGCCGTGCGCGACGGTGAAACGGTGGTCATCCACTGCATGGGGGGTCTGGGCCGGACGGGGGTGGTGGCGTCCTGCTGTCTGGTCGCCCTGGGCTGCGACCCCGAAGATGCGATCGCCCAAGTTCGCCGCGTCCGCCAGTATACCGTGGAAACCCGCGAACAGGAAAACTATGTGGTCCAATTTTCCCGCGCCTGGATGAAACGACACACTCTCATTTCCCTCGACTCGCGCCTCTCCCAAAAACGATACGGCTGACAATATCGGTCATTTTGTTAACTTTTTAAATGCGAAAATCTTCAAATCCAATATTTGTGGCGATCGACCCGAGGGCTATTTGGAGAAACATCGAAAATGCTAAAACCCAGAATCAAACTCCAATTCGCCTTTTTCTATCCTCTCCTTTATCCCCTGTTGAGACTCATCTCTCCGAACAGCCTCTGGACGGGCAATCGATCGCGAAAAGAAATCGCCCTGACCATTGACGACGGCCCCCATCCCCGGTACACGCTCGAACTACTAGATGTGTTGGATAAATACGGCATCAAAGCCAGCTTTTTCTGGCTGGGAGTGTCGGTCGATCGCCATCCGGAAGTCGCCCGAGAAGTGTATCGCCGGGGGCATTTTATCGGAATTCACGGCTACCAGCATCTCTCATTTACCCGTTTGAGAAAAGAGGAATTAAAACAAACTTTGGAAAGGACAAAAGAAACCATCCATAAAACTTGTGGCATCGACCAAAAAACGCTTCAATATGTCCGCCCACCCAACGGCTTTTTCACCTGGAAAACCTTGGGACTTCTCGCCGAATGGGGCTACCGGACGGTGATGTGGTCGGTGGTGCCGGAAGACTGGGTGGAACCGGGCGTCGATGCGGTGGTTTCCCGGGTGTTGCGGCAGACGAAAAACGGCGCGATCGTCGTCCTCCACGACGGCTACTTTGGCGGGTGCGATGTCGCCGCCTCGGTCGATAAAATCGTTCCAGAATTGTTGCGGCGGGGGTATAATTTTGTCAGTATTGACGAGTTTTGGAAACAGGTAAAAGTCAAAAGGCAATAGGCAATAGTCGGGGCGATGGGGGGGCGATCGGACAATTGGCACCCAAAGATGATACCGTGTTGGTTGCTGTGGATTAATGAGCCGCGATCGCCCTTTTAACATGGTATTAAGACCCGAAACCGACCCGATTACCGGACGACTTCGCCTGGTGGGGGAAGACATCCCCGAAGATGTGACGTTTTTTGAGAACGAGTTGGCAGTGTTCCCCCTCGGAGTCTTCATGCGGGGGGGAAATGACACGGTGCGGGGGTCGCAAGATTCCGAACCCATCCGGGGAAATGGGGGCGATGACCAATTATTCGGAAATGGCGGCAACGATTTTCTCTCCGGGGGACTCGGAAGCGATTATTTAGAAGGCAATGAGGGCAGTGATGAGCTATTGGGGGAACTCGACCCGGATACGCTGTTTGGGGGACCCGGCGCCGATACCCTCTCGGGGGGGACGGGTTTCGATTTAATAGACGGGGAAACCGGAAATGATGTGATCTTCGGGGGTCAGGACGGGGACAGTTTGACGGGGGGGGAAGGAAACGATCGCATCAGCGGCGATGCCGGCGAAGATGACCTGATCGGCGGGGAAGGGGACGACACCCTATTCGGGGGAACCGAGGGCGACCCAATTCGCGGAGACGAGGGAAACGACCTGATTTATGGCGAAGCGGGGGACGACTTCCTCACGGGTGGGGACGGCGATGATGAAATATTCGGCGGACGGGGGAACGATCGCATCCTGGGAGAAGCCGGAAACGATCGCCTCTTCGGCAATTTGGGCAGCGATACCCTGGCCGGAGGTGTCGGCAACGACACGTTTTTTATCCAAGCCGGATTGGGTGTCACCACCATCGCCCAAGCGGACCAGATCTTCGATTTTACCCCCGGCGAAGATACCATTTTCCTCCTCGGCGACACCCCCATCGACGGGTTAAATATTGTCGAAGAACCCGATAACGCCAATAATACGATCCTCGAAGCCGAAAGCGGGGAAATTCTCGCGGTGGTTCGGGGCGTCCGTCCAGATAATATTGCGCGATCGGATCTGTTCGTCCCCGGTGTCCTCGCCTTCGAGTCCCCCCGATTTGAAATTCAGGAAAACGGCAGCGGTGAACCCGTCACCGTCGTCCGTTCCGGCGGCGAAGATGGCGCCGTCGGCGTCACGGTAGTTCCCACCCCCACAACACCCCTCCCCCCCGACGGCGTGGATCTCGGCCCGATTATCGTCAATTTCGAGAACGGCGAACTCGGCCCCAAACCCGTCCCAATCCGGATCGCGGATGACAGCGTGGTGGAGTACCCCGAAACCCTGCAACTGTCCCTGGAAGATCCCACCGGAACCGCCGTTTTGGTCGAACCCGCCGCCGCCATTTTGGAAATTGTCCCGGACGAAGAGCCCCGCGATCCGGTGCAAACGTTTGATAATCCCGCAGCGGAAGCCTTTTCCCGCTTTGGGGCGGCGGTGGAAACGGGGGGCACCCAGGTTTATGTCGGAACGCCGGGATGGAACGGTTCTCAGGGACTCGTTTACCTGTTTGACGTGCCTAGCGGACAATTATTGCAAACGTTCAACAATCCCTCGTCCTTGGCCGGAAATTCTCAATTTGGGATGTCTATTGCCACTTGGGGGGGAAATCCGATCGTCGGGGCGCCGGCGGATAGCAGTCTCGCCCCCGCCACGGGTGCGGCTTATCTGTACAATCCGGTTACGGGTGGGGCGATCGCGCAATTTCTCAACCCCACCCCCGATCCTTTTGACAATTTCGGCTACAGCGTGGCGGCTTTCGGCAATACGGTGGCGATCGGAGCCCCGACGGATGGCACTTCCGGGGTGCGATCGGGGACTGCCTATTTATTTGATGTCGCCACGGGGGAATTATTGCAAACCTTCAACAACCCCGACCCCCAACCGGACGACTATTTCGGGGCGGCGATCGCGGCGGTGGGGGACTGGGTGCTCGTCGGCGCCCCGGGAAGCCTGAGTGCTGGGGGTTCTAACCGTCCGGGTGAGGCTTATATGTTTAACGGTGCCACGGGGGAGTTGATCCAAAGCTTCCGCAACCCCAACCCCGGATCGGACCGTTTCGGCCACGCTGTCGCCGGGACGGGGATCGGACGGGACATCCTCATCGGTGCCCCGGGGGACGACCGGCGGGGAGTGGATGCGGGGGCGGCTTTTCTGCTTGACGGCATCACCGGGACGATTTTCGAGGATTATTCGCCGCCGAAATTGCGGTCTGGCGATCGCTTCGGGACGTCTTTGGATATGACGGGAAATAGCCGCGTCCTCGTCGGGGCACCCGGTTTCGGCCCCTTTGATTACGGCGCGGCGTTCCAATTTCAACTGCGGACGGGACAATTTTTGGACACCTACCTGCACCCGAATCCGAGTCCGGGTGACGGGGTTTTGGGTTTCGGCGCCGCCGTGGCGGGTTTCGGGACGGGGGCGATCGTCGGTTCGCCGGATACCGATATTGGATTGGAAAGTGTGGGGACGGTGTATCAGTTTTAGGGATTTTTAGATTTGTTCCCCCTCAGTGCGATAGCGAATCACAGCTTCTCTGACTGATATTAAGTCCGTTTGAATACTTACACAATCCACAGATTTCGCAGATTTTCGCAGATGGGGAATTGGGGGGGATGCAGATTTGGGAGGATTTGTCAATCCCCCCCCCCGAAAATTCTGGGTTATAGCAGTGCGCGCTCGTCTGTTTACAGTTTCCTCAGAGGGACAAACCTTTAAACCCTGATGTCGAGGGAATTT
>NZ_JAJENU010000638.1:0-74299 GCF_035615495.1 Lyngbya sp. CCY1209 | reverse complement strand
ATTTCTCTCTCCTCTCTCCTCTCTCCTCTTTTCTCCCGACCATCATTTTTGTAACCACACGAGCGCTCTTTGCTATAAATGTTCTGATGAACCTTTAATTACAACTTGGTGTGTCCTCACAGAAACTTCTCATTTACTTTTGCAGCGTTCTGCAAATACCTATGTAGTGGACTGTGTCATCTTAAATGAGGGGATCGGATCTGAATCCACAGGCAAGATGCCCGATGCTCCGTTTGGAATTTTGCCTCATTTTAGCCGAAACGGTCTACTACTGGACTGAATATTGCCCATTATCAATAACTGAGATTGAGGTTGACGGCCAGGGTCAATAAAAAGGTGAGTTGGGCGGCGAGGATCATCAGGTAAATGACCGCCCGGGTGCGGAAAATCGACAGCATCAGGCCGACGGTTTTGATGTCGATCATCGGGCCGAAGACCAAAAAGGCCAACAACGATCCGGTGGTGAATGTGGCGGCGAAGGAGAGGGCAAAAAAGGCATCGACGGTGGAACAGATGGACACCACCCCGGCCAACAACAGCATGGCGAGGATAGAAGAAATAGGGCCGTAACCGAGGTTGAGGATAATTTCTCGGGGGACGGCCACTTGAATCACCGCCGCGATCGCACTTCCGACCACCAGCATTCCCCCCAGTTCCCGAAATTCCTGCACCCCGGTTTCCAACATCATGTTCACCCGTTCCCGGGTAGGGCGGATAAAAATAGACGGAAACGAAACCCCGAACCCTTTTTTAGAGGCGGAAGCCTTTTTTGTCTCCACCGCCATTTTTCCCTCCGCCTTCCACATCGGGACGGACTCCAGACGCATCGGGCCGTCCGACTGGCCGAGGATGTAGGTTCCGGACTGGAGCAGGGAAGACCCCGCGGCGGCGGCTTGGGCGGGCTTTTTTTCGGCTTCAAATTGGGGGATGAGGCGGGCGAGGGCCGGTTGCAGGAACGGCCGCAGGTCTTTTTGGAAGCTGAAAACGTAACCCAAGGTGATGGCGATAATCAGGGAAAAGAGCACCCGCAGCACCACCATTTCCGGTTGCTCCCGAAACGCCACCCAGGTGGACCAGATCACGATGGGGTTGATCGTCGGGGCGGCGAATAAAAATCCGATCGCCGCCGACGGGGGCACCCCCTGAGTCAGCAGGCGGCGGGCGACGGGGACGTTCCCGCACTCGCACACGGGAAACATGAACCCCACCAAACTGCCAAATAGGGCCCCCAAAAACGGATTTTGGGGGATATAATACAGCAGCTTCCGCTCATCCACGAGCCACAGCAGCACGCTCGAAAAGATGACTCCCAGCAGCAGGAAGGGCATCGCCTCCACGAGCAAGCTGAGAAACAGCGTGAAGCCGCTATTGAGTTGACTGATTAGTGTTGGTGACATCCCGTCTCAATCTGGAATTGGGGCACTCGGTCTGCGTCAAAAATCTACGTTGGGATGGTTGACAAGAGAACATCCTGACTATGGTAGCACTAGCGGAGAGAAAAATATAGCGCTGTGCGCTGGGGTGTAGGGTGTAGGGTGTAGGGTGTAGGGATGGGAAATTCCCTTGTCATCAGGATTCCGAGGTTTGTCCCCCTTTCCCAAACTGTAAACAGACGAGCGATCGTTGCTATAGCACTACGAGAGTCGGTTCGGACAGAACCGAACTCCCAAAATCCTGATAGGTGGGAATTTGACACGAGCTGATTGCTCAAAGCTGATGGCTTACTGCTATATATCGCAGGTATCGCGCTCGTCTGTTTACAGTTTCCTGGGAGGGACAAACCTTGAAACCCTTATATCCAGGTGATTTCATTACCCCATTCCCCATTCCCCATTCCCCATTCCCTGCGCGCAGCGCTATATATCCGACAATCGTCAACGGGCGAGGTGCGATCGCTCAAAAAACCTCGCCGTCCGGGTTGTGTGAGAACCGTCCGGAGGGCAAACAACCCGATTCGCAGGAACCAAACAGGACGATCCGGGCGCCGGTCGCCGATTGATATCCGAGCTCGGACAACCTGAATTGCTGCTCGGGAACTTGCCACTATGTTTGACACCGTTTGGAATGCATTTCAGCAGGTGGTTTTACCTGCGGCCAAACCGATTGTCACCACCTTTTTTCCGTCCTACGTCGCCTGGTTCGAGCGGGTGTGGCCGATCGCCGAGCCCTGGGTGCGATCGCTCCTAAATGAGGCGGAAACGGCGATCGCGCCCATTCTGACATCCGCCCAATCGGCTCCCCTTTTGGCGGACTCGGAAGCGTTGACGGGTTATCAAACCTTAATTGAAACCTCCGGCAATTCCTCGCAACTCCACCTCCTCACCGACGAAGTGGACATCCTCGCCCCCGGCCGCTTCGCCCTGGAAATCGCGCCCACGGGGGAAGTTTCGCCGGATTGGACGATCGCGAACCCCGCCGGCATTCTCGCTTTGGACGGGGACGATTTTCTGATCGCCTCTCCCCAAACCGATGTCATGAACGGGAATCGGGGCGACGATCGCCTGTTCGGGTGGGACGGGGACGATTTGATCCGGGGCGGGAAGGGCAACGATCGCATCGGGGGAGACGGGGGCAACGACGCCATCAACGGCAACCGCGATCGCGATGAAATTTGGGGCGGGGAGGGAAACGACCTGATCCGGGGCGGACGGGACGACGACACGCTGCGGGGGGAAGGGGGAGACGATATCCTGCTCGGCGATCGCGGGGCGGATTTATTAGTTGGGGGAAGCGGCGCGGACCGCTTCGTTTTGGCCGTGGACGCGGAGGAGACGGGGGACGACATCCTCCTGGCGGACGTGATCGAGGATTTGAATCCGGCGGAAGGGGACCGGATCGCGATCGTGGCGACGTTTGACGCGGCGGATCTGAGTTTCCAAACCTTTGAACCGACGGAAGCCGTGGCGGGGGGAACCATCATCCGCCAAGCCAGCACGGGAAATGTCCTCGGCGTGGTGCGGGGAATCACCGATACCGCCGTTGTTTCCGATGCGATCGCGATCGTCGCGGCGGACGATCCGGCTCTGATGCTGGGATGACCGCAGACATCGGCCAGAATGGAAAAAAATTAGATAATCGAAAATAGGCTCAATTTTGCCCCCATTTACTGCCGTTTTGAAATCAACTCACCGTTCATGATCGATCTGGTATGGCTGCTGGTCTGCTCCGGTTTAGTCTTTCTGATGCAACCGGGGTTCATGTGTCTGGAGTCCGGGCTGACCCGATCCAAAAATAGCATCAACGTCGCCGTCAAGAACCTCGCCGACTTCGGAATTTCCGTGGGGCTGTTTTGGGCGATCGGCTACGCTTTAATGTTCGGCGCCTCGAAAGCCGGAATTTTCGGCTCGACCCATTTTTTTATCGACATCGGCGATACCCCGAGTCTGGCGGCATTTTTCCTGTTTCAAACCATGTTTTGCAGCACCGCCACCACCATCGTTTCCGGGGCGGTCGCGGAGCGGATGCGGTTCCAAGCCTACCTGATCGTCGCCACCCTCGTCTCCGGTTTGATTTATCCGATTTTCGGACATTGGGCCTGGAACGGCATCGACAGCGGTTCGAGTCTGGGTTGGTTGAGCGCTCTGGGTTTCGTGGATTTCGCCGGATCGACCGTGGTGCACAGCATCGGCGGCTGGGTGGCCCTGGCCGCCTTGCTGGTGATCGGCCCTCGGGCGGGCCGGTTTCCCAAGGGGCAGCGTCCCCGCAAAATTAACGGCTCGAATTTGCCCCTGTCGGTTTTGGGGGCGATGTTGCTGTGGCTGGGGTGGTTGGGGTTCAACGGCGGCAGTACCCTGGTTTTGACCTCGACGGTCCCAATTATCATCGTCAATACGGTTTTGGCGGGGGTGGGGGGGATGTTGAGCGCGATCGCGATCGGGGGGTGGCGAAAGGGGGTCGTCGAGGTGGAATCGATGATCAACGGCTCGATCGCGGGACTGGTGGCGATTACGGCCTCCTGTCATGTGGTGGGGACGGCCCAGGCGGTGGCGATCGGGGCCGTGGGATCGGCGATCGCGATGGGGGTGTCCCGGCAGTTGGTCCGCTGGCGTATTGACGACGCGGTGGATGCGGTCGCCGTCCACGTCGGGGCGGGGGTGTGGGGAACCCTGGCGGTGGCGTTTTTCGGGCGCCCGGAGTTGCTCCAGACGGGGTTGAATCCCCTCGCCCAATTGGGGGTGCAACTTCTGGGAATTGCGAGTGCCGGAATATGGGGTTTCGGCCTCAGTTTGATATTACTCTTTTTCATCGATCGCCGCGTCCCGTTGAGAATTTCCCCCGAGGGGGAACAGGTGGGATTGAACATTTCCGAGCACCGGGCGAAGTCGGAGATTTACGAACTGTTTCAGGTGATGGATTTTCAGGCGAGAACCAAGGATTTGAGTTTGCGGGTTCCGGTGGAACCGTTTACGGAGGTCGGGCAGATCGCCGAGCGCTACAACCAGGTGATGGATGCCTTGGAAGAGGCGGTGCGGACGACGGATGCGATCGTGGAAACGGCGACGGATGCGATTCTGACGTTTGCGGTTTCTCCGCTGATTATTTTGACGGCAAATCCCAGTGCAGAGAAGGTGTTTGGTTATTCCCCGGAGGAGTTGATCGGCATGGAGATCGGCCGATTGGTGAGTGCGGATGTCGATTCTGCCAATGCGGATGATTTCTCAATTTGGAATTGGCTCGAAACCGGATTGCAAGAGGGGATCGGGTGGCGGGCGGACGGTTCCGGGTTCCCCGTGGAAGTGGCGGTGACGGAGGCGAAATTGGGGGCGCGATCGCTGTTGATCGGCACGTTTCGGGATATCAGCGATCGCAAACAAGCGGAAGCATCCCTCGCCTCGGCTTATCGAGAAATTCAAGTTTTAAACGACCGCCTCCGGGCCGAAAATCAATCCCTCAATTTGGAGTTGGAAATAACCCGTCGCCTACAGCATTTGTTACTCCCCACGGAAGCGGAATTGCAACAAATTAAAAATCTGGATATCGCGGGTTACATGGAACCGGCGACGGAAATCGGCGGGGATTATTACGACGTACTCGCCTCTGGGGGAGGGTTGACGATTTGCATGGGGGACGTCACCGGACACGGCTTGGAAAGCGGCATGGTGATGTTGATGGCACAGACGGCGGTGCGGACGCTTTTGGAGGCGGGAGAAACGGACCCGGTGCGCTTTTTGGATATCCTCAACCGCACGATTTATTTGAACGTGGTGCGGATGAATTGCGACAAAAATATGACTCTGGTATTGTTAGATTATCAGGATGGGGAATTGCGCGTCTGCGGCCAGCACGAGGAGGCGATCGTGGTGCGGAAAAATGGCGCGGTGGAGCGCATCGAAACCATCGATTTGGGATTTCCCATCGGTTTGGTGGACGACATCAGCGAGTTTATCAACCACTTTACCACCCACCTCAATCCGGGTGATGTTGTCGTTCTATATACGGACGGAATTACGGAGGCGGAAAATAGCGATCGCGTCCACTACGGCATCGAACGTCTCTGCGAAATTGTCTCCCAAAACCGCGATCGTACCGCCACCGACATCCGACAGTCGATCATCGATGACGTCCTGGAGCACATCGGCACCCATCAGGTTTACGACGACATGACGCTGTTGGTGTGCAAGCAGCGGGCGCCCGTTGTGTAGGGGCGAATGGCGATCGGTCTTAATCAAGTCGGCAAGCTGACGCGGTTCTCGAGTTGGGAGTTTGGTGCGATCAATTTCTTACCATTTGGATTCTCCTTCAACTAACTTAGTTATTCCAAAAATTGTTGGTAGGCAAACTTTGCAGCCATGCCTATGGGCAGGCTAATTCCCCAGATGACGGCAGATTGAATGATTCTGAGGTTTGCACCGGGTAGCCAATGTGAAAATCCCAAGCCAATCAGGAGCATTACCACAATGACAAAGAGGGAATATAGAAGAATTTTCCGATTGAATGCAGCGACAAATCCCAAAAAGCCGAATATAATGACGAATGCTAAAGCGAATGAATTTAGCATTGGATTAATGGCATCTGCAATTTTATCCATGTTTTGCTCTTTTTATTCGATATTATTTGCCAAGACTAAAGAAATTTTCAATTTTAGAGCCACCCAATTTTGTGAAGGATTTCATCTGTAATAATCTCAAAGGGCTGATCGTTGCTTTTTCGGGTCAGAACTTGAATATTTCCGAACCTAAGCGTCCCACCAATAGCGTAGCAATACTTAAATAAGAGAATATCCTCAATTCCGTCACCATTGAAATCCGCTCTCGCAACTTCGGTCAAATGTTGTCCAATACCATCATTCTGATTTTCAATTCTGATAAAGTTGAAGCCAGCACCCGTAATTTTAATACAATTTTCAGATAATTTATCATTATAAGTCGATTGATTGTCGTGACTGTAGAAAGGAAATAGTGAGATAGGTATAAGCCTTGGATCTAAACCAATTCGAGGCTTATCAATAAAACTTGTTGTAGGTGGCGAAGCTTCTTTTATAGCCTTGAGTAAACCACACTGATACTCCAAGCAAATACCCATGTTCGCATCGCTACTTTTTGGAAAATAAAAGCCTCTTTTTTTTGCATAATCATACTCTTCGCAGGTACATATATAACACCTTTCACCTTTTTTGTTTTCCATTTCAACATCGTTGATAAAACTATCATTTCCGAAGCGAATAGGTTGTTTGATAAAATCATTTATATCCGACTTTTTGAGTGAGCTTATGTCATCATAATTGGCGAATTTAATACTTTCTAACAAATCAAATATTCCTTGACTGTTTTTGTAGCTTTCTATAATTGAGGTCATTTCTACAAGAGAAATTTGTCCTGCTTCCAGATGTTGGGCAGTTTTTTTTATCGGATTAATTCTAGAATTTTGTTTTTTAATTTCTTCTATCTTCTTTTCTATTTTTGGCTTCTCTTTTTCCGTAAAATCAAGAAAAAATTGCAGTCTCTTGTCGTCGAAAGTTCGACCGCCTTTTTTCCCATTCCAAGAATTTTTACAAGGTACAAGATTCTCGTATCCATAAATGTCAAAACTTGGAGGTAATCCCAGCCTGGTTTTGAGTGACTCCAGTTCTTCCGGCTTGTTTGCTAAGTGTTCTGGGATAACATGATCTATCTCAAGCTCATTGTACGGCAGCGGTTCTCCAGTATAAAAGCATTTTTTTTTGTATACCTGCCAAATTGCTTCTCTCTGCACTTCTGAGATCCATTGTTTTGACATAGCCAATAATCCTCTTGTTTAAACGTTAGGTTGATTGATCGCCCTCGTAGGAATATTGTTGAAACTCCCCGAAAATGTCGGCGATATTTCGGGCGCTGCTACCCAGTTCTGCGATCACATTGCATTAAGATTGCAACAGTGATAACACCGAGAAACCGGATTTCTGTGAGCATCTTCCGTACCCCACCCGAGACTCGGATAGAAACCCGGTTTCTTCACCGCAAAAATTTAGATATACTTTAGCCTATCAAAACTCGTTCCATTTTCCAATGGGAAAAACGTAAATTTTCGTTAAGCGCGATCGCACCTGAAAAGCCGAGGACAGTTCGCCCCAAACTCCCCACCTGGCATCCCGGAGGGCGAAGCCGATGAGTTCGGCTCGGGTTTCGGATTCGTTCAGATCGGTGGACCGTAGATTTGCATTAAAGCACTTTTAGGCTGAGTTGATGGGGGTTTCGGGCTTTTTATGTCGCTCATCTGGATTTGCGTTAAAGCACTTGGGTTTTTGTTTGATTCAGGAGGTTGAGTTGTCGGGTTTGGGAATGAGTTCGATCAATCCAGTCCGAAATTCCGGATCGTGGGTCATCACGGGGATGGCTTCCAGTTCGGCTTGAGCCATAATCATGCGATCGAAGGGATCTCGGTGAGCGATGGGTAAATTACCCGCTCTGAGGGCATGAGCCGAGGTGATGGGAAGTTCGCGAAATTTAGCCCGTTCCAATAGCTGGGGATACTGTTCGACGATCTGTTGGGCTTCAGGGAGTTTGCCGATGCGGTATTTGGTGGCAATTTCCCAGGCGGAAGCACTGCTGATCAATATCTGGTGGCTTGGGTTGCGAATGATGTCCCGACAGAGGGCGTCGAGTTTTGGATCGTCAAAGACCCACCACAAAAAAATGTGGGTGTCGAGGAGATATTTTATTCCCATCGTTGCAGTTCTTCTTCGGGTAGGGGGTCAAAAAAACTGTCGCCGAGTGTTCCTGCCAGAAGTCCGGGGGTGCGGGGTTGGTCGATTTCTCGACTCAATCCGAGGCGGAAATAGTGAATGAGATCGTAAATTTCCGCGAGTTTGTCTTCGGGGATGTCTCGGAGTTCTTGGATAATTTTTTCAATGAGCATTTTTCGAGTTGAAAGTTAATAGTGGGTTGGCTGGCTTTCAGGTTGTGGGCGGCTGTTATCTCTTTTTCGCTCTTTTTGAGGAGTTGTACAACACCGAGAAACCGGGTTTCTGTGAGCATCTTCCGTTCCCCACCCGAGACTCGGATAGAAACCCGGTTTCTTCCCCGCGAAAATTAGATATACTTTAGCCTATCAAAATTCGTTCCAATTCCCAATAGGGAAAACGTAAATTTTCGTTAAGCGCGATCGCCCCCAACTCCCCCCGGCAGCGCTCCGGGTGAGCTAAATTTGCCCAAACCGCGATCGCACCCCCGCCAAAATCCGACATTCGATCGTCGATGACGTCCTGGAGCACCTGGTGAGCCGGCGAAGCTGATGCTAACCTAGAGAGTAGCTCTACAGATAAGGACGATCGCTCATGCAAATTATAAAATTGAAAGCCAAGGTTGACGCCGAAGGCGAAGTCACTATAAAAATGCCTCAAGATTTAGCCAATCAAGAGTTAGAGATTGCGATTGTCTATCAGCTTGTTTCTCCCGAATCTTCAACTCAAACGCCCGAATCTTTGGGGTGGCCGTCCGGTTTTTTTGAGCAAACCGCAGGTTGTTTGGCGGATGAGCCGTTGGTTAGATATCCCCAAGGTGAATATGAAAACAGGGAGCCAATCGAGTGATTTATTTGTTGGATACTAATGTTTGTATTATTTACCTGAACCGTCGCAATTCCCGAGTACAGCAACATCTAGAACGGTTATCTCCAGGTGATATTGCCGTCTGTTCTGTCATCAAAGCCGAATTGTTTTATGGGGCAATGAGAAGCTCAAATCCAACTCGGACGTTGGCACTCCAGGAAGCATTTTTAAGTCAATTTGTGTCCTTGCCGTTTGATGATGCAGCCGCCAATGCTTTTGGAAGGATTCGCGCTCAGTTAGCAGCTTTAGGAACGCCGATCGGACCTTATGATCTCCAAATTGCGACGATCGCTTTGGCCAATAATTTAATTTTGGTGACTCATAATGTCGATGAATTTAGACGAGTACAAGGGTTACAAATAGAGGACTGGGAAGCGGAGGGGTGAGATGGGATAAATAATGTTTTAACTCGCGGGACGACTCAACCCCTGTCACCAGGGTAGCCCGAAGGAAATCATCAAATTGGCTGGCAACCCGTGCGATCGCCGACTCGCCTCGCGATCAATATATTGGAGAACTGCAACAGCCGAGAAACCGGGTTTCTAGGAGCATCTTCCGTTCCCCACCCGAGACTCGGATAGAAACCCGGTTTCTTACCCGCGAAAATTAGATATCCTTTAGCCTATCAAAATTCGTCCCAATTCCCAATGGGGAAAACGTAAACTTTCGTTAAGCGCGATCGCACCTGAAAAATTGCCCCGATCGAGTCCACTTGAGTGGACTTTTGCTATTAGCCTTGAAATTCATTTCAAGGCGGGGTTCAAATTGGCAGATCAGTTCTAACTGTGTAGGCGGGTTTGTTTTGGCTGTATTCGACCAATATTTCCTGTATAATATCGCGATATATTTCTAATTTTTCCATTCCGCGATCGCCTCCTCTTATGGTTCATAGATGATCAATTTAATTTGATTCTCCTCAACCATCATTTTGGCAAAATCTCAAGATCACATAAAAATTCAGGGCCGTTCGTCGTCGGGCTTCAGCCCCGAACCGCCGACCCGACCCATTTTCCCCTCGGGGGGGGGTTGACAAGGGCGACGATTTAAAATAACTTTATAACTGATTAGTTGAATAATGATTAACGGGACACGATTATGCTGAAACCACTGTATCGATGGATGTTCGGGCTGTTAGCCGCCGCCTTCCTCCTGGGGAGTCTCCCCGCCCCGGCTCATGCCGCCGTCGATCCCGGGGAACTGGCCAAAGCCGTCCAGGAAATTGAAAATCTGGACGGACTGCGGTCGGGTTTGGCGTCCACCCTGGAAGGACGGACCGAACCCCCCACCGGACAGACGTTTAAAGAAGTCTGCAAACCCGTGGGGATGCAAGCCAAAAAACTCAGCCAAGAAAACGGATGGAAAGTCAAACAGATCGCCAATAAATACCGCAACCCGGCCCACGAACCCGACAATTTACATTCTAAAATGGCGCTGGCTAAATTTGAACAAAATCCCGAATTGATGGGCTTCTGGGAGCCGGAAACCCTGGACGGGCAACCGGGAATCCGCTACTACCGCCGCATCAATGTGGAAGCCAGTTGCCTCGGCTGTCACGGGGCAAAAGAGAGCCGCCCGGAGTTCGTGAAGAATAAGTATCCCCAGGATTTGGCGTTCGATTTCAAAGAAGGGGATTTGCGGGGGATGTATGCGGTGTTTATTCCCGAACTGAAAGCCGCGTTAGAGGAGAACTGAATGAAAGCCAGGAAAATTATCTCGATTTTGTTGTTAATTATCCTGCCGCTGCTGCTGATTGTTGGGACTCCCGAACCCGCGATCGCCGCCATTCGGGAGCAGCAAGAAGCCCCCGGACAGATGCTCTATCAATCTCGCCATACCCTCAGAGACAATACGGGGAGTTCCTGGCAGTTGATTCTGTTCAAGCGGATCAAAAATGGCGAGGTTGAGAATGTCAATTTGCGGCTGGTGGGGTTTCCCGATGCCGCCGAAGTTGCCCACCCCCAACCCTTGAAAATAACCACATCTCGGGGGACGGTTTTTGAGGGGATCGACGAGTTCGCGGAAAAGGCACCGGCGCCCAATGTCGGACAGTACAATTTGACGGAGATTTTGCCGCAACTCTCGAAAACCGAGGGACTCGAACTGAATGTAGCGATCGCCGGGGATAAAAACTGTGCGATCGCCGTTCCGATTCCCGTGGTTTTGGAGTGGAAAGAAATCGCCGGTAATGTTTAGTTTTGGGGTACAGGCAAGATGCCTGTACTACCCTGTTTTTCTCAAAAATTCAGTTGAGAGCCATGAAAATCAATTTCCAAATTCCAATTCTTTCTCTATCTCTGTTTTTGGCGATGGTTTTTGCCGGGGCGGGATTCAGTGCTTCTCCCCTCAAACCCGAAGAAGAACAGGCTTTAAAAGAGGCGATCGCGGACGAGTACAAAGCCCGGGCATTCTATCAAGCCACCATCGATCGCTTCGGGGAAATTCGGCCTTTTAGTAATATCATAAACGCCGAAACTCGACACGCCGAAATGGTGGCAAATCTGTTTGTCCAATATGGTTTGCCCGTCCCGGAAGACTCCTACGCGGGAAAGGTGGCGGCGCCGGAAAGTTTGCTCGCCGCCTGCGAAGCCGGGGTACAATCGGAAATTGAAAATAAGGAACTGTACGATCGCCTTTTAGTGAATGTCAGCCAACCGGATATCCGTCTGACATTGGAACGGTTGCGAGACGCATCTCAAAACAATCATTTACCCGCCTTTGAACGCTGTCAGCGACGGTATTCCCGTTAAATTACGGATGGTAAATTTGCCGACATTTGCCATTCATTTCGAGCGGGGGACGGGTGGAAAGCGGGACAATTTAAGATTTCCGGGTTTTCCAACTCATCCCCCGTTTACAAGTCAAAAGTCAAAAGTTAAAAGTCAAAAGTATGACTTCTTGAGGAGAGAGGAGAGAGAAATTTTTTCCTCACCCCTCAACAGGGGGAGGTTTTTGACCCAATTTTTTGAAGAGATAATGAAAATTTTCAAGTCTGGAGTCGGGTACAGCCGAATGGAGTTGTCGCCAACGAGAGTGAGACAAAATCAAAACTGGCACTGTTCCTTCCCGAGTGTCCCCCGGTCTGGTTAAAATTTATCGGAGGTTAACCTTTAGGTGATCGCGCTATGAATCCTGCCCTGACTCAGTTTGGCGATCGTATGTCCCGATTGACGGGAGTGCGAGCGATTATGAAAGATATTATCGAAACCCTGCGATCGGGGAAAGGCCAAGAATTTATCAATTTGAGTGCCGGAAACCCCGTCCTGCTGCCCGAGGTGGAACAGTTGTGGCGGGAGTGCACTGAACAACTCCTGTCGAGTCCGGAATACGGGGAAGTGGTGTGCCGCTACGGTTCGAGTCAGGGCTACCAGCCGTTCATCGACGTGATCGTAGAAGATTTTAACTCCCGCTACGGGTTAAATTTGAGCGATCGCAACGTCCTCGTCACCCCCGGCAGTCAGTCCATCTACTTCTACGCCGCCAACGCCTTCGGGGGCTACACCACCGACGGACAACTCAAACAAATCGTCCTCCCCCTGAGCCCGGACTATACCGGCTACGGCGGCGTGAGTTTGATCCCGGAAGCGGTGTTCGCCTACCAACCCACCCTGGAAATCGATGCCGCCGCCCACCGGTTCAAGTATCGCCCCGACTTCAGCCAACTGGCGATCGATGACAATACCGGTTGCGTCATCTTTTCCCGCCCCTGCAACCCCACGGGCAACGTCCTCACCCAGGAAGAAGTTGAAAAAATCGCCGCCCTCGCCGCCCCCCACGATGTGCCCGTGTTCGTCGATTCCGCCTATGCCCCGCCCTTTCCAGCCCTCAATTATACGGACATGACACCGGTATTTGGCGAGAATATCGTCCACTGCATCAGCCTCTCCAAAGCCGGACTTCCCGGGGAACGGTTGGGAATTGCGATCGGAAATGAAACTATCATTCAAGTGTTGGAAGCCTTTCAAACCAACGCCTGCATCCACTCCCCCCGCTACGGACAAGCGATCGCGGCGCGGGCGATCGGATCGGGGGCCCTGGCGGATATTTCGGCGGAGGTGATCCGCCCCCACTACCAACATAAATTTACCGTGTTGGAAGCCACGTTGGACGCGGCTATGCCCGCTGATTTGCCCTGGTTTTTGCACCGCGGCGAAGGGGCGATTTTCGCCTGGATTTGGTTCCAAGATCTGCCCATCAGCGATCGGGAATTGTATCAGGAATTGAAAAAAGTCGGTGTGATTGTCGTCCCGGGCAATTCATTTTTCCCCGGTTTGAAACAGGAGTGGCCCCACAAACAGCAGTGCCTCCGCATCAGCCTGACGGCGACAGACGAGGAAATTGCGGAAGGGATGAAGCGTCTGGCCGGGGTGGTGCGGCGAATATATGGATAATTGATAATTGATAATTGATAATTGATAATTGAAGAAACTGCTCAAATCATCGATCGATGATTGGGGAGTTTGTATGGCAACCGCTGAGGTGGTGAGGACAATCTATGTCCAACCGAGAACACGGCTTGGGAATCAATTCCCCGAGGGCGCAAGCCGTCGCGCCCCTACCCGATCAAATCATCGGTCGATGATTGGGGAGGTTGAAGGAGGGGATAACCCGATCTGATATAGCACTACGAGAGTCGGTCAGGACATGACCGAACTCCCAAAGCCCTGACGGATGGGAATTTGACGCGAGTCCGTCCTGAGCTTGTCGAAGGGCTGATTGCCCAAAGCCTGTCCTGAGCTTGTCGAAGGGCTGATGGCTTACTGTTATATCGAAAGTCAAAAATTCCCGATTCCCTATTCCCTACTCCCTATTCCCCAAAAAAAAATGCACCCTTCTCGGGGAAGGGCACAGCACAGGGTTGTGAGAGCAATAGCTGAGAACTCGCAAGTTATTCAGCAAGACTTTTTCTATATTCAGGATAGGGGCGATCGCACGCCATGAGCCTCACCCGAACGGAGGGTTTCGCGATCGCCCATTCGGTGGAAGAACAGAAGCCCGCCAAATTGTAGGGGCAGTGCCTCCGCGCCTGCCCATTGACGGAAACTCAGTTGCCCCAGATGCGCTTCAACACCTCATCCGGGGAAATGTCGGCCATATTGCCCGTTTTGGACTTGACCGCGATCGCCCGTTCGCTGGCGGGGAGCAACCTGCGGGGATCGGTGGGGCCGAACAGGGCGATGGTGTAAGTGCCCACGGCGACAGCCAGATGCATGGGGGCGCTGTCGGTGCACACCATCAGGTTAGCCGCGGCGATGAGGGCGGCGAGTTTGCCGATATCTTCCGGTTCCGTCACCTTCACCTGGGGACAGCGGCTCGTGAGTTCCGCGATCAATTCCTCATCCTCGGGTCCCTTGACCACGACGACGGGCAAATTGGGCTGCCGCTGTTGGATATCCTGAATGATGGCCTGCCAGCTTTCGACGGGATAGATCTTGTCGATGCCCTTGCTGAGGGCGAGACGACTCGAACCGCCGTGGATGAGGATGTAGCCGCTCTCCTTGACGCCGAGGCGTTCCTGTTCGCGATCGGCCCAAGTCAGGTCGGATTTGGGGACGTTGATGGCTAGTCCCGCGAAGGGGGTGATGATGTCCAACCCCTGCAACAGGTCGTGATACATCTGGGCGGCGTACTGTTCCGCCTTCAGGGGGACGGCATCCGTGAGGAACATCTCCCCGCTGCTGCCCGCGTAGCCGACGCGGTTGGGAATCCCCGTCAGCCACAGTAGCAGGCCCACCGTCCACCGCTGGCCGAGGGAGATGACCACATCGTACTCGCGATCGCGCACGATGCCGATAAAATTACCCCAGTCGGCCAGGGAATTTTGGCCTTTGAAATCGTAGGGGATGACTTCCGAAACCGACTTGCAAACCCGGTAAGCGCCTTTCGCCCTCGGTTCCACGACGACGGAAATTTGGGCTTCGGGGTAAGCCTGCTTCAAGTCGTCCAGGGTGGGGAAGAACAAAATTTGGTCGCCAATCCCGCCTGGGACAAGGGCTAGTATTCTCATCTTTATAGAGTTAATCTACTTATCAGCTTAATTCTAAATGAAGATATTATCACGGACTCAAAACTGACGACCCAATTATGCATTTACTGATTCCCGCCGCCGGAAGCGGACGGCGTATGGGCGCCGATCGCAACAAATTGTTACTGAAGTTGCTGGACAAATCTCTCCTGGGGTGGACTCTGACCGCCGCCGGGGCCTCTGAATCGATTATTTGGATCGGAATTATCGGGCAAAAGGCCGATTTTCCCGACTTCGAGGCGATCGCATCTCAGGTTTCCTTGGATATCCCCGTCGAGTTCGTCGAGGGGGGCAAAACCCGCCAGGAGTCCGTCTACAACGGCCTGCAAGCCCTGCCCCCGGAAGCCGATCGCGTTTTGATCCACGACGGCGCCCGCTGTCTGGCCACCCCCGCTTTGTTCGATCGCTGTTCGCAGGTGTTGCGATCGTGTCCCGGCCTGATCGCGGCGGTCCCCGTCAAGGATACGATCAAAGTGGTGGGGAACTACAACTTAATTGAAGATACCCCCGATCGCGCCCAGTTGTGGGCCGCCCAGACGCCCCAGGGGTTCGAGGTGCAGTTGCTTAAAGAATGCCACGAAAAGGGGCGTCATTTGGGATGGGATGTGACGGACGACGCTGCTTTATTTGAACGCTGCGATCTGCCCGTCCGCATCGTCGAGGGGGAAGAAACTAACTTAAAAGTGACGACTCCGGTGGATTTGCGAGTAGCTGAATTTATCCTGCGAGAACGGTTGGCGATCGGGCAGTAATATCCAATCCACTTGAATGCTCGGAACAAAACGGGTTGGATATCAAGACCCCTTGGAAATCAATTCCCCGAGGGCGCAAGCCTCGCGCCCCTACCAGGCAAAATCATATTCAGATGATTGAGGAGGTTTCAGGAGGGAAAAACCGGATCTGATACAAGTCAAACGGTGGGGGCAACCGTCTCTGGTTGCCCGAGTTATATACAATTGGCAGATGGAGAAAAAATGAACAATGAGATTGTTAATATCCTGAAAAAACTCAAAACCGAATTCGAGAAACTTTATCAAAGTCGCCTGGTCACTTTAATTTTATTCGGTTCCCAAGCCAGAGGAGACGCGGAATCCGGTTCGGATATTGATGTCTTAGTCGTACTCAAAGGCACCGTTCAAGTCGGGACAGAAGTCAAACGAACGGGTCAAATTATCGCCGATTTATCTTTGCAACATGATGAAGTGATCAATTGCATCTTCATGGAAGAAGATTATTTTTTAAACCGTCAAGGGCCTTTATTGAGGAATATCCGAAAAGAAGGTATTTTACTCTAAGTTTAATTGAGACATGACTGAAGATCAACTGGAATTATGCTTGAAAGCGCGACAAAGTTTAAATGCGGCTCAAGTTTTATTGAATAATGGATTTCCAGATTATGCGGCATCTCGCGCCTATTATGCAATGTTTTATATTGCCGAAGCTTTTTTGGAAGGGGAGGGGATGTCTTTTTCCAAACATTCGGCCGTGATTTCCGCTTTCGGTCGAGATTTTGCCAATACTGGCAGAATTCCCGTGCCATTTCATCGTTTTTTAATTGAAGCTCAGAATTTGCGAAATTCCGGAGATTACGGGGGCTTAAATTCCGTCACCAATAAAGAAGCAGAAGAGCAAATCAATCGCGCCATACAGTTTTTAGAATTGGCGGAACAACAGCTCGGTTCTTTTGATATCGAAGATCGTTAAATAAAAAATAAATTAAAGTAAATTATCGTATAATATTCGATTATTTTACCGCATAATCTTTCCAATCCTCTTCAGAGGATTTTGGCTGGTAGGGGCCCCTGGCTTGCGCCCTCGGGGAATTGATTCACAAGCGGTGCGGATATATAACCAGCTTTCTCCGGGTATTTAATCAAATTTGATTCAACCCAACTGTGGGGGCAACCGTCTCTGGTTGCCAAAAAAACACATCACGCCCAAAAAAAAATCGATCAATCACTTTCGCTCATACCTCATCCCCGGAAGCTGCGTCACAAACCCCAACAATTCCAACTGTAATAAAAGACCCGAAACCGTCCCCGCATCCATCCCAGACTGTTCCACAATCAGATCGAAAGGCGTCGGTTCGGGCGCGATCGCATCCAATATCTTCAACAACTCCGGCGCCAAATTCGGCCGTTCCGGTTCCGATTTCGGCGGCGGTTCCGGTTCAAACAAAGGCAATTGGACGGGGACATCCAACTGCGGAATCGCCCCCAACTGTTCCAAAAGCTGGTCGAGATCCACCGGAATTACCCCCGCCCCGCCGTCAATTAACTTCAGACAGCCGTGGGATTTTTCATCGTCCAAACGTCCCGGCAAAACGTAGACATCCCGACAAAAATCGTTGGCGATGTGGGCGGTAATTAGAGCACCCGATCGCTGCGGGGCTTCCATTACAAATACCGCCCGACTCAACCCGGCGATGATGCGGTTGCGGCGGGGAAAATTGCGGGCGTTCGGTTTGGTTCCGCTGGGAAATTCACTGATTAATAAACCCGACTCCATCACCCGTTCGCAAAGGGGTCGATTTTCCTTGGGGTAGGCGATGTCAACCCCCGTCCCCAAAACGGCGAGGGTTCGCCCTCCCGCGTCCAAACAACTGCGGTGGGCTTCCGTGTCGATGCCCGCCGCCATGCCCGAGACGATCGCGAATCCGCTGCGGGTGAGGGTGGTGCTGATTTTGCGGGTCCAGCGGCGTCCGTATTCGGTGGGGTTGCGGGTGCCGACGATCGCAATTGTCGGTATTTTCCCTTGAATTTCGTCGGGGTTCGTGATGCCCCGGTAGTACACAATGGGCGGCGGGGAGGGAATTTCTAGCAGCAAACGGGGATAGTCGGCGTCGGCGGGAGTCCAGAATTTTGGGTTTTTTTCCAGGTGTTTCTCGAACAGTTGGGCAGGTTCGAGTTGCGATCGCTCTCCGGCGACTTTCTCCACCGTCTGTTTTCCGAACCCTTCCACGCGACGCAATTCGGCGGCGGGGGCTTCCCAGGCAGCTTTGAGTGTGCCGAACTGTTCCTGGAGTCGTTGCAGTGCGATCGGGCCGATTCCCGAAATTTGCGACCACGCCAGCCAGTAGACCCGTTCTTCGGACATTTTTCCCAGTTGATTCTGAACCCTTAGATTAATTTATCGCAATTTGATGGAATTGGGGAATGAACCACAGAGGCACAGAGGACACGGAGGATTGATGGGGAGAGTATAATAAATGGACGATCGCGATCGCATTTTACCATGACTCAAGCTAAACTCGAAAATCCTCCATCTTCCGATCAGCGGATCATCCATTCCGGTCTGAACTGGGAACAGTTTAAACTGATTCAGGCGGGTTTCGCAGAGTCGCGGCGGGTGAGGCTGTTTTACTCGGACAATACCATCGAAATTATTATGCCGGGGCGGGAACACGAGTTTTTTAAAACTATCATAGGGATGTTGATAGAGTTGTTTTGTTTGGAAACGGAAACGGAATTTTATCCCCTCGGTTCCACTACCCAAGAACGGGAGGGGGAAGTCGCCGTCGAACCGGATGAGTCCTACTGTTTTGGCGAATTGAAAAATAGACCGGATTTGGCGATCGAGGTCGTTTTGACCAGCGGCGGCCCCGACAAGTTGCACCGCTACCGATCGCTCGAAATTCCCGAAGTTTGGTTCTGGCGAGAGGGTACATTTCATCTCTATCACCTGCGGGGTTCGGATTACGAAGACATTGTCCGCAGCGAAATCCCGGAATTGATTAAGCTGGATTTGGAGTTATTCGGACGTTGTGTCTTGATGGCACAAACCTCTCGCCTGGAGGCGGCGAAAACCTTGCGAAATGGATTCAAATAAAATAGAATAGACAGAGATTCCTTGAAAATAACTGCAACCATGACCGCATCCGCCAACCCCCGCAACTGGGATGAATTTTGTGCCGAACTCGGCGATATCGAAACGATCCGCGATCGCGCCCAGGTGGCGAAACTGTCCCAGGACTACAACCATTTCAGCCCGATTTTACAATCAATTCTCCAGGAAAAAATTGGGGATGTCGTCGTCCGTCCCACCTCGGAGGCGGAAGTATTGAAAGTTGCCCAACTGTGTGTCAAACATCGAGTTACCCTCACGGTTCGTGGGGCGGGAACGGGCAATTATGGGCAGTGTGTCCCCCTGGAAGGTGGGGTAATTTTAGACCTGTCAAAAATGAATCAAATTCGCCGCATCGAACCGGGTGTTGCTTGGGTGGAACCGGGGGTTAAACTGGTGGCGATCGACAAACAAGCCCGGGATATGGGGTGGGAATTGCGGATGGTTCCTTCCACCTACCGCATGGCGACTATCGGCGGTTTTATCGGCGGTGGAAGCGGCGGCATCGGTTCGATTAATTACGGACAATTGCGCGATCGCGGCAACCTCCACGCTGTCCGCATCGTCACCCTGGAAGACGAACCGCAGATCGTCGAATTGCGGGGGGATGAGGTGCAAAATGTCAACCACGCCTACGGCACGAATGGGATTATCACCGAGTTAGAAATCCCCCTCGCACCGGCCTATCCCTGGGCGGAATTGATTGTCACCTTCGACGATTTTATGACATCGGCGAAATTCGGTCAAGCCCTGGGCCGGTCGGACGGAATTATCAAAAAATTGGTTTGTATTTGCGCCTGGCCGATTCCGTCTTATTTTGCCCCCTTTCGCGATATTCTTCCCCAGGGCAAACACGCGGCATTGTTGATGGTCGCCGAACCCAGTTGGGAGCCGTTTCAAGAATTGGTCAAAGAATTCGGGGGGGATATCTGCTATCACAAATCGGCTCAAGAAGCGACCAAAGGCACGGCGATCGCCGAGTTTACCTGGAATCATACCACGTTGCACGCCCGCAGCTCCGACTCGTCTCTGACCTATTTACAAACCGGATTTCCCGAGGACCCGGAGTTGAAACTGGTCGAACATTTTTACCATCATTTCGGGGACGAAGTGATCCCGCATTTGGAGTTTGTGAGGTCGGGGGGAAACCTGCGGCCGTCGGGGTTGCAAATTGTCCGCTTTACGGACGAAGCGAGACTGAATGAAATTATCCGCTACCACGAGGAACGGGGGGCGATAATTTTCAATCCCCACACCTATATTTTAGAAGATGGGGGGATGAAAGCGATCGACGTGCGACAATTGCAGTTCAAACAAAAGTACGACCCCCACGGGTTGTTGAATCCGGGTAAAATGCGAGGTTGGTGGGAATCTCAATCTTGATTGAGAAAAAACCAGCTATCCCGGTCTAGGTGGGGCGCGAATCGTTAATTTTTTTAAAACTTTCTGAACGGATACTGAAGCCATAGTAGGATTCTGTTATGCTTTCAGTGATAGAACGTTCATGGCTAAATCTCGCAATTCCCTTCGCTTACTTTCGTTCTTAACCCACACCTCCCTCCGCACTGTCCTGCTGTTGCTTCTGAGTCTGACCCTATCCGCCGCGGCGAAATCTCCCTCGGTTCGCGTCCCGATTTTCGGGTTTCACGACATTATCGATACCACCGATGCGGACAAACAGATGACCCGGCGTCCCCCGGTGAGTACGGATTACCAAAAACGGAATCTCTATCATTTTCTCAATTACCTGGTGGTGAACGATTATTGGTTCCTGTCCAGCCAGGATTTATTCGTCTATTTTATTCAAAAGTCAAAACCGATTCCGCCCGAGTATCGGGGGCGAAAGCCGGTGATGATCACCTTTGACGACGGTTATTCCGGAGTTCACGAAAATGTGCTGCCGATTTTGAAGGATTTGGAGTATATTTATCGAGAAAAAGTCAAAATTGTCGTCTTTGTCAATCCGGCTTACATGGGAGTCAATATCCCGGAATATGTCCCCCACATGAGTTGTGAGGATTTGCGGTACGGATTTAAAAATGGATTTTACGACATCCAATCCCACGGTTATTCTCACCAAAATTTGGCGCGGCTGAATGCCCAGACGTTGCAGTTGGAGTTGGAAAAAGGGAAGTCTAAATTGCGGGAATGTACCCGAGATCTCGATCGCAACCAACTCGTCGGCGCCCACATCGCCTATCCCTTCGGCGCCCTGACGCGACGGGTGGAACGCTACCTTCCCGGCTATCACCTGACGGGGTATCTTTACGATGATATCGTATCCAGACCCGCCCTTCTGAAAAATCCCTTCCGCATTTCCCGTATTCCCGTCAATCTCCGCACCACTCCCCGCGAATTGGTGAATCTCGCCGAAACGGCGACACCGGCGCGGTTCTAATGCATGAAGCGACAGATTTGTCAAATCCCGCAATATAAGTTTACAATCCCCCCTTCAAAATTCGTGTCTCCGGAAACGGGTTTTGCGACAAACTGATTCACCTGTTGACGAAGATATAGGGGTTTCGGGGGAGGGTTTGGAGCGATCGCACACCAAGCCTGAGACTATTATGTTATCAGAACCGCTGAAATGACGCAACTTCGTGGCTAATTGAGAATTATTTTTACACATTTCGTTTTGTTAAGGAGCCAGTTTGATAGAAATATTAAAACTTTAATGCCATAAGTTATTTTTAAAACTTATGGTATCCGATAGGGGATTGAGAACTCGGTTGAACACCTTTTATCTATCTCTAATTTTGACCAAAAATGGCTTTTGTTCGGGGATAATCGGATGGGACTGAACCATCCCTCTTCATCAAACCAGGATGCAATCTTTACGATCAAAATCCGGGATTAAAAAGAGGGATGTATCACAATGGAAGGATAGATGATTTTTTTCCTTATTTACCCGCACAGGGATTGGCACCCGCACAGGGATTGGCACCCGCACAGGGATTGGCATTGTTTGCGGTGCTGCCATCCATAGATGCGTAACCCATAGTCACATTAAATTCCCGACACCAAATCACCACTGAACCATAGTCGGCTGGGTTCACATCATCTGGGATGGCATAGCGTTGAGTTCCATTCAAACTCCAATCGCTTTGTATAATCGGGATCGACAAAAGCATAGACGATTACCCCATCCTGATTGACAACATAAGTTGCAGGTATGGGTAATTCAAAGGTTTGATTTCCGTTAGCCGCCTCCAGATCGATGCCCAACTTTTGATAAATGGGTCGGAGTTTTTCGGGGAGAGTAAACACCAAACCAAACTCCCGGGCGATCGCATTGCCAATATCACTGAGTATTTCAAAAGATAATTGTTTCTTTTCCAGGGTTGAAAGGGCATGACTTGGAGTTTCCGGAGTCAGGGCAACTAAAGTTGCCCCGAAAGTTTTAAACAGGGGAAGCGATCGCTGCAATGCACGCAATTCCAAACTACAGTAGGGACACCAACCGCCCCGATAAAAAGACAGAACCACGGGACCCGATTTCAAGATATCTTGAATTTTAATCGGTTGACCGATCGCATTAGGTAAAACAAAATCAGGGATGGTATCTCCGGGTTTCAAGGCGCGATCGACCCTGGCGTTGTCAGGCCCCTGTCATCGAGGGTTTGAGAATTTCTCAGCCAAAACTCAGGTGAGATCGAGCAATTGATCAGTTTCGGCGACGACGATCGCAGATCAGATCACCTTCTAGAACAGTTGACGGGGTAGAACAGTTATGGTAAACCGAGATCGGTTGGTCATGGATGACGGGCAATGTGTGGAAGTCGAGGCGGTCGAGAGCGATCGCCAGTGGGTGCGTCCCTATCGGCTGTATCGGTTTCTCACCGATTTAGAAGATCTGCTGATAGGAGTCGAAGACAACCCAACCCGACTGCACCTGATTCGTCCCCTGGTGCGGCAGTTGTTGAACAGTTCCGAGTGGCTGCACTATAATTTTTTACCACCCGATACGGCTACAGGCTGGTCTGTTTTGATGCTCTATAATGAACCCGAATTTCCAATCACAATTCAAACAGTCGTTTGGTCCCCCGATCGCGTTTCACCCATCCACAATCACGGCACCTGGGGAGTCGTGGCGATGTTGAGCGGGCAGGAAAAAAATACCTTCTGGCGGCGATCGCCGACCGCCGACCATCCCGATCGCATCGAATGGGTCGGAGAAGAACTTTTAACTCCGGGAGACATTCTCTGTTTGATGCCCGATGCAATTCATCAAGTCGAAGCGATCGGAACCGAACCGACCATCAGCTTTAATCTATATGGCGAAACCGACTTTCAACGACGATTTGAGTTCGATCGCGATCGCCACACCGCCAAAAACTTTTAAAAACCATGAAAAAACCCCAATTATTGCTTACCCTTCTGATACTATTATTGTGCCTCCTGTGGAGTCCGATCGCTCGGGCGGCGACGTCAGATTTGACCCTGGATGAACTCCTGAATCGCGCCTTTTCCACCAGTCAGGCGGGGCAGTTCGCCCGGGCTGAGGACTACTGGAGTCAAATCATCGATCGCTATCCAGACAACCCGGCAATGTGGAGCAACCGGGGCAACGTCCGGGTCAGCCAAAACCTGCTACAGGAGGCGATCGCAGATTTTAACCGAGCCATTGAATTAGCCCCCGATGCCCCCGACCCCTATTTAAATCGCGGCATCGCCTACGAAGGACTCGGACGCTGGGACGACGCGATCGCCGACTATAATCGAGTCTTAGAACTGACTCCCGACGACGCCATCGCCTACAACAACCGGGGCAACGCCGAAGCCGGACGGGGCCGGTGGGAAAATGCGATCGCGGACTATTCCAAAGCCACCGAACTCGATCCCGGTTATGCCTTCGCCCGGGCTAATTATGCCCTCGCCCTGTACGAAACCGGCCAAACCGAAAACGCCATTCGGACTATCAAAAATTTGATTCGGAAATATCCCAATTTCGCCGATATGCGGGCGGCATTAACTGCCTGTTTGTGGGAGAATGGAAAAGTAGGAGAAGCCGAAAGCAACTGGGTGGCCGTCGTGGGACTCGATCCCCGCTACAAAGATCTCGATTGGGTTGCCAACGTGCGGCGCTGGCCCCCGACGCTGGTCGTCGCCCTGGATCGGTTTCTGAATTTACGATCAATGGCGTTTTAATGCTTCCAAGCGGGTTTCAAGTTCGGTCAATAATTGTTCGAGACGGGCGTCCGAGCTCAGTTGGGGGGGCGTATTTTTGGCGATCTGCGACAAATTCTCGGCCACCGAATCCGAAACCGGAAATTGCAGCAGATGCTTGCCCCAGTGGCGACTCGCGGCGATGCCGGAACGGATGCCCCGTCCGTAGCGGGGATAGGGGCTCAGGGGGGGCAGATATCGGGGGCGGTAGGGAACCTCGACGGACCCACACCAGTCCCGCCATTTGAATTCCAAAATTCTGGGGCTGGTGACGACGGGTATCCACCGCACCCGCAGGGCGTCGGCAACGATCGCCCCGTGCATGGCCTCGGCTAAGAGCACCTCGGTTTCGGAAATGGCGGAAATGACGGTTTCCACGGGGTCGGTGGGGTCGATATACCGCCAACCGAGGCGATCGCAAATTTCCTGCCAAACCGGTTTGGCGAAGTTGGCGTGGTGGACGTGGGGCATGAAGGCGAAAGAGTCGCGTTTTTTGGGGGCCGGTTGAAACAGATGCCGGACCAATATTGCCCCGTCAGTGACGGCCATTTGGGGAGGTAAACCGAGCATCCCGGCGGAAAGGGGGCCGCGGACGCAGTGAATTTCCCAGTGGGGCGCGATCGCTTTCAGGGGTCTTTCGTAACCCGCCCCGGTGCTGAAAAAGATGACCCGTTTTGCAGTTTTAACCCGTTCGGGAAGCAAGTCATTTAATAAGGTTCCGAACCCCACAAATATTTCCGTTTCATCCCCGTCGAAAAAACCGGGGAGGAGGTGGGACCACAACTGGGCGTTGAGTTCGTCCCCGAAGTTGGGGAGGTTGTCCCGGCGTCGGTAGTAATAGAGTTTCATGGGTTCCCCACCAAACTGGGAATTTTCAGTTTCGATCGCCCCTTGTCGATGGCGAAGGATAAAAAGTCTGCGGTCAATTTTTTCTGCTGTTCCCAGAAGGATTGAACGCGCCAATTTTCCCAGGCGGGGACGGCGATGGTGGTCAGAAATTTGCGCCATTCTGAGGCGATCGCGTCGGTGCGGATGCGGTGGGTTTGGGCGCAGCCGTTTTGAACCAGTCGATGTCTCAATTCGCGATCGGCTTTCAACCGTTTTAAAGCGGCGATCAATTCCGATGGCGAAGTCACTTCCAAGTAATCCCGATCCGACCATCCCTCAGCGCGAAATGCCGATTCCCAACCCAAAATTGCGGGCACTCCCGCCAACCAACAATTATATAATTTTGTCGCCGGTTTGTAAAGGTAATAATTCTCGGTGCCGAAACTGCGGACGGCGACCACGGCATCGATTTGGGAGTAGTCGTTCCAGGGCACCGTGATGCCCCGGTAGTCGGACCAGTGGTTGCAGTTGATCGCCGGACGCCAGTTCAAACCCAGTTCCTTGAGCTGCCGCTCCCAAGTGGGGTCCAGCAGTTCGGGGGCGAGGTTATTTTGGTGTCCGAAAAAGCCGATATTTTCAAAGCGATCGCCCCGGTGGCGATCGCGGGAAATCAACCCCGGTTGGGTCCAGTGGGGGATGTAGTAGCTGTTGGGAACCGTCAGCATCTCTTGCAGGTTCTGCACGACGTGAAGTTGGGCGTAGGGGTACGGGTCGCCGTCCGCTTTGATGCAGATCAGCAACAAATTTTTCCCCGGTCGGAATCGATATTTGTACTGGTGGAGGGTGTTTCGGTGGGCGAGAACGATCCCTTCCGAGGGCATTTCCGTCACCAGTTGGCAGGGAAAACCGTCCGCTTTCAAACGCAAATAGGTTTGCAGCGTCCAGGCGTGAATGCCGAGTCCAAATCCCGGCCAATTACTTTCGACATCGGCGGGAATTTCTGCCGGCAAATAGCGGGCGGGAATGTAAAAAGAGATGGGCGGTAACATTCGATGATTAAATCAATTCATTGTTGTTTCGTAACTTAGACAGTTGCTGGGAGATTGAAACTGAGTCTTTGCCACGGTTAAAGCTTTTTCGATAATGATAAAAAGGGCTGACAATACTTCCCCGTAAAAGCTCGAACTGACATTGCTCGATGACATCCCGATTCAAAGATTTGTGGGTTTTAAAATAGTAGGCAATCAGCTTGCAGCTATCGACCATAAGATAGGCGAGAATGACGAGGAAATGTTGCCATCGGGGGCGGTAAACGGTGCGGGTGGCAAAGCGACTCAAGCCGACCCCATGACAGAGTTTTAACAAATAGGCTTTTTGAAAGCGACTGCTGGGAATGTGGTGCTCGATGATCAGGTCGGGATTGTGCCAAATTTGCCACCCCGCTTTTCTGAGGTAAGACAGGGTTTCGATATCCTCCCCTTTATTGGAGAGAGATTGACCCGAAACGCCGCTGAGTTGGGGACGGTCCGGGACGCATTCCAACCAAGCCCGACGGCGGACGACCATCCCCGCCCCCGCCGGGAACAGCCACCGGTCGAGGAGGTCGTAGCGAAAGGCTTCCGTCCCGCGATCGGAAACCGCCAACAAGCTGGCAATTCGTTCAAAATTTTTGGGGGGCTGCTCGTCGTACTTCCCGAGAATTCTGCCGCCATATCCTCCCGCTTGGGGGTGTTTTTTTCCGAAGTCACAGGCCGCCGCCACCCAGTTGGGATCGGGATAGTTATCGTCGTCGAGAAACCCGATCAATTCCCCAGGGACTTCTCGAATGGCACGACGGCGGGCGTAGGCTAATCCCTGGCGGGGTTCAAAGCAATATTTGAGGGGGACAATTTCGGAAAATCGAGCCTGATACTTTCGGATGATTTCGGCGGTCTGGTCGGTACTGTTATTATCGACGACGATAATTTCCCAACTCAAATTTTCGGTCTTTTCTTGGGTGAGTAAGCGTTCCAGAACGTTGGGCAGACGCGATGCACCGTTGTAGGTGCAAATGACCACTGTTAAATCGAGCATTTTAAGCAAACATCCCCGGTTATAATTTTTGAAAAATGAGACTTTTAGAATAGGCTTTAAGTTGGACGGAAATCCGCGATTCCCTTCGACGCCCATCCCTTCCCGAGGGGTCGAGTCCGAATCGCGACACCGCCGATCGCCGCACAGGCAATGTCTGTAAAATAACCCAAAATCAAGATATTCAATGCTGCTATCGATGATCATCCCGAAATTTTAACAAAATTTGATGCTTTTTCTAAATTCGCTTTAAAAAAGGGGGGGTAATGTAAAGATAAAAGCCGATCAGGTGCCGAGCATCTGCAATTGGTAGAGGCCGGCGTACAGTCCCCCCCGCTGCAGCAGTTCTTCGTGGGAACCGGACTCCACCAGGTGTCCCCGCTGCAAGACGAGGATGCGATCGACATTTTTGATGGTCGAAAGGCGGTGGGCGATGATGATGGCGGTTTTGCCCTCCAAAAGGCGATCGAGGGCCTCCTGAATCAGGGCTTCTGTCATCACGTCCAAATTCGCCGTGGCTTCGTCCAACACCAATATTTTCGGGTTGCGGATGGCGACCCTCGCGAACGCCAAAAGCTGTTTTTGACCGGTGGAAAGGTTGGTGCCCCGCTCCCGCAGTTCGGTATCGTAGCCTTGGGGCAAATTCTCGATAAATTGGGCGACATTCGTTTTTTCCGCCGCCGCCCGGATTTCCTCCATCGAGTAATTTTCACCCAAAGTGATATTACTTTTGACATCCCCGGCGAACAAAAATCCGTCCTGCAAAATCACGCCGACGTGGCGCCTCAACTCCGCCTGACGCAAATCGCGGATGTCGATGCCGTCCACCAAAATTCGCCCGTGGCTGGTTTCGTAGAGGCGACAGAGGAGGCGGATGATCGAACTTTTTCCGGCGCCCGTCGGCCCCACCAAAGCGATTTTTTCGCCGGGACGGATGGTGAAGTCTAAATTGTGGAGGACGTACTCATCCTTTTTGTAGGCGAAATTGACATTTTCAAAGCGAATTTCCCCCACCGCATCGGAGGTGTGAGTCGCCAAAACGCCGGCATTTTCGGCTTCCGGATCGCGGATTTCGATGGGTTCGCCGAGGATGCCTTCGATCCGCTCGATCGCCGTCAAACCCGCCTGAATTGCCGTGAATTTGTCGGCGAATTGTCGCAGGGGATCGAAGAGTCGCTGGGCGAATAAAATAAAGGTGGAAAGGACTCCGAAACTCAGGTCGCCGCCGAACACCTGCCGGCCCCCCACCCACAGCACCGCCGCGATCGCGACCAGGGCGATCCATTCCAGGGTCGCCGATACGGCGGAATCGTAAAAAATGGTGCGATCGACGGCCTGGACGTAGCGGTTATTCGTCGTCCGAAATAACTCGGTATTGTACCGTTCCCGCCGAAATAATTGCACGACTCCGATGCCGATCAAGTTCTCCTGAAGCTGGGCGTTTAAATCGGAGAGTTCCTCCCGGGCTTTATAATTTGCTTTGCGATATTGTTGTTGGAAATAGACGATCACCGCCGTGACCGGGAAGATCGACAGCACCAGCATCAACGCCAATTTCCACTGCATGGTAAACATGGTGACGGCGATGACCAGGATAGAAAATAAATCGCTGATAATCCCGATCGCCCCCGTGGAAAAGACATCCCCCAGCGCATCCACGTCGCTGGTCAGGCGGGTGATCAATTTCCCCACCGGAGTCCGGTCAAAAAATCGCACCGCCAAAGACGTGACGTGCTCGAATAAATCATTCCGAATGTCGGCGGTCATTTTCTGCCCCACCGTCTGCACGACGTACCCCTGCAACGCCTGCAAAATAAACCGCAGGGAAATGGTCAGCAACAATAAAAATGCCAGCAAGTTCAACCCCGCCGACAGGGACAATCCCTCCAAAAATTGATAGGTTGGTTCTTCCCGGATCAGCGAGATCGTCTGTCCGATCAAAATCGGTTGAATCGCCCCGCACAGCGACAGGGGGACGAGCAAAATTAGCGCGATCGCCAATAACTTTTTGTGGCGTTTCGCGTATTCTCGCAGCCGCCAAATCAGCCGCCAGTCCGCCTCCTGGGGACGGCGATCGTGCAATTGTTGGATGGGGGACGATGAAGGTGTCATTGACTGCAATCCGCTCTGAGTATTTCCGGGGTTGGGGATGCACCCCTTTTAATCCGTCCTATAATTTAGCACTTTTTTTGATAACCGGGCGATCGCCATCGCCTGCCCCACCGCCAAGCCGCCGTCGTTGGGGGGAACTTGAGAATGGCAATAAACCGCAACCCCGCCAGACCGCAACCGGGCGATCGTCCGTTCCGACAGATAACGATTTTGGAAACATCCCCCCGTCAACGCCACCGGAATTCCCGGAAATCTCCCCGCCATCGATACGATCGCCTCCGCCAAACTGTTGTGAAACTTCGCGGAAATAAAACCGGCATCTATTTGATTATCCAAATCGGCGATAATTCCCAAAACCATCGGTTTCCAATCCAAGATGAAACTGTCGAAATTTTCGATAACATCCACCGGGTAAAATTCATCCGTCTCGAAATCGGCGATCGCGAATTCCAACCCCATCGCCACCTGCCCTTCAAAGCTGATTGTCTCCCCCAGCCCCACCCAAGCCGCGATCGCATCGAACAGCCGTCCCGCACTCGACGTTTGCGGGGAATTGATATTCCGCCCCAGCATTTGCAGCATCAACTTGAGATCCCGCGATCGCCAAGATTTCAATAATTTTAAATTCCCCCTTTCCAAAAGCTCATCGCCCCACAATTCATACAGCAGCCCCACCGCCGCCCGTCGCGGTTCCAACACCGCCTTATCGCCCCCCGGAAGTCGGAACGTCCGCCAATGTCCGACCCGCTCAAAATCGGTATCCGAAATTAACAGAAACTCGCCCCCCCAAATCGTCCCGTCCAAGCCGTAGCCCGTCCCGTCCCAAGCCACCCCCAGCACCGGCGGCGACAGTTGATTTTCCGCCATTGCAGATAACACATGGGCGTAATGGTGTTGAACCGGAATCACCGGAACTTCCCGATTTTCACGATAAAAAATATCCGCCGATAACTGATATGCGAACTGCGTCGAATAATAATCAGGGTGGGCATCGCAGGCGATACAATCCGGGCGGAAATCGTAAATTTTACTCAAGCTTTCTATTGCTTCTTTAAATGCTTCTATCGCCCGGGGATTCTCCAAATTTCCGATATGTTGACTCAGGAAAACTTGCCCCTCCAACGCCACGGCGACCGTATTTTTTAAGTGTCCCCCGACCGCCAAAATTTTGGATAATTTGCAATCGGAAGCCCCTTGTGATAGAATAAAATCAGATAAGGTATTGTGGCTATTCTCCTGCCAAATGACGGCGGGGAGTGGCGCGTAGCCCCTAGCCCGACGGATGACCGTGACGCGATCGCCAATCACCCGAACCACCGAATCGTCCACCGGGCGGGCGATAGGGCGGTCGTGAACCAGGAAGCGATCGGCGATTTGCCCCAGCCGTTGCAACGCCTCCCCCTCCTCCGTGCAGATGGGTTCGTTGGAGAAATTGCCGCTAGTGGCGACCACCGGAAAACCCAATTCCGCCATCAGCAAATGGTGGAGGGGGGTGTAGGGCAGCATCACCCCCAAATTCGGGTTATTCGGGGCGACTTCCGCCGCCAAAATGGAAGATTCCCCGGATCGCCGCGACAGCAGAACCACGGGAGATTCGGGCGATCGCAACAACTCCTGCTCAGTATCCCACAGGCGGCACTCCCGGCGAACCTGTTCCCAACTCGGATACATCACCGCGAAGGGTTTGTCGGGTCTGTGCTTGCGAATCCGCAGTTGACGCAGCGCCGCCGCATTTCGGGCGTCCGCCAACAACTGAAAGCCGCCCAACCCCTTGAGGGCGACAATTTCGCCCCGGCGGAGGGCGTCCGCCGCCGCCGACACCGCCCGATCGCCCTCGGCCAGAATTTCCCCCCGACGGTCCCAAAACTGCAATTTCGGGCCGCAGACCGGGCAGGCGTTGGGCTGGGCGTGAAAGCGGCGATCGCGGGGGTCGCGGTACTCTGTCTCGCACTGCGGGCACATCCGAAATTTGCCCATCGTCGTGTTGCCGCGATCATAGGGCAGAGTTTTGATGATACTGTAGCGGGGTCCGCAGTTCGTGCAGTTAGTGAACGGGTAGCGGAAGCGGCGGTTTTGGGGGTCAAAAATGTCCCGCAGGCAGTCCGGGCAGGTGGCCAGATCCGGCAGCACCACAGCCGATTTTGAACGGCGATCGCCCGACTCCGAAACCTTGATTTCAAACTCGGAATAGCCGACAATAGGAAGCCAGACCGCCTCCAAAGACCGGATCTGCGATCGCGGCGGCTTTTCCGCTTCGATGCGATATCGGAACCGGTCCAGAACCTCGGCGGCGCCCTCGACTTCCACGAACACCCCCGCCGCGGAATTATTCACCCACCCCGCCAGGTGCAACTCCGTCGCCAGACGGTACACGAAGGGCCGGAACCCCACGCCCTGAACCGCACCCCGAATGGCGAGGCGGAGGCGGCGGGGGTCGGATGGAGAGGATGGGGCAGAAAAAGACATATCGATCGGCGCTTGACGAATGGCTCGGTTCTTCCTTAGTCTAAAGGCATTCCCAACTGATGTGTTCTCAAGAGACGGGATTTTCAATACTCAGGAATTTGCCATGAACTGGCTTCCCAAAAAGGCGGCACTCAACTCCAAATTTCCCATCAAAGGCGTGGCGGCGATCGCGAAAAATCTGCCCGTCCCCAATCCAACCGGCGGCGATCGCGACCCGGAGACACCGCAGCCGAGCCCCAACTTTACCACCCCCCTGGCGATCGCCATTGTAGCCAGTTTGACCCTCTTCGGCATCCTCCTGGGGGTGGCCGCGATAATGAAAAATAACCCATTGGGCGATCGCACCCAGACCGAGTCCGCCCCCGCCCCCGCCGCCGTCCCAGTTCCCACCGCCCTCCAAAAACAGAAATTGCAGCAAAAAACCCTGGAAACCCGCCAGTGTCCCGAGTGCGACCTGAGCAACAGCAATTTCAAGCAGGGCAACCTCGCCGGCGCCTACCTCTGGAAAGCCAACCTCAAAAACGCCGACCTGCGACAATCCTACCTCAAAAACGCCGACCTGCGCGGCGCCAACTTGATCGAAGCCGACCTCGGAAATGCCATCTTAGAACAGAGCAATTTGGGCTACGCCAACCTCTTCCAAGCCCGGTTGGGAAAAGCCAATTTGACCGGGGCGAATTTGTGGCATACAAACTTGAGAGAAGCCCATCTCGCCTACGCCCAACTCGAAGGTGCCGACCTGCGGGGAACCCACTTGGGAAAAGCCGATTTAGCCTCCGCCCAACTCCGAGATGTCAACCTGGGGCGGGCAGAATTGCAGGGGGCAAACCTGGTCTTTGCAGACCTGCGAAATGCCAATTTGAAACAGGCGAATTTGGAAAAAGCAAACCTGCAAGATGCCAACTTGGAAAACGCCAACTTGCAACAGGCGAATTTGGGGGACGCCAGCCTGGAACGGGCCGACCTCGGCGACGCCGATTTGCAGGAGGCGAAACTGTGGGTGACGAGATTAAATGAAGCCAATTTGGACGGGGCGAATTTGCAGAAGGCAACCCTAGGATACGCCAATTTGGAAGGGGCGAGTTTGCGGGAAGCCGACCTGACAGACGCGGTTATGGAAGGCGTCAACCTGGAAAATGCCGACCTCAAAGAAGCCGATTTGGAGGGGGCAAAATTGCAGCGATCGCGACTTTTGGGCGCCTATTTAGAAAAAGCCGATTTGGAAGGAGCAAACCTGGAACAAGCCGACCTGCGGGGGGCATTCCTAAAAAATGCCGACCTCAGAAACGCTTACCTCCAAGGGGCAAACCTGCGGGGTGCGAACCTGCGGGGGGCAAAAATAAAAGGCGCCAACCTCCGAGATGCAGACTTGAAAGGAGCGACATTACCCAACGGAAAAACCGTAGATTGAATGCCAGTCCGGTTGAATCATCTCTCCGCGTCCTCTGTGCCTCTGTGGTAAAATTTTCGGAATTTACGCATTACAAAATAATGATAGAATCTATAAACTCCAAAACGATTAAAAAACCCACCATGTCCTCCCAACTCCACCTCCGTCCCGCCACCCCCGCCGACGTCCCCGCCATCTTTTCCCTCATCCGAGCCCTGGCAGAATACGAAAAACTCTCCCACCAAGTCACCGGCGATGCCGACACCTTGAAACAACACCTCTTCGGAACCCGTCCCTACGCCGAAGTTATCCTCGCCGAATGGGAACAAAAGATAGTCGGATTCGCGTTATTTTTCCCCAACTATTCCACCTTCCTCACCCAACCGGGAATTTACCTCGAAGATCTCTTCGTGCTCCCCGACTACCGGGGACGGGGAATCGGCAAAGCGTTGTTGAGGGAAGTGGCGAAACTGGCGGTATCGAGAGGATGCGGACGCCTGGAGTGGAGTGTGTTGGATTGGAACGAACCCGCGATCGCATTTTACCAGTACATGGGGGCGGCGGTGTTGCCCGACTGGCGAATTTGCCGCGTCACCGGGGAGAGTTTGCGGCAGTTGGGGGATATTCGGGAAGGTTGAGAAATACTATTCCAAATATCAGCAACCTCGCAGTTTGCGAATAATCGCCAAAATTTCACCCCTGCCAGCAAAAGCACCGTAGTAAGCCAAAACGACTGAGTTATAGCTATCCTCAAAATTTTTGTCTTTGGGAACAGAACTGATGTATAGTGTTGTCCTCCCAGTGGATGGCTGAAGTGATACGAGAAAAGATCGTATCCCGCCGGGTTTCATCTTTTCGGGAAGCCGTTGTGGCGATCGCATTTGGCTAATCAGCCGATCGCGCCATCGATATAATATCCTCTATTATAGTATCAATCTCCAAATTATTCAAGAGATTCTGAGTCGGTGACGGCGAGGATGCCCAAACCTCTCCCGTCGGTGTTGCCAGGTGGAACGAACCCGCGATCGCATTTTATAAACAACCCATGCTAAATCAAGACACAACCACCCATCGGTTAATTGAAGGAGACGCGAGAAACCTAAGCTTTATATTGCGACTTGGCGGCAAATTTGGTTCAGGCAGAAGTTGGTATTTTTGCCGATACCAAAATTTCCCTTGAAAAAGCCGCGAATTTTTCGGCTTGATGCGGCGGCGAAAAAGTTGGGAATGGGGGTTGACAAAAACTGTGGAAATGGTAGAATGAGTTTGTCGGGGGCAACTCGCCTATTGACTTGACTTAAAATTCAACACCCCGACAATTAAAGATTGCCCTCACCCCCAGCCCCTCTCCCAATTTTGGGCGAGGGGAGTCAAAACCAAACCGAGGGCTATTATTTAAAAATCGATTTTAACCGATCGCAAAAATTCCGCACTTTCTTCCGGTAAAGAAGTATTGATAAACATCCCGCTGCCCAGTTCAAAACCGGCGGTGAGGGAGACGCGGGGGATGATGGCGATGTACCAGTGAAAATAATCGGTGCGCTGCTCGGCGGTGGGGATGGAGCGGATGGTATAGTTAAAATCCGGATTATTTAGACCGAAATAGAGTTGGGAAAGGACGGTTTTTAACGTGATCGCCAAATTCTCGATTTCCTCGTCGGTGATTTCGTCGAAGGACGAGGCGTGGCGGCGGGGAAAAATCCAGGTGTGGAAGGGGGAGAGGGCGGCGTAGGGGATGAAGGCGACGAAATGTTCTCCCTCGTAAATAATGCGATCGCCCGCTTTCAGTTCGTCCTTGAGGGTGCGGCAAAACAGACATTCCCCCGTATCGTCATAGTAGCGAACCGACTCTTTGCCGCGATCGCGCCACTGGTAGGGGACGATGGGGAGGGCGGCGATTTGGGAGTGGGGATGCTCCAGAGAGGTTCCGGCGCCGCGGCCGTGGTTTTTGAACAGGATGATCGTTTCCACCCGGGGATCGTCCCGCAATTCGCCGTAGCGTTGGCGGTAGATGCGGAGGATGTTGGCGATGTCTTCCGGCGGCATCAAAGCGGTGGTCAAATCGTGGCGGGGATGTTCGACGATCACCTCATGATAGCCGACGCCGGAGAGCGATCGAAAGATGCCGTCGGCTTGGCGGACCCGTTCCCCCACTTTCGAGAGGGCGGGATATTTGTTGCCCACCACCCGCACCCGCCAGCCGCGATCGTCAGCCAGCCGCAGGGTTTCGGCGGAACCCGTCAGGTGTTCGTTTCCGGGGCAGAAGGGGCAGTCTTCCCGGTATTTGGGCGGGCGGGTTCGCTTGCCGTCCGGGGGGGCAAATTCGTGGGGTCGTTTGGCCCGTTCCGTGGCGATGATCACCCAGTCTCGGGTGACTAAGTTTTGTCGCAGTTCAGTCATGGGTGTTTTGAGGATGGGATGGGGGGGGCACCTACCCGAATCGAAAAGGTGGCTCTAGCATACCATTTGGGGCGATCGGGGCGGGAATTTTTACCACAGAGGCACAGAGGACACGGAGGGAGTAGCCGCCTCAATCCTCAATTTTGGGGGTTCTGAGCTGACAAATTTTCACGAATGATTTCACACTGCTATAGCAACTGACAAGGCGATCGGAACACTCTATGTCCAACCGAGTCCACGCAAGCGTGGACTTTTGCTGTGAGCCTTGAAATTGATTTCAAGGCGGGTTCGTTCGGAGACGGTTCCTCGAAAAAAAACGGGTTGGATATCCGCACCGCTTGGGAATCAATTTCCGAGGGCGCAAGCCAGGGGCTCCGACTCGCTCAAATTATCTGAAAATGATGTGTATAACTGTTATAAACTCTGCAACGATTTAACTTTCATTAATCGTCGCATCCCAGAGCGCATCGATGCCATGTCCGATAGATTCCGAGTCCGAGTTGCGATCGAGCCATTCGAGGATTTGGTGGCGGACGGCATCAGAGTTTTTACCCCATTGACCCAGAGTCCCGGCAGCACTCCCCCGCACAGATGAGTCCTCATCTTTCAAGGATGGGAGCAGGGCCGTTACGACTCTCTCCGAACCTTGACCTACTCGACCCAGAACCCCAGCAGCGCTCCCCCGCACCAATGAGTCATCATCCTGCTGCAAGGATTGAAGCAGGGCCGTCACCACCGCCTCCGAACCTTGACCCAATTCACCCAGAGCCTCAGCAGCGCTCCCCCGCACAAATGAGTCATCATCCTGCCGCAAGGATTGGAGCAGGGCCGTCACCACCGCCTCCGAACCTTGACCCAATTCACCCAGAGCAAGAGCAGCCCTCCACCGCACAAATGAGTCTTCATCCTGCCGCAAGGATTGGAGCACGGCCGTCACCACCGCCTCCGAATCTTGACCCAATTCACCCAGAGCAAGAGCGGCGGCTCCCCGCACAGATGAGCCTTCATCCTGCTGCAAGGATTGGAGCACGGCCGTCACCACCGCCTCCGAACTTTGACCCAATTGACCCAGAGCAACAGCAGCGGACTTCCGCACATCTGAGTCTTCATCCCGCAAAGATTGGAGCACAGCCGTCACCACCACCTCCGAACCTGGACTCAATTCACCCAGAGCAAGAGCGGCGGCTCCCCGAACAGATGAGCCTTCATCCTGCTGCAAGGATTGGAGCAGGGCCGTCACCACTGTCTCCGAACTTTGACCCAATTCACCCAGAGCAAGAGCGGCGCGCTCCCGCACAGATGAGTCTTCATCCCGCAAGGATTGGAGCACGGCCGTCACCACTGTCTCCGAGCCTGGACTCAATTCACCCAGAGCAAGAGCAGCAGACATCCGCACATCTGAGTCTTCATCCTGCTGCCAAGATTGGAGCACGGCCGTCACTACCGCCTCCGAACCTTGACCCAACTTACCCAAAGCAAAAGCAGCAGACATCCGCACAGATGAGTCTTCATCCCGCAAGGATTGGAGCACGGTCCTCACCACCGCCTCCGAACCTTGACCCACTTCACCCAGAGCAGAAGCAGCGTTCCCCCGCATTAATGAGTCTTCATCCCGCAAAGATTGCAAGAGTTCGGCAATAACGACTTCTTTTTCTCCCAGTTCGGCTCGATATTTTCGCAATCGATCTTCTTCGATACTTTCCGATCGCGCCTTCAGCAGTTCCAATGCCTGCTCCTGAAAATCCGTTTCTGAGAAACTGCGAAGAACTTGAAACACCTGTTCGCGAACTTTCCGACCCACTCGCTCGTCCGTTTGAACCTCCAACGCCACCAACTGCGTCAAAATCTCCTCCCCCGAACGGCTATCGGCAGCGTCGAGATTTTGGGGATCTTCCGCCAGAGAGTACCCCGCAAGTAACAGATCTCGGTGCAACCATTTTTCGTATCTGTCGCCCCACTTTTGTCCGTTTGGCTTCGTCGGTAATTTCATCGAGTCCGTCCCATCAAATGAGCGATCGCCCGCAACCCGCCTCGTCTCGGCCGTTCCACGTCATTTTTCTGGAATGTCGCCGGGACGCGATCGCTGGCGCCTTTTCAAACTATATCCGCAACTTTACCAATTGCCAATTCTACCACCTGTCCCGTTGTTGGGCTTTGGCCCCAGCCAGAGGCGCTAAAGCGCAACACCGGAAAATGTGCGATCGTCCGATAGATTCCGAGTCCGAGTTGCGATCGTCGATGTGACTGATAGTCCGTAGACTTATCGTCAACAAAGAGTCATGATGAGTTGATGGAAAAGTCGAAAGCCAAAATTTTAAGAGCCTTTGGTTTACTGATGAGACAGCATAGAATAGCTGCTGGTTTCTCTCAAGAAGAACTGGGCTTACGTTGTCACCTCGATCGAACATATATATCGGGAATTGGCAGATAGAATTTTAGAATTTTATGATTATAAAGATGTGATTGAAAATCGAAAAAGACCGGCTCATGAATTGGTTATCGACCATCGTTTTCCGATGGAGCGTTGGGATAAAATCGAATCCAATCATGATGTCAACATGAACGAAGCAGAAATTAAAAGAAAGTTTCAGCTTCTCAAAAAAGATAGTTCTGGAAATCATAATTTACTAAAATCGAGAAGTTGTGAAAGATGTATTAAAACTGGCAAAAGAGGCGAACCGATGGGAATCCGCTTCTGGTATTCTGGTGGAGAGGACTGGCTCGAAAACATTCCGCAATTTGGAGCCGAAGCAGAAGCCGGTTGCGTCGGTTGCGGTTGGTATGATTTTGAGTCATGGCGTAACGCTCTCAATGCAACGTTAGCTGAACGTCAGTAAACAGCTTTTCAGAGACGACAAAACTGCGATCGTTTGTAACGATCGCATTTAAGCATGGGATGAGTGCATAAGCAATACATTCGGCCAGACGTGGAGGTACAGCATTTCCGATTTGCCACATTGCTTTTTTCATCGTTCCCTCAAAAATAAAAGAGTCCGGAAATGTCTGCAATCGAGCCATTTCGCGTGCCGAAATAACCCGATTTAGATGGGGATGAATGTGAGTGCCACCGTGATTTTCTTTGATGGTCATACTGGGTTTTCCCGGATACTGTCGCTTGAAGGCATCAACATAGGTTTGATACAAAGAGCCTCCCGGAGGGACTTTTGATATCCGTTCCATATATTCGGGAGAATGACGAGTCCATTCATGGTTGATACTTGGAATGGGTTCGTAAGCTGGCAGATCGGAAATTGCCGATTCAATCGGCTTATACTGTTCGGGCAGTAATTGAGGATTTGGATAAGGATTCTGCATTTCAAATCGATTGGCTATAAAAATAGTTCTCGGTCGAATTTGTGGAACGCCGTAGGCCGCAGATTCAAGTATTGCAACTGAAACGTTTGTGTAACCGATCGCTTCAAAAGCTTCAAAAATAGTCTGTTTAATTCGTCCTTTTTTCAGGGTCAAGATTCCCGGAACGTTTTCCATGACGACATACCAGGGACGAACTTCGGAAACAATGCGAATAAATTCTTTAAATAAATGATTGCGAGGATCGTTTGGATCGCGCTTTCCGGCAACAGAAAATCCTTGGCACGGCGGGCCGCCAACCACGAGATGAACAGAAGGAGAACCAATTTGGGAAAGCCACTCGCGAGTCTGGAACTCCTTTATATCTCCGCAGAAATGATGACTATTTGGAAAATTTCTCTTATGAGTTGCCGAGGCAATTGGGTTAATTTCTGCGCTGGCTACCGGATTAAAACCGGCCTGTGAAAAGCCTTGGGTAATCCCCCCTGCGCCACAAAATAAGTCGATAAAATTATAAGTTTTAATTGGCTTTATTTCGGCATTAATATCGACAGAGATCTGGTGGGGATCGCGCCTCGTTGTCGCGAGTTCACGCTGAATTTTTTCGTAACGCCCTAACTTGGCTTTTTTATGTTTCCTAACACTGTTATCTTTTGGCTCATCTGGGAATAAGGATAATTGTAAGTCCATCACTTGAAAAACAAACATCTACACGGCTATATCGTGACAGATAGCCTACAAAATGTCAAGGCTTAATCGACAATGTTGCAAAGTTCAAAGTCCCCCTTTCAAAGGGGGATAATGGTGGATTTTTATCAAATCAATCCGCAACCTGCCAAACTTCAATCGTCTTGTCCGGATTGCCGCTGGCTAAAAATCGTCCGTCCGGAGAAAAAGCGATCGCGTAAATTCCCGAGGAATGTCCCCGCAAAGTGGCGATCGCATCTCCGGTTTCCAGATCCCACAATTTCACCGCGTCGTCATCCCCGCCGCTGGCCAAAGTTCGCCCGTCCGGACTCACCGCCAACGCTTTGACGGACTCCGAATGTCCCCGCAAAGTCGCGATCGCTTCTTTTGTCTTCACGTCCCACAATTTCACCGTGCGATCGTCGCTGGCGGTGGCGAGGGTTTTTCCGTCCCGGCTGAAGGCGATCGCGTTGACGGTTTTATCGTGGGATAACAGCGTCGAAACCGCTTCCAGGCGCTCCAAATCCCACAGTTTGACCGTGTTATCCCCGGCACCGCTGGCGAGGGTGTTTCCATCCGGAGAAAAGGCGACGGTGAGCACGTCCCGTTTGTGTCCTTTCAGGGTCGTAATCGCCTCGTTGGTTTCCAGATCCCACAGCGTAATCGTATCGTCCTTGGAACTGCTGGCGAGGGTGTTTCCGTCGGGAGAAAAGGCGAGGCTGAGAACGTCCCCTTTGTGCCCTTCCAAGGTGGCGATAGTTTCCTTCGTTTCCACATCCCAAAGTTTGATGGTTTTGTCGGAACTGCCGCTGGCGATAACCGTCCCGTCGGGGGAGAAGGCGACGGAATAAACGACGGATTCATGTCCGGGTAAGGTGGCGAGGTGTTCAAAAGTTTCCATATTCCACAGCCGCACGGTGCGATCGCTGCTACCGCTGGCGAGGATTTTGCCGTCGGGACTCGCCGCCACCGTCATCACCCGGGAATCGTGTCCCGCCAGGGTTTCCCCCAACCGCGCCTGATTCCACGCCACGGCGGGGGCCAGCCAATTCGTCCCCGCCGGCGAGAAACGCTTCAGCAGCCAACTGCCGCCGAATCCCAACAGCAATAATGCCACCCCCGCGATCGCGATTTTTTTCAACGGTCGGCGGCGGGGTGACACCATGAACGGCGGTGCGGCGGGAGAGACGGCGGGGAGGGGGTGGGGGGAGGAGTTGAGGTCCCCCAAAACGGCAGCGGCGGCGGAATAGCGATTTTCGAGATCTTTTTGCAGGAGGCGATCGAGAATTTGCCCCAATTCCGGACTGACGGGGGTTTTCAGGTGGTCCCGCCAGTGCGTCGTCCAGCCGTAACCCCGTTCGGTCCACAATTCAAAAGGTTCGATTCCTGTTAACAGGTAAAAGCAGGTGACACCCAAACTGTAGAGGTCGCTGGCGGGGCACGCTTCGCCGCCGCGCATCTGTTCCAAAGCCGCGTAACCGTCGGAACCGACTCGGGTTCCTCGGCTATTGATTATTACGGTTTCCGAGAGTTGTTTGGAGACGCCGAAATCGATCAAAACCAGATCGCCGATGGTGGTGGTTTGGGTGGCGGTGCGATCTTGAATTAAAGTGTTTTGATTGGCGGCGGCGGTGTGGCGGTCGCGCAGCGGTTGCGGCAGGCGATCGCGGTGGATGATATTCTCGGGTTTGATATCCCGGTGGATGATGTCGCGACTGTGGATGAAGTCGAGGACGGGAAGTAAGTTTAATAGCAGTTGGCGAACTTGCATTTCGTTCCAAAGTCCCCGTTTTTCCACCCATGCGGCGAGGTTTTCTCCGTCGATATACTGCTGCACCAAATACAGGCTGTTATCCTCCTCGAAATAGCCGTAAAGTGCTGGGATTTGCGGGTTTCCGTCCAGTTGTCGCAGTCGTTTGGCTTCCGACTCAAACAGGTCGGCGGCTTTTTGCAGGGCCCAATTTCCCTTGGCGTCGGCGACCAGTTGTTTGACGACGCAGCGGCGATTGAGGTTGTCGGTATCTTCCGCCAAATAGGTGCGGCTGAACCCGCCTTTTCCGAGGGGTTCGAGGATGCGGTAACGTCCCCGCAGCAGGGGAATGAGGGGGGTGTTGCAGGTCCGGCAGGATTCGATCCCGTCCGGGTTGAGGGGGTGGGGACAGTTGGGGTTGAGGCAGCAAGTCATGGCGATCGCTCGTTCGGGACATTTTGTCTATTTTGCCTCAAATTTTCGGATTGTGAAGTGAGATGCGATCGCGATCGGATCTCGAAAAAATTCGCATCGAGGTGCTGATTTCCCGAATCCGTTCGATCCCCACCCCCATCGAATGCATCAAGTTGGGCAAATCCTCCAAGAGGTAGTCCAGGTCGATTTCCGCCGCATTGTGGATCAGGTTTTCCCCCGGTTCCGGATAGGTTTCTCGATACAGTTGCAAATGCCCGATCAAATCTTCCAGGTAGTCTTCGGCGGCATTCAAATTGCCGGCGATGAAGCCGAGGGGATTGTTAATTTCGTGGGTCATTACGGTCGCAGATAGAGGGCGGCGATTTTGGATTTCTTCCAGTCGATAAAAAACTCGGCTGCGAGTTCGTTGGCGAGGGCCGATTCGCGGATGTATCGATTTTTTTTTGCCTCGGCGATCGCCCGATCGTAAAGGTCGATCGCCTCGCCGAACTGTCCGGATATCCGGGCGAGTTCCGCTTTCACCAAAAAATATTGATGCCGATAATTTTCCGGGTCGTCCCCCGCCAAGTTTTCTAACTGTTTCAGATGAGCTTCAATCCGAACCTGTTTTTTGAGATGAGGGTGAGTTAACAACGCCAGGGACTCATAAAATATCGATGGATTTGATGTCATGGATTCTCCGAGGACTACCTGATATCGCACGGCCCGTCCCCGGAGTCGGGGAGGGCGACAGAAACGGTTTCTACCTTCTTTTATTATGCCGAAAAGCCGTGATTCCGGATCGATCGCCGCACCGCCGCGATCGCCGGATTGAGTTCCCAACCCCGCCGTCCGGGGTTTTTCTGATAGGCTTGCTGTTCTTCTTCGATCATTTTGACATCCTGTTCGACGAGCCCATCGAGGAGTTTTTGGGCGGAACCGAACAGGCGATTTTTGACGAACCGCCGAAAGGGAATCGGCAGTTTGTGCAGCCTCCGGAAGGCGTGCAGGGAGGTAAAATGGATCAAATAGGCGCGGGTTTCCGTCAGGCTGACCGGACAGATCAGGCAGTAAATTTTGAAGTCTTTGCCGAGGGTGGAAACCCAGTGGGGATAGATATAGCTGACGGTGAGGGGTTCCGGGTGCAGCCGCCGCAGGGCGGGGAAAAAGAGTTGGGAGATCGACCAAATTTTATCGATTTTATAATAGCTTTGGGCGTTATAGTGGGCATCGACGCGATCGCCCGTTTCCACAATATTCTCCAGTTTGGCATCCGTCCAAGCCTGCCAGTCCCGGTGCAAATGTCCGTGGTACATATCCATCAGGTTTTCGACTAAAAATGAATAGTGCGATCGCACCCGAATCGTCGAGACGGTGGCGATATAGTTCAGGTGCTCCCATTCGGGAATTGCCATCGGTTCGACCGCCGGTTCTTTCTCCCCCGGAAATAGCCAGATCAACCCGTCCGATTCCCGCACCGGATAGGTTTTGATTTGACAATCGGGCAGTTTTTGGTTATCCTGTAAATAAGGGATAAAAACACAATTTCCGTCGCGATCGAACCGCCACCCGTGATAGACACATTCGAGACTGTCCGCGATCGCGCTCCCGTGACTGAGTTTGACCTGGCGGTGGGGACAGCGATCTTCGAGGGCGTTAATTTTCCCCCCGCCATCCCGAAATAAAACAATGGGTTGATCCCACAAAACGACACCAACAGGGCGGGCTTTCACCTCCCCGCTGCGGGCGACGACATACCAGCGATGGGGGTCGATTCCCAATTGTCGGATATCGGCGGTTTCTTTAGATATTTCGGCCATGCGATCGCGTCTCAATTCTCAGTTCTTGATCTTAGGCGAATCCGGCTTATTCAAGAGGATTTAACCGTCGGTTTTCATCTCCACCCACTCGACAATCCCATCAGCCAACGCCGCCGCCAACTTCCGCTGTTCCGCCGGATCGACGATCCATTCAAACTCTTCGGGATTGATCATAAATCCCAATTCCAACAGCAAAGAAGGCGTCACCGACGGGCGGGTTAGGGCGAGATTATTCCAGAACACCCCGTAGGACGGGCGGTCCAATTTTTCCACCAAATAATTGTGGAGGAAAACCGCCAAACTGTGGGCTTGGGGGTGATACCAAAACATCCCGACTCCCTTGGTGGCGATCGCATCTCCATTATCCGGCAAAGCATTATAATGAACCGAAAGGGACAAATCCGGCTCCTGTTCTTCGATCATTTCCACGCGATCGTGGGGCCACAAATCCTCCTCGGCTTTGCGGGTCATAAACACCGTCGCCCCCCGCTGGATCAGTTCCGCCTGCAATAAATAAGACACGATCAAATTCACATCTTTTTCGGGATAACCCGTCGGCCCCCTCGCCCCCAAATCGTTCTCGCTGCCGTGTCCGGGGTCGATCAAAATCCTGATTCCATTTAACGGTTTATCCCGGCGAATGGGGGCGAGAAATCCGTCCGTTTCCGCATCGCTTCCCACCTCTGGGGGATGTTTGATAGACAACACCAAAGTCGTCCCCTCGTAGCGGACTTTATAACCCCACTGTTGGGGGGTTTTGAAGTGGAAGGTATATTGAACCGCTTCCCGGGGTTCTCCCATCGGCGACAGGACAGGTTTCCAATCCATCCGTTCGATCAGGGGACTGTCGTCGAAGCGGATCGTGTCAGTTTGGGCGATCGTATTGTACAGGGTGAGGGTGAGGGTGCGATCGCCCTGTTCGACTTCGATGGGTACGGGCACCTGGAGGGGAAAAGAAACCTCCGTCCACTCCCCGACCCGGCGGGCTCCGGCGCTGCGGATGACGGAATTGGGGGGGGCAGGTTCGGTGACGATGCGGGTTTCGTCAGCTTTAATCCAGCCGCCATAGTCCAGGCGGAGATAGTCCCCCTCCCGTCCGGTGATGCGGGCGCGGGTTCCCTTGGGCAGGGGGGTGAGGCGGGAATAGGTGGTGCTCGGTCCGGTTCTGGCGACGCCTGCCTCGGCGGTGACTTCGGCGACTTCAAATTGGGTGGGGGAGAGGACGGACACGGTGCCGGGGGCGGTTTGGGTGACGGTTTCCCCGCCGAGGGTGAGTCGATATTCCGGTTGTCCCCAGGCGATCGCTGTTTCGGCTAAATCACTATTGGGGGAAATCGTCGCGCACCCCCGATACCGTCCGGCGGGGGTGGCGATGGGTTGGTTGTTCCCGGTGAGGACGGCTTTGTTGTCGGGAAGTTCGGGAATGGCGGTTTCCGCAAATAGGGGGATGGTTTGGCCGGCCAATTGGACGGATACGGTAGCCCCGGGGGGTGCGATCGCGCCGAAACAGAGGATTTCCCCCGGCAGTCGGGCGATATCCGCCGCGGGTGTCAGGGATTCGGGGACGAAGGCCACGCCGTCGGGGACGGGGGGTTGGTTCGATAGGCGGGTGATGGTGCGGCGAATTTCGCCGTCCCCGTAGCGGATGATAAATTCATTTTCCCCCAATTCCAGGGGGAAGGTGGGGGCGAAATGTCCCCCCGGGCTGCGGTCGATCGCTTCCCCATTGATTAAAACTTCCCCTTCGGGGGCGGCACTGCCGATCAGAAAGATGCGATCGGACCGGGTTTTGTGTCCCTCGGGGGGATAGGCCAGAAATAACGGCTGTTGAGCCCATGCCGGGGCTGCGATCGCGATCCAACTCAACGCTGCCAATCCCAATATCCGTTTCATCACCGATCCCGAATTTCCTATCCTCACGAAATTAGATTATAAGTTAAAAATGAAAAGTTCCCTATTCCCCATGGATCATAGACCCTTCCCCATTCCCTTCCGCCACACCGTAAATCGCCGCCAACAGCAGCCACCCCAAAGCGTTCACCCGCAAATCGAAGATCGTCACATCCGCCAAATTGAACAGGATACAGGCGCCGAACGCCGCCAAATAACTGAAGAAAATTAAACGTTCCCACCCGTCTATTTTTCCCTCCGATAAACGCCGGACTCCGACCGCAAAAACCCACCCCACCCCGGCGAAAAATGCCAGAGTTGCCGGAATTCCCACTTCCGCCGACATCATCAACAAAAGATTGTGGGGGTGTCCCATCCAAACCCCCATTTCGGCCTCGTAGAGGGGGGTGAAATTTCGCAGTCCCCACCCGGTCATCGGGCGTTCCCGGGTCAGGTCCGCCGCGAATTTCCACTGGGTGATTCGCAGGGTTTCCACGGGGCGATCGAAATTTTGATCCGTCAACCGCTGCCAAAAATAGGCGGGCACCACCACCCGCAACCCCTCCCGAACCGGCGACGGGGCGAAGGCGGCGCCTCCGACGGCCGCGACAACGACTCCCACGATTCCCAACAGCCAATTCCAACCCAAATACACCGCATAGGCTAAACTGACGCAAACTGCCATTAGCCAAGCGTTGCGGGAGTTGGTGACGAGTAAACCCACCCCGGTGGCGAGGACGGCGGTGCCCGCGGCAGCTAGGCGGACGGTTTGGGGTACTTTTGCCAGCATTTCCGGTGGTTCGGGATTTTCGACCCACCCCAATTCCTGAATCAGCAACGCCGAGGCGAGGGCGAAAATAATGACCAGATAGGCGGCGAGGATGTTGGCGTACATGAATACTGAAGACATCCGGTCGGGGGGAGATCCTCCGGCTTCCAACACCCAACCCAGAATTCCGCGTAGGGCTTCGATGCCGGACCAGTTGAAAAATTGCTGTCCGAGGCCTAAGATCACCACGGGAATGGCCGGGATGGTTAATAGCCAAGACAGCCATTGCAGTTGGGCGGGAGTTCGGATCAGAACTGCCAATCCTGCAAATAGGCCGAAATAGGGGATAAAATTGCCTAATCCCAGGAAGGCATCGGCGCGATTTTCCGCGAAACAGGCGGTCAACAAAAATAGCCCCGCGACTCCCAGCAGTGCCCGGATGATGGGTCGGTTGAGGATTTGCGAGTATCGGCGTTTCCAGGTGAGCACCAGTGCCAGACCGATCGCGATCGCCCCGAACGTCGGCAGCAGGGGCAAAATGAGGACTCCCAACTGCGTCCAATTCCAGGGTTTGTGCAAATCGCGATCGCGGTGGGGTTGAAACAGCATCAGGCCATCTGCCAACTGTAGTCCGAACGGGTCAGCCGAATTTGGGCTAGGGCGAAAATGGTGGGGATGATGCGGGCGTAGTTGGTGGAAATCGCCCGCCAGCCGAGATCGGCCAGAAACCAGGTCCACAACACCGGACCCAAAAATCCCAAAACGCTGCGGGTGACGCCGTAGCGGGCGGCGGTGACGGCCATGCCCCGGTTGGCGGCCTGGACGGCGAGATGTCCCTGGATTTGGGTAGCCGCGGCCGCCCCGCCCCGGATCAGGGTTTGTCGGGCGACCTGATATTGGGCAAAATGGAGGGCGAACTGGCGGGCGATGTGTCCCAGCAGGAAGGGCCGGATCAGGGAGCTGACGGCCAGGGCGCTGCCAGCTTTGAACAGCAACCCCAGGGGATCTTTTTGAACGGAGATCGGCAGGGGTGTCATGGGTTCGGATTTGGCCAGGGCATCTTGAACGCGCCCGGTGAGGGCCTCTTGTTCCGAGGCGGGGAGGCGCTTCCAGGCCCGACCCAACAGGGACAGAAAGATTTCCGCTTCCAAATCGGTGGTGGAGAGTTGTTTGGAATAGGGGATTTTCAAATAGCGGCAGACCTGGATCAGGGCTTGGCGGTAGGTGACTTGGCCGGTTTTGCCCCGCAACACGGTGATGCCGTCCGCGGCCAGGTAGCGGAAACGCCGTTCCAGGGCGTCCAACCAGGCATCGCGATCGCGACTCTGCACGTCGATGGGTTGGGGCGTGTTTACATAATCTAACGGATTGAACCGGCGGCCGAACAGAAGTTCGGTGAGTTGCTGCAACTCCTCTTCTGTCGCCAATTCCAATGCTGCTCTCAGTTCATCCAAAATCGATGCCCTCCTCAGCCGCGGATGAGATTATACCCATATTCTAGTGCGAATTTGTCCGCCCAAAACCAATTGTCCGCCGCTCGGACTCGCCCGGTGTGGGGACGAGGGGATTTTAGATTTTAGATTTTGGATTTTAGATTTTTCCCGACTCCCTAATACCGACTCCCGACTCCCCATCAATCCCGACTCCCCCTCAAAACGGGCGAGATTCCGCTTTCAGGCGATCAACCACCCGACGCAGGACCCCGTTGATAAACCGGTAGCTGTCCTCGTCGCCGTAGCGTTTGGCCAGCTCCACCGCCTCGTTGACGGCGATCTGTTCCTTGGCGCCCAAATGGAGCAATTCGGCCGTGGCGATGCGGAGAATGTCGCGATCGATGCGGGGCAGGCGGTTCAACTGCCAGTCCACCATCGCCCCTTCCAGGGTGCCGTCGATCGCCTCCCGGTTGTTGTTGATTGTCATCAAAATTTCCACGGCATAGGAGCGGACGTCCTCCTGCTTCGCGAGTTGGATCAGTTCCGGCAACTCCACGGCGGTCCCCAAGCGGTTGATCGCCACCTGGGCCAGCGCGATCGCCTCCCCCACCATCGTCCGGGCACTGGGCAGATCCGCGGCCCGGGTTTGGCTGCTCAACAGGCGATCGTTCCCCCGCTGCAGTTCCGCCATCGCGGTTTCCAACGATTCCTGCCCCTCCAGGGTGAGGGTGCGGACGGCGGCGAGGACGATATCTTCGATTTCTTGGGTTTCGAGTCGTTCGGGGGCGGACGGGAGTTGGCTCATCCCCAACAGGGCGAGTTCTCTGGCGGTTCGGCGAGCTTGCATGGCGATCGGTGTAAGTGGTAACTGGAAAAAAGGCTAATCTCGGACGCTCAATTCTTGTTCTTCTCGGGCGACGGTTTGTTCCCGGTTTTCCTCGGAGAACACCGCATCGAGGGGAGTTTCGATGGACGGGGCGGTGCCGGGTTTCAGGGGGGTGGACGCATTGACGATACCGCCGGAGACGATAATTTTGAACGCTTCTTCGACGGAGATGGACAGGTCGATCGCTTCGTGGCGGGGGACGATCGCGTACCAACCGCTGGTGGGGTTGGGGGTGGTGGGCACGAAAACCCCGATCGTGTCTTCCGGAAGGTGGGATTGGATGGAACTGTCCGCCGCCCCGGTCACGAATGCCAGGGACCACACGCCCCGCCTCGGATATTCTATCAGAACCACCCGCCGAAATTTGTCGTTGGAGTCCCGCAGCAGGGTTTCGAGGAGCTGTTTGAGGGTTTTGTACACCGACCCGGCGAAGGGAATCCCCTGCAAAATCTGTTCGCTGAGGTTGAGCAACCACTGGCCGGCGATATTTCGGGCCATCAAGCCGATGAACAGGATGCCCAGCAGGGGGACGGCCAACCCGACCAACACGTTGAGCAGGTTGACGAGGATGGGGTGCAACCCGTCGAAGGGGTTGAGTTGTTTGGGGATGCGGGTCAAAAATTCGATCACCGCACTGGCGACGGTGATGCTCAACCAGATCGTGGTGGCCAGGGGTATCACCACCAGCAGACCGGCGATCAGATCGTTTTTTAAATCCTGCTTCAGGTTTTGAAACACGGGGTGTCCACTCTCCTCATTAAGACGACGGGTTGACTCCACGGATCGGGAGCTTCCGGGGAACTCGGGTTCGTTCTCCCCATCCTATTCTGAACGAACGTAAAGAAATGTTGCAAGGCGATAATGACTAGAATACCTCAAACTCCGACTTTGAGGAGCCTGTGAACCACCAAACTCGGCTTCCGGCGATCGCAACCGAGCCGCTACGCTCAAGCACAATTTGAGCTGTGTCAGTCCAGTAGGGTGGGTTAGGCGACTCAAACCCAGGCTGTGATGGCAATCTAGCAATCCGCCGTAACCCACCGTTTAAGGTGTGTCGGTCCACTACCTATGATGGTGTCGCCCCCGGTCGGGTGTGTTGCGGCTTCGATAAATCATGGGTTTTCACGATAAATGTTGACCTAGCCGCAACGCACCGCCAACTGTGGATGGTGCGATGATGATATCAGAAACGGTCGTGATGGTGGAAATGTGGGGGCGGTGTTGACGGCGATTGTTATTTTCTGGTGGCGCACGAAGGTTTATTGTCGCCGTAACACACCCTACCTATCATAATAATATTATCGCAAGTTTCGACTGATTACAATGGCAGAATATCGGCGAGAATATTGGCAGGGGGCAACCTATTTTTTTACACAGGTGACGTGCGATCGCCAGCCTTGGCTGTGCGACGATATTGCGAGGGTAGCGTTGCGACAGGCGATCGCAACAGTTCGCCGTAAACGTCCGTTTCAAATCGATGCTTTTGTCTTACTACCCGACCATTTTCATTGTTTGTGGACGCTACCAGAAAACGACGGGGATTTTTCAACCCGAATGCGTTTGGTCAAAAGCCATGTAACCAGAGCGATCGGCGATCGCTTGAATTTGGAGGCAACAATAACCGCATCGCGAAAAGCCCGTCGGGAACGGAATTTATGGCAACGGCGGTTTTGGGAACATCGGGTACGGGACGAACAAGAATTTGCCGCCTATTGTGATTATATTCATATTAACCCGGTGAAACATGGGTTATGTAAATCACCAACAGATTGGCCGTGGTCGAGCGTTCATCGGTTTATTCAACAAGGCATTTATCCCCCCAATTGGGGCAGGTAGCAGGTAGGGTGTGTTGCGGCATCGATAAATCATCGGTTTTCACGAAAATATTGACCTAGCCGCAACGCACCACCCCCACTGTGGATGGTGTCGCCCCCGGTAGGGTGTGTTGCGGCATCGATAAATCATGGGTTTTTACGACAAATATTAACCTAGCCGCAACGCACCACCCCCACCAAAAAACCCCATAAATAAATATGTGAATTCAACCCAAAATTGAATTCGGGGTTCCGTGGATGGTGCGTTATGCGGAAATATCATTGATTTGTCACCATTCACATTTTCTGACCGCATAACACACCCTACCTATGATGGGATCGCGCGATTTGGAATGGTGCGTTATGCGGAAATATAATTGATTTGTCACCCTTCGCATTTTCTGACCGCATAACACACCCTACCTATGATGGTATCGCCCCCGGTAGGGTGTGTTACGGCGGGGATAAATGATGGGTTTTGACGCAAATATTGACATCGCCGCAGGGCACCACCCCCACCGAAAAATTCCATTAATAAATATTGGTTTTACACAGACAAAACCGACCCAGAAAAACATATTATTTCTGGGTGTTTGTGAAATTGGGATGATGTGATGATGATTTTATAAATGACCGTAATGGTGGAAATGTTGAGGTGGTGCGTTACGGCGATTTCCATTTTCTCGTGGCGCACGAATGTTTATTGTCGCCGTAACGCACCCTACCTAACTTCCCTACTCATTTGGGTTGTGACAAGGTGGGCGTTCAAACAGTTAGGCTTTTGCCTTTTTTCTGCTTCCCAGCATAAAACCGCCCAGTGTAATCAAACCTAGTATTAGGCTAGGCTCTGGGACAGAGACCATCTCCGCCCCATCTCCTGACCCCACTCCGCTGATGGACTGCCCTAGCTCGTCTCCTGTGGGACTGTTCGCGGAGTTGTCTGGAGATTCAGAAATTTCATCTGACCCCTCTGCGCTGATGGACTGCCCTGACTCGTCCCCTGTGGAACTGTCCGCAGAGTTGTCTGAAGATTCGTCGAAATCAAGAAAATTTAAGCAAAAGGGAATAGGGCCAAAAACATTTCTGCATTCCTCATAGGAGCCGAAAGCCAGAGCAGAGGGTTGAGAGGCGATCGCCATTGTCATTCCCAAAGTCAAAGCCGCACACAATTTTTGAGCAGTCTTAACCAACATTATTTCTGACCTCATCAACAATTTTGAACAATTCAACAAAAAAGTAGGATTGACTTCATCGCTCCTTCTATTTAATAAGACAGTTTTGGGTGGCAGTTTGTGAACTTTTCTGCCTCAAAATAGAGAAAATTTCTTTCTTAAGGAGGACGACAGGGCCATTTTCCCGATAACAGGGTCATTTTTTCCGTAGGTAAGCTGCTGGGAACCGGAACCCAAGGCCCCCTGAAAGGCAAAGAAAGAAGCTGGGTTCCACCAAATACCGATCGCCCCTTGCCGATTAACCTTTTTTTCCCGCGTCCAATCTGGCCTGACGCAAAATAGCACCAGACCCATCTCCCGGGCAATTCAAATCTATTCTTAATCCGAAGCGATAACCTTGCATTGGCAAAGATAGCCCCGACTGCCTGGGGTCGAAGAATCAAGGCCAACTTACTCGATCGCAATTTAGATTTGAGCCAGGGTTCGGGACTTACGCACAAGGAACCAAATTTGGAACTTTGAGATTGCTCTCCCCTCGGCAACGACAGAAATGACCGTTGGAGTTCCTCTTTTGGCCTCAGTTCTGCTGGATTAAGCCTTGTTGGGTTCCGTTTCGCTTCATCCAACCTACCAGAGGCCGGTTCCCCCACCGACAACTCATCCGCACTCGTCTCTTCCACATCCGTTGCCAACGAAGAACCAGAGTCCTCTGTCACTCCCTCATACTCATTCCATCGCTCTCGCAAAATGGCCCTGGCATTAGAAACCCGCTTGCGGGCAGTCCCCTGAGAAATCGCCAACCGTTCCGCTATCTCCTTGTAAGACAGCTCCTCCTTCCAGTAGAGAAAAAAAGTCTCCCGCAACTTGGGAGATAAATTATTTATTTCTCCCTCAAAAAATAATTCGAGATCTTGCCGCATAGCGGCAAGATCTGGTTCTTCTTCCTGGCTAACCCATAGCTCGTCCTCAACGTCACAGGAAAATAGGCGATCGCGCTTTTTAAGCAGGTTCGTGCAAAGATTATTCACCAATCTGACCAACCACGCCTTCACATTATCAATAGGTTTGCTGCTGGTTCGCCAACCCTCCCTAGCCCTAAGCATAGTTTTGACGATAAATATTGACCTTGCCGCAACGCACCACCCCCACCAACAAACCCCATGAATAAATATGTGAATTTAACCCAAAATTGAATTCGGGGTTCCGTGGATGGTGCGTTATGCGGAAATATCATTGATTTGTCACCCTTCGCATTTTCTGACCGCATAACACACCCTACCTATTATGGTGTCGCCGCCGGTCGGGTGTGTTTAGGCATCGATAAATCATGGGTTTTGACGATAAATATTGACCTTGCCGCAACGCACCACCCTCACCAACAAACCTCATCAATAAATATGTGAATTTAACCGAAAATTGAATTCGGGGTTCCGTGGACGGTGCGTTATGCGGAAATACCATTGATTTGTAACCATTCGCATTTTCTGGTCGCATATAGCAGTGTGAAATGATTCGTGAAAAATCGATCGACTCAAAGCCCCCAGTATTGGGGGTTTGGGGGCAAGACAATTTTACAAATGGTTTCCGATTGCTATAACACACCCTACCTATGATGGTGTCGCCCCCGGTAGGGTGTGTTGCGGCTTCGATAAATCATGGGTTTTCACGATAAATGTTGACCTAGCCGCAACGCACCGCCGACAAACTTAGTCGCAGGACATGACTCTGTTGATTTCCATGTTTCCCGAGGCTGAAATTGCCGACCTGACGGCGGCAAGTGATATTAGCAATTTCGCCATTATTATTGACGCTGACGGTAGCGGAGAATGTCTTCATAAGCCCCAATCATCTGCTCGGCGATCGCACCCCAACTGTAATGTTCCAGAGCGTAATCGCGGGCGAGAGCCCCCCGCCGCCGCAACTCGTCGCGATCGCCGAGTGCCGTCTGAATCATTGTCGCAATTTCGTCGATCTCACAATTGCTCACCCATCCCCCTCCTGCCTGTTCCACCTGCGGCCAAATGTGGACGCCGTTGGAAATCGCCACCGCCGTCCCCGCCACCATCGCCTCCGCCACCGCGATGCCGAAATTTTCGTAGTAGGAGGGCAACACAAACAGGTCCGCCACCTGCAACAGGGCCGTTTTTGCCTTTCCCGTCACGAACCCGGTCAGCGTCGTCTGTCCGGCGAGGGGCGATCGCGCGATCCGCTCCCGAATCTGGCGATCGTAGTCCGGATCTTGGGGATTCGCCCCCGCCAGCACGAACCGGAACCGTCCCCCCCCGTCCCAAATCTTCTCCAACGCCGGAATCAACAATTCCAACCCCTTTTTGGGTTCGACACGGGACAAAAACAAAATCAGTGGCTCGGTTTCATCCCCCTTCACCTGCAATTGATTCAGATAATCCCCGACATCCGCCACCGGTTCCGGCGACTCGACCCCGAGGGGAATCACCAGATCCCGCGTCTCCGCCCCGAACCGCTCCGAAATTTCGGCTTCCCGTTCGCTGGTGAAATGCAACGCCGCCGCCCCCGCAATGTTCGCCCCTTCCAATAACTTCACATATACCTGTTTGAGTCGCTTTTTCTTGCGGAGATCGGCGGGATCGAGGGTTCCTAAAGGGCGCAGAATGTAGGGTAATTGTCGCGTCCGGGCCACCGTCGCCGTCGCCGTACTCAGGGGAGAAAAGAGGGCGTGAATGTGGGCTAGGTCGAATTCTCCGGCATTTTGCCACAGCCACCCCAGCAGTTTCGGGGAAAACTTGTAACGCCGGAAGGGGGAGCAGCGAAAATAGCGGACTTGGTAGCCATCTTGGGGGACGGGGCGATCGAGGGGTACGTCGAGGGGCGGCTGGCCGCTGTCGCCGTTGGAGTCGGTGGTAACAACGGTCAGGTCAACCCCCCGATCGGCCAAGGCTTTGGAGAGACTCCGCACCATTTGGCTCGGGCCGCCGTAGACGAGGGAAATGGAGGGAACGATCTGTAAGATCCGCATGGAGAATTTTAGATTTTAGATTGTAGGGGCGCAAGGCTTGCGCCCTAATTTCAGATTTCCCGTTGGAGGAGAAGTGCGGAGGTATCGGAATTAGAAATGAGAATTTTCCCTCTTCTCTTTTCTCCCTACCCCCTACCCCCTACACCCTACACCCTACACCCGACTCCCGACTCCCGATTCCCGACTCCCTAAAAAAATCGGCGTCGCTGCCGGAAGTTGGCGACGGACTCCACCAAACCGATCGCGATAAAATTGCTCAACAGCGCCGATCGCCCGTAACTGAGGAAGGGGAGGGGAATGCCCGTCACCGGGGCCAGTCCGATATTCATGCCGATGTTGACGAATACCTGAAAGATCAGCATCGAGAGCACCCCGATGGCGATCAGCGAGCCGAAACTGTCTCGGGCAGTCTGGGCGATCGTCACCAGTCGCAGGCAGATGAACCAAAATGCCACCAACACGATGATACAACCGATAAAGCCCAATTCTTCCCCGATCGCCGAAAAGATAAAGTCCGTGTGCTGTTCGGGAATAAAATTGAGCTGGGTTTGAGTCCCCTGATACAGTCCCCGGCCGTACAACTGTCCGGACCCGATGGCGATCCGGGATTGGATCAGGTGGTATCCCGCCCCCTGCGGGTCATTTTCGGGGTTTAAAAATCCGATCAACCGCTGCTTTTGATAGTCTTGCAGCAGGTCCCAGAACATATGTCCCACTTTCCCGGCTCCCAAATTCACCCCGAGGGCCATCGGGCCGGTCAGCCACCGCCAGGGCAGACTCCACCACCCCACGAACCCCATCGACACGGCCCAGACAATCCAGGCGGGTTCGTAGACGTTGGCGAAAATGGCCGCGAAAATCGGAGAAATCAGCAGCAGCAGCCAACCCGGATGCACGTCGCCCCAGTACAGCATCCCGAAGGTGATGGCGCCGAAGATCAGGGACGTCCCCAGGTTGGGTTCGATAAACACCAAGCCCCAAGGTACGGCGGCGATCAGCAGCATTTTCACCATGTCGGGGATGGCGGGGGTTTTCAGGTTGTTGAGGAGGGCCGCCAACACGACGATAATTCCCACCTTCGCGAACTCCGAGGGCTGGACGTGGAAGCCGCCGATGTTGATCCAGCGCTGCGCCCCCAGGGCGGTAGTGCCGATGAACTGCACGGCGATCAGCGGCAGGATGACACCGATGTAGATGACCCACTTCCACGCCAACAATTTTTCGTAGTTGCTGCGGGCGATCGCAAAGGCCAACACCAACCCCACGCCCCCCGTGACCCAGTGTTGCCACCAGTCAGTCAAGCCTTGGTTGAGTTCCACGCTGCGGATCATGATGCCCCCCAGTACGGTCAGGCCGACGCAGGTGAATAACAGCCACCAGTCCACTTCGGCCCAGGCTTGCAGGGGCGATCGCCGATAACTTCCCAATCGTACTCTTTGAAACATACAATTTTGATAATTGATAATTGATATAGCGCTGCTAGAAGAGGGTGTAGGGTGTAGGGTGTAGGGTGTAGGGATAGGAAATTCCCTTGGGATAAGGGTTTCGAGGTTTGTCCCCCTGGAGGGAACTGTAAACACGCCAGCGCGCACTGCTATAATTATCAATTGTCCCCACACCCCACACCCCACACCCCACACCCTAATTCGCGGGTTCGTACAGGTATTCAAAGGCGTTGCCGTCGGGGTCGCGGCCGTAGAAGGAGGCCGTCCCGTCCCGGTGGTCGTGGATCGAACTCACCTGTACCCCCCGTTCTTTCAATTCCCGGTAAGCCGCCTCCATTTCAGCGCGATCGTCGAAGATAAACCCGAAGTGGGGTCCGGCCTGGTCGTAACCGGGACTCAGCAGGGCCAGTCCGTCGGACCCGGCTTTCAAATAGGCCCAGTCGGTATCTTTCCAAACCAACTTCATCCCGAGATTTTTGTAAAATTTCGCGGCCGCCTCGATGTCTTGGACGCAGATGGCGACGTGCCCGAGTCGCTTCAACTTCATTTTCAATTCCTTCTCTCTATCAAGCCCAGCCCCGTTCGGGACTATCCTGAATAAAATCTAACAGGTAGTGGGCGAGTTGCAACTTGCTGCATCCGACGATATCGAGTTTTCGCCCGGTGGAGTCGAGTAAAATCGCCTGGTTGGTGTCGCTGCCGAAACCGGCATCCGCTTTGTCGATGGGGTTGGCGACGATCGCATCCAAGTTTTTCCGCCGCAATTTCTCCTCGGCCGGATGCAAGATATCCCCCGTCTGGGCCGCAAATCCGATCAATTGTTGATTCGCCCGCTTCCGCTGTGCCAATTCGCTGATAATATCGGTCACCGGTTCCAATTTCAGTTGTTCGGGGAGCGATCGCTTCGGCAATTTTTCCGGGTGGAAAGTGGCCGGCCGCACGTCGGCCACCGCCGCGGCCATGATCGTGATGTCGGCCGTGGGAAAGGCCTCCGACAGCGCCTCGTACATCTGTCCGGCGTCCGTCACCCCCACCAATTTCACCTCCGGCAGGGAACTCAGCGCCTCCACGTCCATCGGGCCGTGCACCAGCGTCACCTGGGCTCCCCGGTGGACGGCGGCTCGGGCGATCGCGATCCCCATTTTTCCCGTGGCGGGGTTGCCGATAAACCGCACCGGGTCGAAGTGCTCCCGGGTCCCCCCCGCCGAAACGAGCACCTGTTTGGTCGCCAGATCCCGCTTTCCATTGGTGTGCAGCAGGGAATTGATGTGGGCTACAATTTGCTCGGGTTCAGCCATCCGCCCCGCCCCGAACGCGGACATTTCTTGCGGGTCCGCCACCTCCGGCAGGTCACAGGCGAGGACGCCCGCCACCGGGGTAATACTATGGACGCGGCGATCGCTCAAAATTTGCTGCCAGTTGCGCTGTACGGCCCGCTGCTTCCACATTTCCCGGTTCATCGCCGGAACCAGCAGCAGGGGACAGGTGGAGGCGAGCACCGTGTTGGTCAATAAATTATCCGCCATCCCCGCCGCCAGTTTCGCCAGGGTGTTGGCCGTCAGCGGCGCGATGACGAACAGTTCGGCCCACTCCCCTAACTGGATGTGCAGGGGTCGGCCGTGGGTGGGTTCCCAAAAGTCGCGATCGCTGTAGGCCCGGTGGCGGGATAATGTCGCCAACGTCAGGGGTGTGATAAATTGTTGAGCCGAGTCCGTGACGACAATCCGGACTTCGGCTCCCAATTTGGCCAGGGTGGAAACCACTTCGCAGACTTTGTAAGCGGAAATTCCACCACCGACCCCGATCAAAATGCGCCGTTGCAGCGCACAAGGGTTGATTCGTCTCATCCTTTGATCTTACGCTTCGTCAAAGGCTTCGAGATCTAACAGGTGTATGTAAGGTTCCACCAACTCCGGACGCTGAAAGGCGATCGCTCTGAGCAAATGCCAGTCCTGCAACCCCTCGAAGGCATTGCTGTAATTATCTCCCTCCAAACGGGAGGCTAACTCTGCCACGTCATCTGCCGTGAGTGTGGAAATCTGGGGTGAGGATCGGGTTAACATTTCCATCTTGAATACCTCCAGTGCAGTTGCATTTGCATCGAGCCGTCGGGTTTCGGGCGACTCCCCCTCCTATACTAAGGGGTCAATCACTCTTCGACAGAATCTCCACAACAAAACTTTGTATTCGCTCCAGAGCCTCCGGGCAAATTTCGTGACCCATATTGTATTCGTGATACTGCACCGCCGCGCCCAAATTTTGGAAAGCGTCCCGCGCCTGGTGGGAGGCTTCCAGGGGGACGACCATATCCCGTTTTCCGTGGGCCATCAAAATCGGCGGCGGGGGTGTCTCTTGGGGTTCGGGCCGGAAGTGCAGATAACCGCTCAACACAACCAGACCCGCGAAGGGCATCGTCCGCCCCACGTCGAGCACCATCGCCCCCCCCTGGGAAAATCCCCCCAAAATGGTGCGGCTTGGCGGCACCCCGGTGCGTTCTTCCAGGGACCCCAACCACTCGGTCAGTTGTTCCCGACTTTCCGCAATTCCCCGGTAGTCCGGCGTTTCTAGGGCGTACCACGCCCGCCCGCCGGGGACTTGGGGGTGGGGAAAGGGCGCTTCGGGAAATTCGTACCAGTAGTTCGGCCGTTTCAACATCGGCGCCAGAAAGGTCAGATCTTCGCAGTTGGCGCCCCAGCCGTGCAGGAAGATCAGCAAACCCTCGGGCGCTTCCCCGCTTTTCGGTTCGACGGTGTATGAATGCAGGGTCATAATTGATAATTGATCATTGACAATTGATAATTATAATTTTTTAATTTTTTTTGAGGTGCGGCGGCGACTAAATTTTGCGGGGGGCTTGATTTTTGACTTGACTTGTGCTATCTTTTTTATATAATGGGAATATTTGGTAAATTTTTATTTTTGCAACCACTCCCATTATGAAGGATGATATTCCAAAATCTTATCAGCCGTCGCCCCTTCCTGTCAACCCCTTTTCGCCGAAAAATTCACAAAAATTTAAAAAATTAAAAAAAATCAATTGTGGGGGCGCGGGGTCTTGCGCCCCCGCCATCAGGGGGAAGTTGCGATCGCCCCCACGGCCGCCGCGATCGCGTCAAACTGGCGGGAAACGTGTCCTTCCGCCAACAATCTTTTCGCCTCAGAAATCCCCGCTTCCAGACTCTCCGCAACGCCAGACCGCCACAGATAAAAACCGCCGTTCCAAACCGCCGCCGGCATCAATTCTCCCGGTTCCCCCGCCAAAACGGCTTGGGTTTGGCCGACCAATTCCTCCGTCGAATTAAACGGCACTTCTTTGCCGTTGCAGCCGTAATCGCTCGGGTGCAACAGCAGGCGTTCAAACTCGCCGTCGGGGTGGTTGACGCCGATAATGCAAGTGCGATCGCGAGGCAAATCGCAACTGCCTTCGAGTCCCTTCACCGTCATAAACCGGATCTGATTTCGATAGCCAAGGGCGGTGCGGAACAGGCCCTCCGTGGGGGGGTGGACGTAGCCGCAGGCGATCAGGGCATCCCCCGCATAGGGGGACCACATCAACTCCAACGTGGCGATGGGGGGGCGCTTGCCGATGTCCCGGCGGGGTTCGACCAGAGTCATCGCCTCCGGAAAATGGGCAGGGAGGTAAACGAATCCCAAACCCGTTTTCTCGAAAATATCCTGGGTTCTTTGCAAGCTGACGCCCCGCCACTCGACGCCCAACCCCCGCCAAATTTCGGCGAGGGAAATGCCCTCCTTCGTCGGCATCCGATCGCCCCCGTGGAGGATGGCCGGAACCCCGGAGGCGGTGAGGATCAGGGCTGTCAGGATTGTAACGGGGGCCGTGCGCGATCGGCCGTCGTAGGGGTGAGAGAGCACCACGGGGGGGCGGTTCGCCCCGGTCAGGTGGGGTCCCAACTCGTCGTAAACGTCCAACATTCCCGCCAACTCTTCCCCCGTGGGCCGGCGGATGCGGTGGGCAATCAGGAAGGCGCCGACCTGGACGGGGGTGGCCTCCCGGTGCAGCATCATCCGCAGGGCGTCCGCCGCCTCCTCGCGACTCAGGAGTTGGTTGGTGTGGGTTCCGCTGCCCACTTTTTTCAATAACGTTCTAAATCGATCGCTCATAAACTCAACGGGGAATGGTGAGACTTCCCCAAATTTTAAGCCCAAAGCCACCCGGGCCGGGTTTGTAAATCAACACATCTTGATGGGGGACGGATCAAATTCGGTCGAGTTGGGGGTTGCGGGCGGATTTTCGCGTCCTGGGGATTGAAAAAGTGCGATCGCCCCCCCTCCATCCAAGATCGCCCCCGTCCGGGTACACTGAGAGGAAATTTCTGAAATTCCAGGAGCAACAACTATGGGACTCTTCGATCAAATCGTCGGCGCCCTCAACGACCCCCAAGCCCAGGCGAATGCGGGTCAACTCGGCAACCTGATAAACACCGCCCAACAATTGAGCACCCAGTTGGGGGCGTCCCCGGAAACCACCCAAACTCTGATGTCCGTGGCGGGGGGCTATGTGCGATCGGCTTTGCAGGAAAAACGCAGCCAGGAGGGGGACGAATCGGTGCAAACCTTCGTGAACGAACACGGTGGCACCAACCCCGACCCCGTAGCCGTCCAAGGTTTATTTTCCCCGCAACAACAAAATCAACTGATCGAAACCGTCTGCCAGCGGACGGGGCTCGACTCCCAAACCATCCAAAGTTTGCTTCCGATGGTGGTGCCGATGATCCTGAATTTCCTGCAAACCGGGACGAACACCCAAAACCCCCGACAGGCTCAAAATCCGGTTTTGAGCGGCTTCTTGGACGCGGATGGGGACGGCGATGTGGATATGGCGGATACCCTAAAAATGGCCAGCAAGTTTTTGAACCGCTAATATAGCGCTGTGCGCTGTGCGCCGGGTGTAGGGTGTAGGGTGTAGGGTGTAGGGAATGGGAGTGGGGAGTCGAGTGTTTCTTTTAACTCGCTCACCCTCCTTGGCCCGGAGTGGAGAATGAGATATGGTCGTCGAGTGGCTACAGTTCAAAGTGCCTCCCGACGAGTGGGAGGCGTTCATCCGGCGGGATGAGGAAGTCTGGACGGAGGGACTCAAACAGTTTCCCGGCTTTGTCGGCAAAGAAATTTGGGTCGATCCGGAGAAGGAGGAGGTGATTGCAGTGATCCGCTGGGAAACCCGGGAACAGTGGAAGTCCATCCCCCAAAGCGAGTTAGATCGACTCGATCGCCAAATGGGCGACCTGAAAATGCCGATCGTCAACAGCGGCGAATATCAGGTTCGCAAGTTCCTGCATTGAGTTTTCCGATGGGGACGAAGGCGATTCGCCCCGGTCTTTTAAGTCTCTAGCCGAACTTGTCGATCAGGGCGACAATCAGGTTGATGCTGAGAAATCCCACCCCGATCGCCAAGATGATGAAGGTGGCGATGCTGAGAATGGGGCGAATTTTTTCAAAACCGGGCTTGTCGTTCGGTTCCATAAAATAGGGCGGTTCGAGGTGGGAAGTTGAGAGACGGGGGCGATCCGGACCGCCGATCGGACTAAACTAGGATTGTAACACAATTATTTTTTTGCATCATCGCCCCGTTAAATTCTCATTTTGACAGACCAATGGCTATGTTTTCCCCCATTTCCCACCCGGATCGATCTACACTGAACTCTATTTCGAGTACCGCCATGCCCAAGTCCAACGGCTCCGAGTCTCGTGCCCTGATGCCAGATTTACCCCGGCGACACTGGTTAGAGTGGGCTGAGTATATTTCTTTGGCCAGTTCCGCGATCGGCTCGATTGTCGTGGCCCTGTCCAACCAGGCATTCTACGGCGTGGCACCGCTGACGGTGGCCCTGTCTTTGAATGTGGCTAACCGATATCGGCACGAACAGGAGGCAGTCCGGACTCAAGCCGAAGTCGTCGAGATGCGGGAGTCGGTGGAACAGTTGGAACAGAAGGCGGTGCAGGCGATTGTGGGGGTGCGGAAACAACTGCGGGGAGAGATGCAGACGCTACGGGAACAGTTGCAAACCCCCGGCGAAGGAGAACTGGCGGCGGCCCGCCAATCTCAACAGGTGGCGGCTTTAACGGAGTCTGTCATGTCATTTCAGGAGCAAATTTCCCGGGCGTTGGACGAGATCGAGGGGCAGTTTCGCCAGGAATTGATCCCGCTACAAGACAGTTTGAATGAGTTGCGAAATGCGATCGCCCAGTTGAAAGAAAATGCGGTGGCTCAAACGGAATTGCAACGGGCGATCACGGATGGGGAGGGCGAACCGGGGGCGGTTTCTCCGGCGGCGATCGCGGATCTGTGCCACCTGCAGGCGGAACTCGACCGCATTTCCAAAGAGAATGAAACGGTGATCAAACCCCACATCAAACGGTTGATTTTGATGGTCAAAGAACTTCAGAAAACCGGGGTCAAACCCTCTTTGCCACGCCCTCCTAAACCGCAGTCAGAGCCACAGAATTGAACCGGAGGCGATCGCGATGATATCCCCAGTTTCACCCCGTAAAATTTTGTTGGATACCGATCCGGGCGGGGACGATGTTTTTGCCCTGCTATGGTTGCAGAGTTTGATCCGCCAGGGATTCGCGGAGTTGGTGGCGGTGGCGACAGCGGACGGCAACGTGGCAGCGGGGCGAACTTTCACCACTGCCAGTCAGCTTCTCCAGTTGGGCGGAATGGAAAATATCCCCGTCGGCCGGGGGGTTTTGGTGGAGAATTCTGGGGTGGGAAATGCCGCCCACATCCACGGCGACGACGGTATCGGAAATTTGTCCGCAACGTTGCCGCCACCTGCCCACGAATGGGATGCGGCGCCGGGTTCCGATCGCCTGATTATCGAGTGTTTGGAACGCGATCCGGGGGCGGTGACAATTGTGGCGATCGGGCCGCTGACGAATTTGGCCGCGGCCGAACGACGGCGCCCGGGAATCCTCAAATTGGCGCGGGAAATTGTCATCATGGGCGGGGCGTTTAATTTGGGGGGAAATGTCACCCCCCACGGCGAATTTAACATCACCTATAATCCCGAAGCGGCGCGGACGGTGTTCGAGAGTCGGGGGGATCTGGTGATGATTTCGCTGGATGTCACCCAACATTTAATTTTAACCCGAAATGTGGGCGATCGCATCGCTGAGGTGAATCCAAATAGTGCGATCGTCAAGTTTATGCTGGGCCTGATCGATTTCATGATCCAAACCTGCCTAAAAAATCGCCGCACCCGTGGCATTCCGGGCTTTTTGGTTCACGATGCAGCCACCGTCGCCTATTTATTTTATCCCGAATTGTTCAAGTTTTATCGCGCCCGAGTGACGGTGGAAACTCAGGGGGAATCGACCCGGGGCATGACTTGGTTTGAACGCACCCACACAGCCAAACCTGATGCCAACACCTGGGTGATCTCCGATGTCGATCCGGAGATGTTTTTTGCAATATTAATCGAAGATTTTAAAGAACTCGTCCGCTCTGATTCTAGGGAGTAGGGAGTCGGGAGTCGGGAGTCGGGAGTAGAATTTTACTCTTTCCCCCAGCTTGTGGGGGCAACCTTATAGGGTTGCCCGTTCATATAGTCATCGGATACCATTTGTAAATGGTCGCGCCCCCAAACCCCCAATTCTGGGGGCTTTCAGCGGATTGATTTTTCACTGATCATTTCACAGGGCTATAAGGAGGGAGAAAGCTGTCAATTTTCCCGATCCGGATCGATTCCTGCAGACCGCAATAATTCCGCCAAGCGATCGGCCCGACGCCGTTCTTCTTCCAACTGTTCTGAGGTTTGTTTCAATTGTTCTGAAGTCTGTTCCAACTGTTGTTCCATTTCTTGGAGTCGTTGTCTGACTTCGATATAGCTGGCGAAGGGTTGATTGTCGGGGCCGTAAATTTTTAACTCATCCTCCGACAAATTAAAGCGAATTTGCAGGCGGGGACTCACCCAATTATTCATGTCGTCAATGACATCCAGGCGTTCCCCCGATCGCAACCAACCGCTGAGGTCGTTTTTTTGCGGATCGAAGAGATAATATTCTTCGACACCGTGGCGATCGTAAAAAACCTGTTTTTTATTCATTTCGGTGAGGGTATTTCCTGGAGAAAGAATTTCAAAGACCACCTGGGGGGCGATATTTGCTTCTTTCCATTGTTGATACGATCCGCGTTCCCCCTTGGGAACCCCGAACGCCACCATCACGTCCGGGGCTTGGCGGGTTTTGTTGTCCCCCTCGACGGGATACCACAGCAGATCGCCGGCGACAAATACCTCGGGATCGGGGGCGAACAGCCAGTCTAAGTTATACTGGATGACGGTAATCCAGCGAAATTGTAGGGTATTGTCTGACAGGGGATTCCCATCTCGTTCAGGATAAGTGATCTGAGTTTGGGTGTCGGATGAAAGTTGAGAAACCATGACGGGTTCCGAGATGCGATCGACACCAATGATTATACAATATAATTTGCAAATAAACGACTATTTTATTAACTTTTGGGATGAAAAATGCCGTTTCCGAATCCACCGATCGCTCCCCTCAAAACCGCACGTTATTGGGGGATATCTGGCGGCGGTTTCGCCGGGATAAAATGGCGGTTTTCGGCAGCGTTGTCTTGCTGATTATCGTCGTTTCAGTGGCGATCGCGCCCTTCTTTTACACCACTTCCCCCGATGCGATCGACTTCGGCAATTCTATCGCCCCCCCGAGTTGGAAACACCCCTTCGGAACCAACGATTTGGGACAGGATCAACTCGCCCGCATCCTGATCGGCGGACGCATTTCGTTGGCGGTGGGGGTGGCGGCAATGTTGGTGGCGATTAGTTTTGGGACATCCGTGGGCGCGATGGCGGGATTTTACGGCGGAATTGCGGACGGTTTGCTGATGCGAATGACGGATTTATTTTTATCCCTGCCGCAACTGCCGGTTTTGCTGTTGGTGATCTATTTATTTCGGGAATCCGCCCGGGCGATCGCGTCGGGGGAAGTGGGAATTTTCCTGTTAATTGTGTTGGTGGTGGGGGGACTCAATTGGATGTCCGTGGCGAGGTTGGTTCGGGCGAGTTTTCTATCAGTTCGCGAAATGGATTTCGTCACCGCAGCCCGGGCGATCGGGGCCAAACCGAGGCGTTTGATCTGGGTTCACATTCTCCCCAACGTCCTCACCCCCATCATCGTCGCCGCCACCCTCGCCGTCGGAACGGCGATCATTACCGAATCGACTCTCAGCTTTTTGGGACTGGGATTTCCCCCCGACGTTCCCACCTGGGGGCGGATGTTGTACGATGCCCAAAATTACATTCAAACCGCCCCCCACATGGTAATATTTCCGGGGGCTGCAATTTTTCTGACGGTTCTGAGTATCAACTACATCGGAGACGGTTTGCGAGATGCTTTAGACCCCCATTCCAAATCGTTTTAAAATGATTAAATATCCACCGCAATCATCCCCTTTTCGAGGGAAATAATTGCGGGACTTATTGACCGACATTTTAAATTATTTTATGGGGATTTTTATTCGAGTTAAAAATGGCGATCGCAAAATTTTAAGCCTCAATATTTGCCCAAATCAAAAAAATTATGAGAGAATGGAGACACCCATTCCCAGGAGAAATAACTGATGTTCATTTTTCGGGCTTTCACCCTCGCCGTGACGGTCGGTTTGCTGACTCCTCTGGTTCCCGGCGATCGCTTCAACATCCCCCCGGCGATCGCCCAATTGGAAAATACCCAAGACGGCGACTGGCAGGAATTCACCTCGGAAGTCGGCAATTTCTCGGTGATGATGCCCGGGACCCCCGAGGAAGATGCGGAATCCAATCAGAGGGGCGAGATGCGCCAGTATCTCATTTCGTTGGAGGATGAAACAATCGCCTATGGAGTCTTTTATTACGACGTGGGCGAACTGCCGAGAGAATTGAGTACGACGGAAATAGACGAGTTATTCGATGCGTCGGTCGCGGGTTTTTTGGAAGACTGGGAAGAGAAAAATATCCGCTCCGAAAATAACATTTATCTGGGAGACATCCCGGGGCGGGCGATCGAAGTCGAGGGTTCGGAAGGGATGTTTAAAATGCGACTGTATTGGGCCGCACCCCGCCTGTACATGATTTTAGTCGGTTCGGAACAGCCGGAAAAATTTCCGACGGAGAGCGATCGCTTTTTCGACTCCTTTGAATTTTTGTAACTGCAAATAGCGATCGGGACTGCTGAGAAACCCGGTTTCTGGCTCGCATCCCCAATTCTTCCCCCATCCGTCTCAAATGTTGCCGAATTTCCCAAAGCGATTACGATATACAAAATACCGAGACTGAAATCAACCGATAATTAATCCAATGGTACAAGCACCGATCCGCCAGCAGGCGCCGACAGAACTCGTCAACCTCGCCATTGACCTGATCCGCAAGGCCGGATGCGAGTACGGAGACATCCGCCTGTGTACCTACCGCCGACAGTCCCTCGCCGCCCGCGATCGCTCTTTGGGCAACCTCAGCGATAACGTCAGTTCCGGTTTCGGGGTGCGGGTCCTCCTCAACGGTTCCTGGGGGTTCGCCGCCAGCTACCGCAAAACCCCGGAGGAAGTCGCCCGCGTCGTGGCGTTGGCGGTGGACATCGCCCGGGGGAGTCGCCTCTGTCAGCGGGTTCCGGTGAAATTGGTTCCCGTGGACGCCTACCGGGACACCTACATCACCCCGGTCCAAATCGACCCCTTTTCCATCCCCATCGAAGAGAAGGCGGATTTGGTGCTGACGCTGACGGACAGACTCCTGGCCCACGGGGAAAAGGGCATCAAAAAAGCGAGCGCTTCCCTACAATTTCAACAGGAAAATAAACGCTTCGCCTCCACCGTCGGTTCCGACATCGAACAGACCATTTACCGCAGCTATGCCGGGTACGGGTGCACGGCGATCGCGGACGGAGACGCACAAAATCGGGGCTACGAGAGGCCTCCGCTGAATTTGGGGTATGAACACATCGACACCGCCGATTTGCTGTCTCAGGTCGATCGCGTGGCTTCCGAGGCGATCGAAAAGGTGAAGGCGCCCAAGGGGCCCTCGGGCATCAAATCCACCCTCATCCTCAAACCCACCCACCTCTACCTCACCATCCACGAATCCGTTGGCCACCCCACGGAACTTGATCGCGTCTACGGCTACGAGTCCAACTTCGCCGGGACCAGCTTCGCCACCACGGACCAACTGAAAAAATTGCAGTATGCGGCCCCCTGGGTGAACTTCAAATGCGATCGCACCCAACCGGGCGGACGGAGTACGATGGGCTACGATGACGAGGGGGTTCGAGCCCAGGAATGGTACGTCGTCAAAGACGGGATATTGAACGATTATCTCACCGACCGCGAAACCGCCCACCGCCTTGGACGGGGCAGCAGCAACGGCTGTGCCTACGCCGACAGTTGGTCTAGTGTCCCGATGGTGCGGATTCCCAATTTGGGCTTGGAACCTGGACCCGACGGCGGCGATCGCACCGCTACTTTGGAAGAGATGATTTCCGACACCGAAGACGGGATTTTGATCGACGGGATCGGCAGTTTTTCCATCGACCAACAGCGGCGGAATTTCCAGTTCGGCGGCGATGCGTTTTGGCAGGTCAAAAACGGCAAAGTTGTGGGGATGTTGAAGGATGTGACTTACCAGGCCATGACCACCGAATTTTGGAATCAAGTCGATGCGATCGGACCCGAGTCGGAATGGGAACAGCACGGGACGAGTTTCTGCGGCAAGGGTGAACCCATGCAACTCGCCCAAATGACCCACGCCTGCGTCCCCGTCAGGGTTCGCGACATTCACATTGGCGGCGCGTCTTGACGGAGATGTGGCGGTGGGAGAGCCTAGGCCCTAGGCCCCTACAAACAATGAAATTCCACTGTAGGGGCGCCAACCTTTGATATCATCTCTGATGGCACAACAGCGGGGAAACCGATAATGGATGCAGGCTTGAAGCAGGTGACGATTTACACGGATGGAGCCTGTAGTGGCAATCCGGGGAAGGGGGGATATGGGGCGGTTTTGATGTTCGGCCCGCACCGGCGGGAATTGAGTGGCGGGTTCCGGCGGACGACGAATAACCGGATGGAAATCATGGCCGCGATCGCCGCTTTGGAAGCCCTGAAATATCGCTGTGCGGTGACGTTGCACACGGATTCCAAATATTTGGTGGACGCCATCGCCAAAGGGTGGGCAAAAAAGTGGCGAAATAATGGCTGGCGACGCAATCCGAAAGAGTGGGCAAAAAACCCGGATTTGTGGGCGCAATTGTTGGATTTGTGCGATCGCCACCAGGTTCAATTTGTGTGGGTGAAAGGTCACGCGGGTGTGGAAGAAAACGAGCGGTGCGATCGGCTCGCCGTCGCCGCTTCCCGGGAAGAAAATCTCCCCCCCGACCCCGGATATGAAAATCCGCCGGAACCCCAAGAAATGAAAAGTGAAAAGTGAAAAGTGAAATCTTCCCGACTCCCTAATACCGACTCCCGACTCCCTATTTTTGAGACGGAGGGATGTGTTCGAGGGTGATCAGTCCCTCCATGATGGATTTGACAACAGGTGCCGCCACCAGGCCGCCGCTGCCCCCTTCCGGTTCGTCCACCACCGCCACGACCACGTAGCGGGGGGCATCAACCGGGATGATCCCGACGAAACTGGTGATGTAGGTGCCCCGATAGTAACCCCCGCTGGCACTGGCTTTCTCCGCCGTCCCGGTTTTTCCGCCGATTCGATATCCGGGAATGTGGGCATTTTTTCCGGTTCCGCCTTCAACGACCGTCTCCATCATTTCCACGACGGTTTGGGTGGTTTGTGGCGAAAAAACCTGCTGCGGTTCGGGTCGGGACATCTGCCAATACAACTGTCCTTCGCTGTTGAACAAACCTTCGACGACGTGGGGCGTGACGAGCTTGCCCCCGTTCGCCAAACTGGCGTTAATTTGGGCGAGTTGCAGGGGGGTAATTGAAAATCCCTGGCCGAAAGAACTCGTCGCCACTTCGATGGGGACGTTGACAAATTGTTCGGAACTTTTGAGAGTTCCGGTCGCCACGAAGGGCAGGTCGATGTCCAGCGGTTTGCCCAGTCCGAGACGCTGCAACCCCTCGTAGTAGACTTGGGGGTCCATCCGCTGCATGATGCGGACCATGCCGATGTTGCTGGAATATTTGATGATATCGGTGATCGACACCATCCCCCGGGCGCCGGCCGAGCTGAAATCCGCGTTGGAGATCGTCCACGGTCCCATCTGAATGCTGCCCTCGTCGTTGATGAAGGTATCTGGGGCGATCGCGCCGGCTTCCAGGGCCAGGGCGACGTTGATCGGCTTGAACGTCGAACCGGGTTCGTAAAGGTCGGTCAGGGCCCAATTCTTGAACAATTCCGGGTCGAATTTGAAGTATTCATTCGGGTTGTAGGACGGTTCGTTGACGAGGGTGAGGATGGACCCGTCCCGGGCGTCCATGACGATGGCGGTCCCCCGCTCCGCCTTGTAGGCTTGCACCTGTTCGGCGAGAGCTTTCCGGGCCAGTCGCTGCAGGCGGGAATCGATGGTCAGGCGCAGTTCCAGGTCGTCCATCTGGACGAAACCCGTGGCCAGCTTGGCCGGAACCCAGGCTCCGTTCACGGCCCGCTGGAACAGCAGGGAGGGCATGGTGCGCCGGAGTAGGTTTTCCTGGCTGTGTTCGACGCCGGCCTGGCCGTTGCCCTCGTCGTCCACGTAGCCGACCACGTCCGCACCCAGACCTTCTTGGGGGTAGAGGCGGTGGGGACGGCGGATCAGTTCCAGGCCGTCGAGCCGCAGGTCCAGGATGCGATCGCCCACCTCTTCGGCCAGGGCATCGGCTACCTTGATCCCGCTCTGGGCGAGGCCGAACAGGTCGAGTAAGTCTTCGGCGCTGGGGCTGCTGAGATCGTCGAAAACCAGCACCGAGGCCAGTTGTCGGGCTACCTCCTCCGGGGGATCTTTGAACAGCACCGGGTGGGCGTAGAGGGTGTAAACTTGGCGGTCGATCGCCAAAATATTGCCGTTGCGATCGGTGATGGGGCGGCGGGGGATGAAGGGCATCGATCGCTGCTGCTGCTGATATTCGGCCTGTTCCTTGAGGAATGGCCCCCGGGCAATTTGCAGGCGAAACAGATTGGCGCACAGACCCAATATCCCCGCCAACAGCACCGCCCACACCAAATAGAGGCGGACGGGGATGCATTTAGAGGTGGCGGGCTCGGGTCGAGGCGGTTGTCGCACCTCAAATTTGGGGATCGGAGCGGAGCGCAGTTGCCCCACCGGGCGGGGATTCCGGTGGCGCCGCCGACCCGGAGAACCGGACGAATAGTTAGAAGAAGCCATGAGCTATTTCACCCCCTGTCAGTGGTCGAGTTGATGCGATCGCCCCCCACGTCCGGCATTCCGGGGCGCAACCCTCAATAGGCCAGCGGCCGGTTCGTCTCCGAGGTCGGAGACCAGAGGGGATTCAAAGTCGCGGCGGGTTCGGGCGAAACCGCCGGGCGCAAGGGAGCCGGCCGAATGTAAATCATATCATCGGGATCGGGGACGGCCAAGCCCCCCTCCGGATCTTCGGCCGATTCCACGATGGTGTGCTTGAGGACTTCCTTGGCGGTGCGAAGCTGTTGTTCTTGGTGGCGCAGGTGTTCCAACTGTGGATATTCCCGCGTCCAGCGAGATTCGCTGTAAACCGTCATCCCGTAAAACGTCAGGGTCGTACCCACCAGCAAGCCCGTCACCACCGAGGAGAGTCGGTGCAGCGCCGAGAGGGATTTGAGCCACCCGGGCCGCTCCGGTCGGGGGGGCGGCAGCACCTCCACCCGCGTCGGCCTCACCTCGACCGTCGTCACGGGCGGTCTGGGGCCGTAGGGGTCGGGGATGACGATCGGCCTCTGGGGGGCGCGGCTGAAGGGAATGACATTGCTCGGTGTCCGGGACGGCACGAAGGGATTCGCCTCGACCCGTTTGGTGGGGCGGCGGGGCTTGAAGGCAACCGTCATCACTCATACCTCAACTCAACTTGAATGCTCCATCACTTGCCAGGGCGAAGCGATGGTGTCTGATTAAAAACTGTCAACCCTCGCGACAGGTGGCATTCTCACCGTGCATCGGGAAGTTCAGCCCGAAAACACCCCGAAATCGTTTCCGTTTGGGGCGACGATCTGGAGAAACTTTGACCTGGAGTCCGACGTTGATGAACCGACTGCAAAGGATTGACAGGGTGTTTGATCTCCCTCGAAAAGTCGTGCCTCTGGGTGAGGAGGATCTTCGTCCGTCCCTTGCCTTACTCGTCGAGTTGGCATGATTCTACCACAGATCGGATGGCTCCCCGACCCCCACCCCATCCGCCCCAGTGCGCGATGGGTGCGCTGCGCGGATCGCTTCTGGCCCCGAGTCCCTCTCAAAATCGATCGCCTCAGAATGCCCCAACTTTCACCGGGCTTTGTATACTTGTGTTAAATTACCCGACCTGAGATGCCCCATTCAACCGTGGCAAACCCGATAGATGCGCTGCGCGGATCGCGCCCGGGAGAGAGCCATCTCCAAGAACCGTCACAGAATTGATAGCAATCAGCAAAGGTTAACTGCCCGTCGTTGGCAAGTTTCGGGATTTTCGGATGTCCTAACCGTCATGGCGAGAGCTATAACTATTCTGACCGAAAATCTGGGTTTCAAGCGTCGCCCTTCTCGGGCGACTTTGTGCTAGAGTTTAGCCGAGGCGCGAGAAACCTCTTGAAAAACGCACGGATCTTAACAAGATACCGAAACACCGGCAAAGCTCAAAACTCAAGACTGACACTGTATGGCGGGGCACGCCAAAACAGTTCAAACTACGCTTGGGGACATCAATCCCGCTGGGTCGCACGGCTCAAACCAGACCATTTAGCCGATGGGTGCGGTGTCTGGGGAGAGGTTCTAGGCGAGTCCTTCCGATGTGATTTAAGGATGATGGTTGAACCAAGAATCCCCGTCCCTTTAGGGCGGAGAGTGTCAAACATTCGTTCTTTAGTAATCTCTTTGTTGTAGAGCGTTTGAGACCCATGACCATCGCATTAGATCAGATCGACCGAATCGTTTGGAACCACCACCACGATCCCTTTGAAGTTCTCGGCCCCCATCAAATTGAAAAAGATGGGCAGACCGTGTGGGCTCTCCGAGCTTATCTCCCAAACGCTGATGCGGCATGGGTCATTTTGCCGGAAGATCGCAAAGAATACCCCATGCACTCGGTTCACAACCCCCACTTCTTCGAGTGCATCCTCGACATCCCGGAACTGAGCAACTACCAACTCCGCTACAAGGAAGGGGAACACGAGCGCGTCACCTACGACCCCTACGCCTTCCGCTCCCCCAAACTGACGGACTTCGACATCCACCTGTTCAGCGAAGGCAACCACCACCGCATCTATGAGAAACTCGGCGCCCACACCATGAACCTCAACGGCGTCGATGGGGTCTACTTCGCCGTCTGGGCCCCGAGCGCCCGCAACGTCTCCGTTCTCGGGAACTTCAACCACTGGGACGGCCGCCAACACCAGATGCGGAAGTTCGGCAACGGCGTCTGGGAACTGTTCATCCCCGAAGTCGGGGTCGGGGAACCCTACAAATACGAGATCAAAAACTTCGACGGCCACATCTACGAAAAATCCGACCCCTACGGCTTCCAACAGGAAGTCCGCCCCAAAACCGCCTCCATCGTCGCCGAGTTGGACACCTACACCTGGAACGATGCGGACTGGATGGAACAACGGCGCCACAATGACCCCCTCCTCCACCCCATCTCCGTCTACGAGTGCCACCTGGGTTCTTGGAACCGCGCCCCCTTTTCCGAACCCCACCAACTGCCCGACGGCACCGTCGAACCCGCCGTCCAAGCGGTAGAACTCGACCCGGGCAGTCGCTTCCTCACCTACCGGGAACTGGCCGACCGTCTCATCCCCTACGTCAAAGAACTCGGCTTCACCCACATCGAACTGCTCCCCGTCGCCGAACACCCCTTCGATGGCTCCTGGGGCTACCAGGTGACGGGCTACTACGCCCCCACCTCCCGCTTCGGCACCCCCGAAGATTTCATGTACTTCGTGGACCAGTGCCACCTCAACGGCATCGGTGTCATCGTGGACTGGGTTCCCGGCCACTTCCCCAAAGACGGCCACGGCCTCGCCTTCTTCGACGGCACCCACCTCTATGAACACGCCGACCCCCGCAAGGGCGAACACAAGGGCTGGGGAACCCTGGTCTTCAACTACTCCCGCAATGAAGTCCGCAACTTCCTGGTTTCCAACGCCCTGTTCTGGTTCGACAAGTATCACATCGACGGCATCCGCGTGGATGCGGTAGCCTCCATCCTCTATCTTAACTACTGCCGGGAAGACGGGGAGTGGGTCGCCAACCAGTACGGCGGCTGCGAAAATATCGAGGGGGCCGACTTCATCCGCCAAACCAACCACGTCCTTTTCAGCTACTACCCCGGCATCCTCTCCATCGCGGAGGAGTCCACCTCCTGGCCGATGGTATCCTGGCCCACCTATGTGGGTGGCTTGGGCTTCAACCTGAAGTGGAACATGGGTTGGATGCACGATATGTTGGACTACTTCCACATGGACCCCTGGTTCCGCCAGTTCCACCAAAATAACGTCACGTTCAGCATCTGGTATCACCACAGCGAAAACTTCATGTTGGCCCTGTCCCACGACGAGGTGGTACACGGCAAGAGCAATATGCTGGGCAAAATGCCGGGGGATGACTGGCAGAAATTTGCCAACGTGCGGGCACTGTTCACCTATATGTTCGCCCATCCCGGCAAAAAGACCATTTTCATGGGCATGGAGTTCGCCCAGTGGAAGGAGTGGAACGCCTGGGGTACCCTGGAGTGGGAAATGCTGCAATTTCCGCCGCACCAGGGGATCAAGCGCTTTTTCCAGGATCTCAACACCCTCTACCGCAACGAGCCAACTCTGTACGAAAATGATTTTTCCGAGGAAGGGTTCCAGTGGATCGACTGTAGCGACAACCGCCACAGCGTGGTCTCTTTCATCCGCCGTGCGAAGGATACGGATGAATTTGTGGTGGTGGTGTGCAACTTCACGCCCCAGCCCCACAGCCACTACCGGGTGGGGGTTCCGGAACCCGGGTTTTATACGGAGCTGTTCAACAGCGACTCCGGGGAGTACGGCGGCAGCAACATGGGGAACTTGGGTGGCAAGTGGACGGACGAGTGGTGGTTCCACAACTATCCGCACTCCATCGATCTGTGCCTGCCACCCCTGGGGGTACTGATTCTCAAGTTGGACCGGGAGAAAACGGCCGAAGCCTATCAGCAGGTGGAAGCTGAGGAGGGTGCGGACAGTTAAATAAACCGCCGCCGGTCTGATGTCATGTCAAGTTCGGACCCTCATCGATCGCACCAATTTTTGACGGTCGAATTCTAGAAATCGTTGGCATCCGAACGATTTGAGCGGACATGAGATCAGACCGGGTTTCGGAGCAGACCGACTCCGATGGGGTGTCGGGTGTTGGCAAGGGGGAAGGGTAACCAATCCCCGCGAAGACAGCGACGGGGCTTTCTAGCCCTAACCTGTTACTCTGTCTCGCAGAGAGCAAGA
>NZ_JAJENU010000637.1:0-1408 GCF_035615495.1 Lyngbya sp. CCY1209 | reverse complement strand
GACTCAAGTCGCCGTTCGTTTTTCCTCCCTGCTCTAAAGAGACAGAGCTTCCAAACGTATCGGAGATTTTACGTGACGATTTGATAGTCGGCCTTTTTGAAGATTCTTTCCAGAGTTTTGATGTGGGCAGGGATCTCATCTTCGTTTGATGCTTTTTGACCCCACATTTTTGGGGGTGGCGACCGTCAACCCACGGGACTGATCCGCCGGTACATTGGGGGCGATCGCGCTTTTTTCGGGTGGGGGTTTATAGCGCTGAAGCCAGAGTAATGGGGAATAGGGAACTGAAACTGCTTTTCTATAATAAGGGGAGGTCGCCCCTTGTTCTGACCCCATTTCAACTGTTACCACACGAGCGCGATACTGGCGATACAGACAAAATAGGAGACTCAGATCCGTGGCAGCAACCGTCCCCGGTGGTGATCGCAACTCACGCAACTCACAAAAGATATCAACGATCGCAACTCACGCAACTCACAAAGAATTTCAACGTGGAAGCAACCGTCCCCGGTGGCGATCGAGCGCGATACTAGCGATACAGACAAAATAGGAGACTCAGATCCGTGGAAGCAACCGTCCCCGGTTGCCATCTCCGATTTGGGAAAGGATGTCAATTTGCGATCGCCACACTCCCCATCATCCCCAAATCTTCGTGGTCCAAAATGTGGCAGTGGTAGACCGTTTGGCCCGCAAAATCCCGAAACGGAACCCGCAGCCGCACCGTCTCCCCCCGCATCACCAAAACCGTATCCTTCCAAGCCCGATAAGGTGTCGGCCGGCCGTTGCGACTCACCACCTGCACGGGGTTGGTGTGGAGGTGAAACGGATGGTCCATCGTCCCGGTCGTGGTAATTTCCCAATCTTCCACCGTCCCCAACTTGACCTGCGTATCCAACCGCTGGGGGTCGAATACCTGGCCGTTAATTAAAAAGACCATTCCCATCCCCCTCGCCATGCCGTGATTGAGGGTAAATTGTTTGGTGGCGGCGGGTTCGGGAAGGGCCTCCACCGGCAACAACTGCTTCGGCAGGGGGACGGACTGAACCGACTCGCCATAAGTGAAAGTTGCCAGAGTTTGGGTCCTGTTGGAATTGGACGGATTGCCCATCATGCCGCGCCCCATCATGCCCCGTCCCATCATGCCGCCGCCCATCATGCCGCCCCGGTTGTAGGGTTTGTTGAGGAGGCGGTACTGTCCGGGGGTGCGATCCGCGACAGCGTACCTATCGCCGCGCACCAGGACCTCGATCCGTTCTCCGGGGGTCAGCAACACCTCCGCCAACTCCGCCGGTTCGGGAATCGCCCCGCCGTCCGTGGCGATCAGGTGCATGGGGTAACCAATCCCCGCGAAGACAGCGACGGGGCTTTCTAGCCCTAACCTGTTACTCTGTCTCGCAGAGAGCAAGAC
>NZ_JAJENU010000636.1:0-18015 GCF_035615495.1 Lyngbya sp. CCY1209 | reverse complement strand
ACTCAAGCCGCCGTTCGTTTTTCCTCCCTGCTCTAAAGAGACAGAGCTTCCAAACGTATCGGAGATTTTACGTGAAGGGGAAACCGAAAACAATGGTTCCCGGCCCCTTCCCCTTTTGTCTCGCCATCTCTATCGGTTGTAGCGATTGTAGCGATCGTAGGGATTGTTTCTATCCCCATCTCGATCGTAGCGATCGTAGCGGTCGTAGCGGTCGTAGCGGTCGTAGCGGTCGTAGCGGTCGTCCCGGTCATCCCGGTCGAAGTGCTCTTCGTACCGTTTTTTCCAGTCTTTTTTCTCGCGGTCGAGTTGGCGGTCGAGGGCATCGTGAGCCTCCCGAATGACCCGCTCTTTTTGACTTTGAGAAAGGCGCTGGTTGTGGGGCTTGCTCATTTCATTTCGCATTTCCCGTTCGAGCTGCTCGTGTCGCTGCCGGCGGTACTCGGCAAAATCCCGCTCGAACCGTTCTTTGTAGTCGCGGTCATAACGGCGGTCGGCATAGTCGCGGTCGTCATCGCGGTCGTAACGGCGGTCGGCGATCGATAATTCCTCCGTTCCCGAAGTGATCGCCTCCCGAACTGGCGGGGTCGGAGAAACGATCGCGATCGCCGGAAGGGCGAAACCGCCGGCCAGAAAAAGTGTCGCCAGAGCCAAAGTGCGTTTCATTTTCGATACCTCCATCAACTCGGATGAATTTGCCGCCCAATACTTCTATTATGGAGCAGAGTGTCCGGGTCGGGCCTCGTCAAAGTGGGGGAATTTCCTCCTCGTTAGACCCGCCAAAAATCCGGTTCCATTTTGCCACGCACGATCGCGGATTTTTGTCAATCCCACCGGTTAATATAATGATCGATTTTTCCGGGCAAATGTTCCCGGCCCGGAGTCCGAAATCGTCCCCCCCTGGCGCTTCCCCGGCCCCCCTTTGTCAGGGGGGAGCTAAGGCCCGGGCCATTTCTGCGATGGGCGGGCGGGGGGAGGGAACGAAACCGATCGCCCGACGGGGTAAGATAGAAGGTTAGAAAAACTTAATAATTTCATCCTGTCGTTACTCCCAAAGAGGTCACCTTGACTCAGCATCAAGATGCGATCGCGCCCCACGGCGGACAACTCATCAACCGGATCGCCACTGCCGAAAAGCGGCAGGAACTGATCGAAAAAGCCGACACCCTGCCACGAGTGCAACTCGACGAGCGATCGCTCTCCGACTTAGAACTGATCGCGATCGGCGGATTCAGCCCCCTGACGGGCTTCATGGAGCAAGCCGACTACATCGGCGTCATCAACGACATGCGTCTGAGCGACGGACTGCCCTGGTCGGTCCCCATCACCCTCTCCGTCTCCGAGGAACAGGCCGACGCCCTATCCGAAGGCAGTTGGGTCCGCCTCGACTCCCCCGACGGAAAATTCGTCGGCGTCCTGGAACTGACCCAAAAATACGCCTACGATAAAGAGCTCGAGGCCATCCACGTCTACCGCACCAACGACACCAACCACCCCGGCGTCAAAGTCGTCCACCAACAGGGGCCGGTGAATCTAGCCGGTCCAGTCTGGCTGCTCGAACGCCGTCCCCACCGCCTGTTCCCGAGCTATCAGATCGACCCGGCCGACAGCCGCCTGCTGTTCCGGGAACGGGAGTGGAAAACCATCGTCGGGTTCCAGACCCGCAACCCCATCCACCGCGCCCACGAATACATCCAAAAGTGTGCCCTGGAAACCGTTGACGGGCTGTTCCTGCACCCCCTCGTTGGCGCCACCAAATCCGACGACATCCCCGCCGACGTGCGGATGCGCTGCTACGAAATCCTGATCGAGCGCTACTATCCGAAAAACCGGGTCATTTTGGCGATCAACCCGGCAGCCATGCGCTACGCCGGACCCCGGGAGGCGATCTTCCACGCCCTCGTCCGCAAAAATTACGGGTGTACCCATTTCATCGTCGGGCGAGATCACGCCGGCGTGGGCGACTATTACGGCACCTACGACGCCCAGCACATCTTCGACGAGTTCGAGCCCGCAGAGCTGGGGATCGTGCCAATGAAGTTTGAACACGCCTTCTACTGCACCTTGACCGGGGGCATGGCGACCAACAAAACCAGCCCCAGCGCCCCGGAACAGCGCATCCACCTGTCGGGGACGAAGGTGCGGGAGATGCTCCGGCGGGGCGAGATGCCGCCGGCGGAATTTTCCCGTCCGGAAGTGGCGGCGGAATTGGTGAAAGCGATGCGGGTGACGGCCGGAAGCTGAACGGGCGATCGCGATTCGGGGCCGGGTCGGGGCGAACTCCACCCGCCCGCGACCGGTGCGCTTCGCGGATCGCCCGGAACGCGGTACGATCGAAGGGTCAGGCGAGTGGGGCGACGAAACGTTTTGGCAGATCCGCGTCGCGGTCGAATCGCCGTCAAAACGGTCCTTCGGGCCGATGGAGAGACGAGAAGTGAGACCAAAGAAGTGAGAAGTGAGAAAATTCTCACTCCCCACTTCTCACGCCTCACGCCTCTTGAAAATTGAGCCGGATCGGATGCTCGGCGACTTGGGAGAGGATCTGAAAATAGTCGATCCGCCGCCTCCCGATGTCGGGTGGCGGGGACTATGAGGTTAGGAAGTCAATCATGGGATTAAAGCGACGGGAATTTTTACAACGCTCCGGCCTGGCGCTGGCTGCTTTGGGAATCGGCGAAACCGCCGGGTGGCCGTTGGGCGATCGCTACCGGCGGGCCATGGCCGCACCGGCGGGCCGGAAACTCGCCCTCCTCGTCGGCATCGACAAATATCCGACGGCCGAAGCCCGGACGGTCCGACCCCTGTCGGGGTGCGTCACGGACGTGGAACTGCAGCGGGAACTGCTCGTCGGCCGATTCGGCTTCCGAGCCGCCGACATCCTCACCCTCACCGACGGCGAAGCCACCCGGGAAAATATCGAAGCCAGCTTTGCCGACCACCTGATCGCGGGGGCGCGACCCGGGGATTTGGTGGTGTTTCACTTTAGCGGCTACGGCAGTTCCGTCCCCCCCGCCGACCCCGCCTCGGACAACGCCTCGGTGCGACACTCCCTGATTCCGGCGGATGTCGCCCTCGACGACGAACCGCTCAACGATTTGATGGAAGATACCCTGTGGCTCCTGCTGCGGTCCTTACCCACCCGGAACGTCGTCACCGTCCTCGACACCAGCTACGCCTACCCCGGTCATCCCAAACAGGGCCTCCTGCGGGTGCGATCGGCCGCCGGGCCGGCCGGCGGACAAGTCGGCGCAGCGGAACGGGACTCCCAGGCCCGACTCCTCAACCGCAACTCCCTCGACCCCGAAGAACTCGGACGGCGACGCCCCGGAGAACTTCCCGGCCTGGTCTTGAGCGCCGCCCAATCCTCCCAGGTAGCCACCGAGACGACCTGGGGGGGGTTCAGCGCCGGTCTGTTCACCTACACCTTGACCCAAACCCTCTGGAACGCCACGGCGACCTCAAACCTCAAAGAAAGCCTCGGCCGGGTCGCCGGCGGGGTGGAACGGGTGGCCGGCCCGAACCAACAGCCCCAACTGCGGCGGGAACTGCCCGCCCCGGACTCGGGGGAATCCGCCATCTCCGAGCTGCAACTGAAATCCCCCCCCGCCGACGGGACGATTACCGCCGTGGAAGACGGGGGCAAAACCGCCCGCCTGCTGCTGGCCGGCCTGCCCCCCGCCGTCTTGAAAGCGGACGCCGTCAATTCCCTGTTCACCGTCCTTTCCGAACCCCAGGCCGCGCCGGAAAACCTGCGTCCCCGGCTGCAAATTCGCTCCCGCGACGGGCTGCGGGCCACCGCCGAGCTGCAACTGTTGGAATTTGGCGACCTCCCCTCCCCCCCCATCAAACCTGGGCAATTGGTTCGGGAGGCGATCCGGATTTTACCCCGCAACGTTAGTTTGAAAATCGCCCTCGACCCGAAACTCGATCGCATCGAGCGGGTGGACGCCACCAGCGCCTTTTCGACCATCCCCGAAGTCTCCATCGCCGGCGACGAACAGTTGATCGACTACCTGCTGAGTCGGGTGCGGGATACCACCATCGCCCAGAGTCCCGCCGCCCCCCTGATGTCCCTGTTTCAGGGCCACTACGGCCTGTTTTCCCCCGGCCAGGTGTTGCTCCCCGACACCGCCGGGGAGGGGGGGGAAGCGGTGAAAGTCGCCGTCGGACGCCTGGTCCCCCACCTGAAAACGCGACTGGCGGCCAAGTTGTTGCGGCTGACGGAAAATGAACGGTCCAATTTGATGCGGGCGAAAGTGACCTTGGCGATGCTATCCCCCCAGTCCCGGGCGATCGCCAAACGGGAAACCCCCCAAACCGATGGGGGTGCGGAGTCCGGCCCGATGGCGATCGCGGCTGAGGCGAGCCGACCCGAAGCGGCCCGTTCCCAGAGTTTCGGGATTCCCACTGTGCCGGCCGAGAGCCGCATCCAGATGCGACTCCAAAATAACGGCGACCTGCCCCTCTATTTCGTCCTGTTTCTTTTGGACAGCAGCGGCCGACCCCACGTTTACGACGCCACCCTCCCCCCGGTTTCGGCGGCCTCCGAGGGGGCCGAAACCCCGCCCCGACAGCAGCGGGTCGAACCGGGAAAAACCCTCAACATCCCGACGACCAACGGCTCGATCGGCGACGCCCCCCCGGCGGAGCTCTCGGGAGAACTCGTCCGGGGTCCGGCCGGCCTGACGGAAATCTACGTCATCGTCAGCCACTACCCCTTCACCGAGACGGTGAAAGCGATCGCCCGCGGCCTCAAAGACGGCGGCGGTACCCGCAAATTTCGGCTCCAATCTCTCTCCAACCCCCTGGAAGTCTCCCGGGCGGTCTGGGAAGATCTGGCGCGGGCCAGCAAACTCGGGGTCAAGCGGAGCGGCATTTCTACCGACAACCTGGCCCTGGATGTGAATGCCTGGGCGACGTTCAATTTCATCTGTCGCGTCATCTGAGATCGAGTCCGGTCGAAGGCGGAACCGGCCGCCGAAACGACCGGCTCCAATCGCGCGCCGCCGGCTCCTGAATCGGAAATCGGATCGGGGTCATCACTTGGAAATCGGGGTTTCAAGGCGGGTTATGCGATAAAATCAGATCGAGCCGATTTTCCCATCCACCGCCTTTTCGTCGTCAATCCTGAGTCCAATTGAGGGGCGATCGCGACTGGGATATCGGTGTTGCCGTTAATCCCATTTCATTTGCACTCGGTTCCGCACCGGCTCGGTCGAGATATCCGATCGTGAGAAATCACCCATTTTTGAAGTTTGCCCCGTCCACTTTCCGTCCTCCCATCGAAACGCGGAACGGTTGCCGATTCTCTCGATTCACCCCCCTGCGGCCCGACTGTTTTGGCTAGAAAACCACCGTTTATGAAAATTTTGATCGTAGAAGATGATACGCCGACCATCGCCCCCCTGGTGGAGGAATTGAAAGCCTGTCACTACATCGTAGACCTCGCGGTGGACGGGCCGACGGGGTTGGAATTGGCTTTGGATTGGAACTACGATCTGGTGGTGCTCGACTGGATGCTGCCGGGGATGGACGGGCCGGAAATTTGCCGTCAACTTCGCGCCCAGGGCTTCTCGTCGCCCATCCTTCTCCTGACGGTCCGCAACCTCGACGAGGACATCATTACCGGACTGGATGCGGGGGCCGACGACTTCGTTTCCAAACCTTACAATCCCTCCCAACTTTTGGCGCGGATTCGGGCCCTGCTGCGGCGGGGAAGGACGCCGGCGAACCCGATCAAATTGACTTGGGAACGGTTGGAAGTCAATCAGACGGCGGCGGAAGTTCGCTACGGGGAACGGCGGGTCGCCATCAAGCCCAAAGCTTACAACCTGCTCATCCTTTTTTTACAAAATCCCCAGCGGATTTTCAGCCGTCAAGCCATCATCGATCGCCTCTGGTCCTTCGACAACGAACCCAGCGAAAATGCGGTCACGAACTTGATCAAAGACCTGCGGCGGACGCTCAAGGAGGCCGGGATGCCGGTCGATCCCATCGAGACGATCTACGGCATCGGCTACCGCCTGAATTTGCCCCCGGCCAAAGACGCCCCCGCCGCGCCGGAGTCTGAGTCCCCGTCCGCCGCTTCCCCGGTTCGCGTCGAGGAGACCATCGCCCGGTACCGGGATTCTTTCGTCGAACAACTCGACGAGTTGGAGCGGCTCCTCTCGGGTTCCGACCCCAGGTCGGTGGCCGAGCCGGAGCGCCGGAAGGCCCGGGAAATTGCCCACAAGTTGGCGGGGGGACTCGGAACCTTTGGCTACCAACGCGGCTCGGAATTGGCTCGGGCGATGGAAATCCAACTCGGGAGTCCGCACCATACGGCGGCGGACTTGGCCGAGATCGACGGGCCAATCGCCCAACTGCGGGAAGAACTCCGGCAACCGCCACAGCCCCTCACCGCCGAGCGTCGCGGGTCTTACCATCATATTTTGCTCATCGACGGCGATCGCGCCGGGGCCGAGGAACTCAAACGGGAGGCGATCGCCTGGAACTTGCAAATCGAAGTGGTTTCCACCCCGGCCGAAACCCGAAAAGTCTTGGCGCGCGCGCTCCCCGACGCCATCCTCCTCGACCCGAATTTGTCCGACCGAGACGAGGGCGGATTCAACTTGCTCCGCGAACTCTCGGAGCGGTTCCCGGACATTCCCATTTTAATTTTCACCCGCGAGGACAACCTCTCGGAACGCATCATGTCGGCCCGTTTGGGGGCGCGGCGGTTCCTCCACAAACCCATCGCCCCCCAGTCGGTGTTTGAAACCATCGGCCAGGTACTCCCCGAGTCCCAAAGTCCCGATTCCCGCATCCTGATCGTCGATGACGACCCGGTGAGTTTGGGGATTCTCCGCAAAATCCTCGACCCCTGGGGGTTCGAGATCGTCGGCCTGCGGGAGCCGGACCGGTTCTGGCAGGTGCTCACCCAAACCCTGCCAGATCTGTTGATTTTGGATTTGCAAATGCCGACCTACACCGGCATCGAACTCTGCCGGGTCGTCCGCCAAGATCCGAACTGGGAGGAACTGCCGATCTTGGTGGTGACCGCACACCAAGATCCGACGCGGATCGAAAAAGTCTTTGAAGCCGGGGCTGACGATTTTATCACCAAACCGATTATCGGCCCGGAACTCGTGACCCGCGCCATCGCCCGGATCGAGCGATCGCACCTGCGACGGCAACTCAAGCAGATGCGGCAGGCTCACTCGAAAAAATAATATCAGAGCCGGCAAAAGCCAATAAAAAACTCAGCCTCCCATTTTTCCCCACTCACCCGGAATTTCTAAAATTCTCAAGTGTCGGGATTGCTCGGGTCGCTCACGGGTTGGGGAAGTTTGACCTTCCCACATAATCGCGCTCCTCAAAGCCGGTACCAGTTCTATATGGGTAGACTGAGTTACATATCAGGGTCCGAGTTTTAAGTTAGCAATCAAAAATAAGAAACTGATAAATCCGAGCCGAAATTTCTCAAATTTTTGCCGGTGGTTCCCGCGATCCGAGGCGATGGAAAACGAAAAAAAACTCAGCCTCCCATTCGCTTCAACTTGCCTCAAATTGACAAGATCTGCGGAAGTATCGAGCATTGAGAAGAGGGATCGAATTTCCGGGACAGCTTGGCTGCTGGACTCTCCCCGCACTTCTCAAGGCCGGTATCAGTTCTGTCTGGGTAGACTGAGTTACATATCAGGGTCCGAGTTTCAAGTTAGCGGCCAAAAATAAGAAACTGATAAGCGGACATCAAAAATATTCAAAAATTCGAGCAGTCGGCGGCTAATCCCGCGGCTCCGGCGTCGATCGCTCCAGAGTCTGGTAGCGAGCTTGCAGTTCTTCGATGGTGTAGAGGGACTGGAATTGGAGTCCGGCTTCCCGGTAGAGTTGCGCCCCCCCCTGGTTGCGATCGACCAGGGCGATGGCGCGATCGACGGCGTACCCGGCATCCTGGAGGCGCTTCACCGCCTTCAACGCTGACTGTCCGGTCGTGACGACATCTTCGAGGACGACGACTTTGGCCGCCCGCGGCAGTTCCGGCCCTTCGATGTAGGCCCGGGTTCCGTGTCCCTTGGCTTCTTTGCGGATAATCAGAGCGGGGATGGGGCGATTTTCGTAGGCGGAAATCACGCTGACGGCGGAAACGATGGGGTCCGCGCCGAGGGTGAGTCCGGCGACGGCTTCGGTGTCGGGGGGCAGCAGGGCGAACAGCAGGCGGGCGATCGCGACGGCGCCGAGGGGGTGGAGGGTGACTTGTTTGCCGTTGATGTAGTAGGAGCTGCGCTGTCCGGAGGAGAGGACGAAATCTCCCTCCCGATAGGCTCGCTGGCAAAACAGATCCAGCAGCCAGGGGCGCAGGGTGTCGAGGGGGGCCGCAGCCGGATTCAGAGTTGGAGGTTGATCGATCATATGAAGGGCAAATTGACTCAAGTTGGGGCGATCGCCCGATCCGATCCTACACCGGAAAACGGGTTAAGATGAAACCGATTCAACGAGGTCAATCCTATGAAGAGAATATTACGAAGCCTCACCGGGGTGTTGGGGGTGGCGATCGCTTCGACCGTTTGGGCGGGGATGGCCCAGGCCCAGAGTAACAGCCGTTTCCAACCCTTCGCGGAAGAGTTCAACCGCGCCGCCACCCGCAGTTCCGGGAATGCGTTGAAAAATCAATCGCTGATGAGACAGTTGTCCGTCTATTTGGGGCTGAGTTACCCCTGGCCCAACGGCATCAACGGCTTTCCCGAAACCCTGATCACCGACGATGCCCGACGGTTGAACGATTTGCACCGGGAGGCGATGCTCGAACAGACGTCGAGCGATCGCATCATCCGCACCCCCGACCTGATCAACCCCTACAACACGTCCATTCTCACCCAACCCACCTTATTGCAGGAGGTTCCGGTCAATCCCCCCGGCGAATTTTTGTACCCCTAGGAGAAATGAGGCGGGGGAGAGTTTCCCCGCCGATCGCGTCCCATGTCTATATCACAAAAGTTTTATATTGTCAAGCGCCCCGCCGGAACCTGCGATATCCTGTCCGGCGATGGCATCGCCCCCGATACAAAAAACCCCGACATCGTGAAATGCTGGGGTCCGTTCGACTCTTCCGGGGAAGCGATCGCCCGCCGGGTGGGCTTGATTCGGGCGGGCCAGTGCCGGCCCCGATAACGTTACTGGGAAATCGCCGTGTCATTTCGGGCCTTGGCGATCTCCTGGGTGAGCACTTCCAGGGCTTTGGCGTACTGGGGATCGTCGGCGGTGCCGATCTGGTCGCGATTTTCCCGCAGGGTGTCCCGCTGGTCTTCCGTCAGCTCGATGGTCACGTCCGGCACGATCCCCTCGTGGTTGATATCCCGGCCGCTGGGGGTGAAATATTTGGCGATCGTCACGGCCAGACCCGACCCCTGGCCGACTCCCCGGACGGACTGCACCAGACCTTTTCCGAAGGTCTTCGTCCCCACTAAAACGGCGCGATCGTTGTCCTGTAGCGCCCCGGACAAAATCTCGCTGGCGCTGGCCGAACCGCCGTCCACCAGAACCACCATCGGCTTGTCCGTCAGCGCCCGATTGTTGGCCCGCTGCCGGTCCATTTCCCCCTGGCGGTTCACCGTCGAGACGATATCCCCCTGTTCCAGCCACATCCTGGCAATTTCGATACTCGCGTACAGCAGGCCGCCGGGGTTCGATCGCAGGTCTAAAATGTAACCCGAGACATTCTGAGTTTCCAACTCCTCGATCGCCTCCTGCATTTCCTCCGCCGCATTGGCACTGAAGGTATTAAGGCGAATGTAACCCACCTCTCCCATCGGCGAATCCTTCTTGGAGTGGCGCACCGGGTGAATTTCAATTTTGGCGCGGGTGATGGGAAACTCCATTTCCCGATTTCCCCGCAGGACTTTCAGCGTCACCTGGGTTCCCACCGGCCCCCGAATCAACTGCACCGCCTCATTAATATCCATCCCCTTCGTGCTGCGGCCGTCGATTTCGGTGATGATATCCTGGGCCTGCACCCCGGCTTCAAAGGCGGGCGAATCCTCGATGGGCGAAATCACGATCAGCTTCTCGGTGTCCTCGTCCTGGGTGAGTTGAATCCCCACCCCCGTCAGTTCCCCCGACGTGTCGATCTGCATATTCTTGAACTCTTCCGGGTCCATGAAGCGGGTGTAGGGATCGTCGAGCTTCTCGAGCATCTCGCGGATCGCTTCGTAGGCTTGTTCGTCGCTGGTGTAGTCCCGGTCGAGATATTCGTTGCGGACCTCCTTCCAATCCACTTGGTTGAACGTCCCGTCAACGTAGTTTTTCTCGATAATTTGCCAAACTTCGTCGATCAATTCCTTCGGGCTTTCCCGAAACGATGCTTGACTGGAGAGATGGATGCCGGCGCCCGCAACGGCAACAGCGGTCAGCATCACTGCCGTCGCACCTATGACAAGCCCACTTCTTGATATAATCATGTATCTGCTGAACCGGAAGAGAAGACTTCAAATACTAAGCCCACTGTAACACAGAGAATTTGGGTGTGTGAGTTTGGGCGTGGGGGGCGGGAAATTTGAGATTTTGGATTGTAGGGGCTCCTGGCTTGCGCCCTGATTTTCGATTCCCCCCGGCCGGGGAGTTCCCGCACCCCCGCACTATTTTAAGGATCGACCCAGCGTCCGTCAGCTTTGATCAAATTAATCAATTCTTCAACTCCCCGATCTTCGGGAACTTTTTTGATCTCTTCCCGACCCCGGTAGAGGGAAATATATCCGGGCTGTTTGCCGACGTAGCCGTAATCGGCATCGGCCATTTCTCCCGGGCCGTTGACGATACATCCCATGACGGCGATATCGAGTCCGGTGAGGTGTTTGGTGGCCTCCCGGACTTCGTGGAGGACGTCTTCCAGATTGAATAAGGTGCGACCGCAGGAGGGACAGGCGACGTACTCCACCATCGTTTTCCGCAGTCCCAGGGCTTGCAGGATGCTGTAGCAGACGGGGATTTCCTTTTCCGGGGCCTCGGTGAGGGAGACGCGGATGGTGTCGCCGATGCCCTCGGCCAGGAGCGTCCCGATGCCGGCGGTGGACTTGATGCGGCCGTATTCCCCATCTCCGGCCTCGGTGACGCCCAGGTGCAGGGGGTAGTCCATGCCCAATTCGTCCATGCGCTTGGCCATCAGGCGGTAGGCGGCCAGCATGACGGGGACGCGGGAGGCTTTCAGGGAGATGACCAAATTCTGGAAATCCAGCGATTCGCAGATGCGGATAAATTCTAAGGCCGATTCCACCATGCCCTCCGGGGTGTCGCCGTAGGTGAATAGCATCCGTTCGGCGAGGGAACCGTGGTTGACGCCGATCCGCATGGCTTTGTCCTGGTCGCGCAGGGAAATGACCAGGGGTTTCAGGGTTTCGCGAATTTTTTCGCCGATTTCGTCGAATTCAGCCTGGGTGTATTCGCCGCGATCGGCTTTCGGCTTTTCAAAGACGTACAATCCGGGGTTGATCCGCACTTTATCGACGTGCTTGGCGACTTCCAAGGCGATTTTCATGCCGTTGTGGTGGACGTCGGCGACGAGGGGGACGGGTTGGTAGGTTTCGGCTAATTTTTGCTTGATTTCCCCCACCGCTTTGGCGTGGCCGACGCTCGGGACTGTGACGCGGACGATTTCGCATCCCATTTCGTGGAGGCGGCGGATGGAGGCGACGGACCCCTCGATGTCCATCGTGTCTTCGTTGATCATGGACTGGACCACCACGGGATGTCCGCCGCCGATGGTGACGTTTCCGACCCGGACGGGGCGGGTTTGGCGGCGGTGAATCACGGTGTCAATGCCGGATTCGGCGGGTGTGGGTTGGGTTGGAACGGGCAGGGTTTGCATGATCTGAAGGTTTTTTTGCGGTAGTCGCGTTTTTATCTAAGATATCGATCGCTCTTTATGATTAGGTTGCCACAGATGGGGGACGTATGGTCACACCGATCGCCGAAATTGTCGAAATTGCTCATAATATTCTCGGAGATTTGCAAACGAGTTTTTATGAGTTTCAAGCAGCCGGTTCAATCCCCCCCCTATTTCTCGGGATTTGCCCCCCTCCCCGAGGAATTTCGCGGCAAAATCTGGGAACGGGGCGCCCCGTTCTGGTTCCGATCCGAATCCGGGTCCGACGGGGTGATTTTGTGCTTGCACGGGTTCACGGCCAGTCCCTTCGAGGTGCGGCCGGTCGCCGAAGCCGTTCGGCGGCGGGGGTTTGACGGCGCGGGGACGCTCTTGCCGGGGCACGGCTATGCAAAACTAACCGATCAGAAGTTATTTTTCCCCCGGATGACGGCGGCGGGGATGTTGGAGGCGGTGCGGTCGGAAATTGCCGAGGCGCGATCGCGATACAATTTTGTCGGCCTATTCGGCCATTCGATGGGGGGCGCGATCGCTTTGCAGATGGCGGCGGAAGGTCGGGTGGACGCCTGCGCGGTGACGGCCCCGGCTTTAAAATTGCCCCCGAGGGCGGTATTTTTGCTGGCGCTTTTGGGGCGGTTCAATATTTCTTTGAACACGAAACCGCAGCGGTTCGACAATCCGATTTATTTGTTTGAAAATACCAGGGCGGGAGTGGCGCTGCAACAGTTGGCTCGCACGGCGCGGCAGCATTTGTCGCAGATTACCTGTCCGGTTTTTGCCGTCCATTCTCACCGCGATCGCCTGGTCGATCCGGTGGTGATGGATTGGATGCGATCGCGGGTTTCCGGGGAGTTGAAAGTGCGCTGGTTCGACCAGTCCAGCCACGTCATGACGTTGGATGTCAACGGGCCGGAAATCGCTGAGGCGATCGGCGATTTTTTTGTTCGGGTGGGTGCGGGCGATCGGCTTTCAGTTTAGAGAATCGCGGCTATTTCTCGGGGGGAGTTTTGCCATCTCTTCCCCCGGTTCAATTGACTCCAATTGTTTTTCAAGTAATCCAGCATGACTTCCTTGACGACGGGGACAGTGACGGCATTTCCCAATTGCCGATAGGCGGCAGAATCATCCGGGTGGAGTCGATACCCATCCGGAAATCCTTGCAACCGGGCACACTCTCTGGGGGTGATTCTCCTCGGTTGATTGTTGACGACAATTCCCAATCTGTGCGCGTCGGAACTGGTCAAGGTAATCGAAATACTGTCGGGATCTAAAAATTTGAACACTTCAAAGGACATATTTCCGCAAACCGGGCTGTATTTTCCGCCTTTTTCTTTGAGGTATTTTTTGTCAAGCAAACTATCGATAATCGATGCCAAGTCGGGTTTAAAATAAAAAGTTTTGATTTGTTCTAATGTTAAACTTTTGCCATCTTTGTGGCTCCCAAATGACTTTTTTCTGCGATTGGCAATCAGTAAATTCATGAAGTTTCTTTCGGCTTCGCTGCACTCGCCTTTAATTCCCAAATCCCAGGAGTGAAGGGAATTTCCGCCCCGGAAGTCGATCAGCCTGACACCATTTAACTTTTGCCAGTTGCCCCCGATCGCTTTGCCCAACATTTGGGTAAATTCGGCGGAACAAAAATACTTGCGATCGGCTTCTTCTTCTAAGATATCTTTGACTGTTTTGAACTGGAAATATTGCCGAAAAAGATTACCCTGAATTCCGATTTGTTTGAAAGCGTGAGAATCCGCCGCCCCCTTGTCTGATTGCAAAGTCAAGTTGGGCGTTTGTCCTTTCAATCCGAGCAGATAAATTCGGACTCGATTTTGAGGGACGTTAAAGTTGCTGCTATTTAACAATAAATAACGGACTCCATATCCCAATTCGGATAAAGCCTTGACGATGGTTTGAAAAGTTCTTCCGCCATCGTGACTGGTCAAACCCCGCACATTTTCTAATAAGAAACCTGTCGGATTGTGGGCTTTGATAATTTTCTCAATTTCAAAAAACAACGTCCCGCGAGTGTCGCCAAATCCTTCCTGTTTTCCGGCATAGGAAAAGGGTTGGCAGGGAAATCCGGCCAAAAGAAAGTCGAATTCTGGAATCTGTTGGATGCTTCTAATATCGCCTTGCGGGTTTTCGCCAAAATTCAAATTATATGTCTCGCAAGCTTTGGCATCAATTTCGGAACTGAGGACGCAACGATAATCAATCCCCAACTCCTGACAGGCGGCTTCCAAACCCAGACGCATACCGCCGATTCCGGCAAACAGATCGATAAATTTAATCATTGTTCAAGAACTCCTTAATAAAATTACCAAATCCCTTAAATTCTGATCGACCCGATTCTTTGTTATCTTTAAATATAGTACAATTTAATTGAGTCTGGGAGCGGGTTGAAAATTTTAAAATTATTAATTTTTTTTAATTTTGGTCACCCGATCGCTCAAAATTTGCTAAGATCAGTTCGGATAACTTTGCAGACCACAAGCGACCTCAATCGAATCATGTCCGAACATCAACCGTTGATAGTTATCCAAATTACCGATACCCATTTATTTGCCGATCGCGATCGCGAGATGATGGGGCTCAAAACGGCCCATTCTTTTCGGGCGGTATTGGATCGAATTCGGGAACTGAATCTCGCTCCCGATGTCTTTTTATTGACAGGGGATTTATCCCAGGATGAAACGCCGGAATCCTACGAGTATTTGCAATCTTTGATAACTTCCTTTGATATCCCGACTTATTGGATACCGGGAAATCACGACAATCCGGATGCGATCGTATCTATTTTAACACACAATTCGATCCGATCTGACAAGTCATTCGACCTCGGAAATTGGCATTTTATTTTACTCAACAGCCAATGTCCGGGAAAGGTTTACGGCGACTTGAGTTCCGCTTCTTTACAACAGTTGGAATCCCAGTTGGAACACAACCGCGATCGCCCCACGTTCATCGCTTTACATCATCACCCGATCGCGATCGCATCGGAGTGGATGGACGAAATTAATTTGCGGAATTCCGATGAGTTTTTGGCGATTATCGACCGCCACCCCCAAGTCAAAATCGTGATTTGCGGTCACATCCACCAAGAATTTGAAACCACTCGAAACGGGGTCATATATTTGGGTTGTCCGTCCACCTGCGTCCAATTTAAACCCAGGGCGACAGAATTGACATTTGATGAGACGGCGACACCGGGATTTCGGGTTTTTACGTTGCACGCCGACGGAGAATATACGAGCAAAGTCGAGCGGACAAATTATCAATTGCCGAGGTATCCCAATCCGCGAGAACTTCAGAAGCGGGTTAAAAATATGGCTCATCAATAAATCGTCCGAAGTGATGGTATACTATTCAAGTTTTCGATCGGATATTCGTTCGATACTTATGGAATGGTTGCACACTCTCGAATCGGGATTGTCTGGTGTCGTTTCTTTCGGCAAATTGTTGTTGGAAGCGATTTCAGTGTTTTGCGTTTTATTTGGAGTTGTCAAAACGGGTCAACTCGCACTCAAATTTTCTCAATTCAAATATGATGAATTTCTTTTCATTCAACTGCGGATAAGGTTCGGGGTTTGGCTGGCGTTAGCCCTGGAATTTCAACTGGGTGCCGATATTCTGGCGACTACGATCGCCCCCTCAACGGGAACATTAGTCCGGCTGGGTGCGATCGCGGTGATCCGGACATTATTAAACTATTTCTTGAATCAAGAACTTGAAAGAGAGTTTGAAATGAGAAAGAAGAAGGGCGACGAACACGAGTTGCCTTCGGTCGGAGAATAAAAGCTTTTGATGCAGTTTATATTTGAGAAATATAGCAGTTGTCTATCTGCTGCCATATGGTTCGATCCCCCTGGGACTTCGAGTCAACTGGTGTTGAAAAGTGCCGTAAATTAAAAATTTGATCATGTCAGAACCGATAATTTTATGTCTTCCGGATGCGACAGCGACTCAAAGCCTCGGGATTCATTTGGGGCGATCGCTTCCCCCGAATAGCGTCGTCCTCTTAGAGGGAAATTTGGGGACGGGTAAAACAACTTTGGTTCAGGGAATCGGCAGGGGACTCGATATTTCTGAATCGGTGGATAGCCCGACTTTTACCTTAATTAATGAGTATACGAGCGGACGGCTGCCGCTGTATCATTTGGATTTGTATCGCCTCGGCGGGGCGGAAATTGAGGGGTTGAATGTCGAGTTGTATTGGGAGGGGTTGGAAGTGGAACCGGGGATCGTGGCGATCGAGTGGGCGGAACGTCTTCCCTACCGTCCCGAGGACTATTTGCAGGTGAGTTTGAGTCACACGGAAGCGGGCGATCGCCAAGTTAAATTGATTCCTTTTGGGGGGTTTAATCTTGATTTGGAGAGGATAATCAACCACAGAGGCACAGAGGACACAGAGGATCAAAGCAAAACCCTCCCCTGATTGAGGAGAGGGTTGAAATCACGAATTGGAAACTATCAAGATACGCCAGAAATCAGGCGTTTTGTTTCGGATTCTCCCGCTTTAGTCAACTGTCGCCGCAGTTGCAATGTCAGCAGTGTCAGGCAAGTCCACTGAAGGGCGATCGCGCTCAAAAAGTAAAATGCTGGCGCGTATTCGGCACCTAAAATTGGCAGGGATGTCAACAAAAACAGGAGGGGATAGGATTCGGGTTGCATTTGCAAAATTCCCAGGCATAGCGGGGGAAGAATCAGGATGGCTGCGATGATTCCCGCAGCCCAAACTTGGGGTTTTCTCATTTGTTTCATGAGTACAATCTGGGCGATCGCGGCACAGATGAGGATCAATCCTGCCAGGAGAACCACGGCTAAAAAGCCTTGCCAATGTTCGTAGTGATTATAGTCCGGTTCGTACAGGTGGGCGCCGATCAGCCAGGGAGTCCACATCGCGACTGTCATGGCGACATTGACGGACATTGCCAAAACTGCGGGGCTTTTTTCTCCCCACAGTAAATCTGTTAATAACTGGCGATTTTTGATGTTCTTGCGGGTGGATTCCCGGCGGTATCGCGCCCAATCTTGGAGGGGTTGTCGCTGGGAGGATAAAGCCGCGATCGCCAACAGCAGGCAGAATGGAATCAAACCGAACAGGAAAAATTCTCCCAGGTTTTGCAGGGCATAGGAACGGACAGGAAAGACGAAGCCGAGCAAAAATAAGTTCAATCCGAATACTGCGAAATAACTCTGTTTTTTGCTGAGTAATGTCGTCCCCGGATCGCGGAAGCGACGGTTCAAGACTTGCCAGGTTCCCGCCATGAGTGTTGCCAAACTCAGCCCCATGAAACAGTACCAAGTTGCCATGCTGTAGCTGACGGGAATGTTGAACCATTTAACCCACAAATCCCAGCGATCGTTGAAGGTTTGCCAAGCGTCCGGTTGGGCGATCGCCAATCGTGCGACATTGAAGATCAAATGTAAGAATTGCAAAGACGGAATGACAGCCACAGAAGCCAGCAGGGTTCCCAACCAAGCCGCCGAAAATCCCATCAGCGGGAAGAGTAGGGAGAGGCTAAATAAACTCAGGGTGACGATCGCAAATACCCCGTTTTGCAATAGAACCAACTGCAGGGGAATATCAGCCGCGATCGCCGTCCAAAATTGCAGGGGCAAAGCCAGGGCCAATCCGAGATACAATAAAATCGGAACGCCCAACACTTTTCCGATTAAAATATCCCGCCCGGACTGGGGACTGAGGCGGATAAAATTCAGGGTCCCCCGCCGTTCCTCCGTGGCGAGATCCTGAATCAACATATAGACACCCCCCAACATCAATGCCAGGGGTAAAATCCAATTCAGAGTCAGAAAAATATCATTCCACCACTTCATCCAGTCGATGACAACCGGAAGTTCGCCCCTCGGACTCAACATATACTGTCCGTAGGGGTGTTTTTCGGTGGGAAGTTGGGCGTAAAAGAAAAACATCAACAACCCCTGTGCCAGAATCGAAACGGTGGCGACGAGGGTGACGGTGCGCGACTTGAGGCGCCCTTTCAATTCTCGGATAAACTGGGGATTCCAGTTTCCGAAAGTTTCGATAACGTCGATTTTCATGATTTCTCCAAGGTGAAAGATAGATCGGAATTGTCAGGCAGGCGGGGACGCACTGCCCCTACAGAATGGGCAGGCAGGCGGGGACGCACTGCCCCTACAGAATG
>NZ_JAJENU010000635.1:0-25603 GCF_035615495.1 Lyngbya sp. CCY1209 | reverse complement strand
GCATATTCCCACTCAGCTTCACTGGGCAATCGGTAGGGTTTGCCGATTTTTTTCGAGAGGCGGGCGCACCACTCAACAGCATCATACCATGAAACTTGTTCAACGGGAAGATTTAAGCCTTTAAATCTTGAGGGGTCGGGTTTGAGGTCCCGTCGGAGTTTTGGGAAGCCTGCCACTTGTCGCCATTGTTCCTGGGTGACGGGATATTTCCCCATCAGGAAAGGTTGCACCGTGACTCGATGTTGGGGTTTTTCCCTATCATACACTTCATTACTCGGTGAACCCATGAGAAAGGTTCCTCCCGGAATTAATACCATTTCCAGGGTGACTCCATTCCCCAAATCTTCGATAATACATTCGGCTTGTCCGCGACGGCGACTGATTTCTCGCCCCCTTTCATTGACTGTGAAAATATCAAATTCAAAGGTATTATTTTTAGGTTTGGCGGGAATCTGGATTGGGGGTGAAGGTGGAACTGTACCCGACGAAGGTTGTAAATCTGCCCAAACTTCCGCCACGGACTGATAGCGTTTTTTATAGGTTTCTACCAAACGGTCTAAGACTTGGCTGAATTGATTGCCAACAGGATTTCCATTCAAATAGTCTCGCCAAACCCATTCCGCTTCTAGGGGGTCATATAAATCACTCGGGTTCGTTTGGGTCAACAAATGCAAGCAGGTCACGCCCAAACTATATAAATCGCTGCCATATTTAGGTTTTCCCATCGCCTGTTCCGGGGCGCAGTATTCAGCCGAACCGATAACCGTTCCGGTGACACTGAGGGACGTGCGCGGCACCTGTTTGGCCGCACCAAAATCCACCAAAACCAATTTTTTATCGCTTTTGCGTCTGATGATATTTTCCGGTTTGATGTCCCGGTGAATAACTTTGTGGCGGTGGACGAAATCTAAAACCGTCAATACATCCTGCAAGAGTGACCGAATTTGCTTTTCGGTAAACGCGCCATTATTTTCCAATTCTTGTTGCAGGGTTTCCCCGTCGATAAATTCCTGGACTAAATATTGCCGGTTATCAGCCGTGAAATAGGCTAAAAGTTCGGGGATTTGGGGATGTTTGCCCAGTTCTTCCAGACGTTGCGCCTCCTGGTCAAATAGTTCGGCGGCTTTTTGTAGGGTAGCCGTTCCCTGCGCCTGGGGGAGAAACTGCTTGATGACGCAGGGAGGTTTGGAAGGTTTGAACTCATCGACGGCGAGGAAGGTGCGTCCGAAGCCACCCTGTCCGAGGATGCGTTTGGCCCGGTAGCGTTCGGCGAGTTGTAGTTTGCCCCCACATTTCTGGCAAAACTGGCAACCGTCGGGGTTGCGGTGGAGACAGTCGGGGTTGAGACACTGACTCATGATTCGGGATGGATGCTGATACCTGATTTTATTCTATGGCAAAATCGGGTAATTTTGACAAAAAAATCCTCTGTGTCCTCTGTGCCTCTGTGGTTTTTAAAATCAAACCGCCTGAGAATCAGTCCTCCTGTCTGTCGAGGGAAAATGAAACAGCCCCGCCCAGTATTAAGAGCCGCAGGGAGACATTAACCGGACGATTTTTTAGAGTTTTTTACGCATCATTTTGTGGGGAATATCGGCTTCCATAAATTCTTCCCCAATGACATTATATCCCAACTTTTGATAGAATGGAATAGCCGCAACTTGAGCATTAAACCAGATGGATGAAAGTCCGTTCTGTCGGGCAACTTGTTCCAGGGCAACCATCAGTTGAGAGCCGATCTTTTGACCTCGATATTCTTTGAGGACGGCGAGTCGCCCGATTTTGCCATTTTTCTCGATATCGATGCGGCCCGTCCCCACAGGTTTGTCATCTTTTAACGCGAGGACGTGGAGACAAGAATGGTCGCGATCGTCGAGTTCGAGGTGGGGCGGAACTGACTGTTCTCGGATGAAGACGGCTTCTCGAACCGAGCGAATTTCCGGGAGTTTGGCGGCGAAGGATGTCGTGATAATTTCCATCGGTAATTGAACCACTCCAGACACGGAGGACACGGAGGCATTTTTGATAAATATAAAGCGCGATCGCTCATTTTTTCCAAGGCAATTTCGTCCCCATTTCGGTGAGGGCAGACCAACACAAATACAAAATTAACACGGCTACAGCGATCGCGAAAGGAATCCAATCGTCCGGCATCACACCATCCCAAATTCTCAATTCCCAATTTTACCATCTGTTGTGGCGCTTTAGCGCCTCAGAAGGGCAGAAGCCCAACAACGGGATTTTAGGAAATAAATTCGGAAAAATGATTAATTTTTAGCCCCGCCCGCAATTTGTCACCCTTTCATATTAAAATAGAAGACTGGACAAGCTCACCCCCGATTGACGACTCACATTTATGTCTTACTATATTTCTCCCCGCTTTCTCGATAAAGTATCCGTCCACATCACCAAAAACTTTCTGAAACTGCCCCACATCAAAGTCCCCCTAATTTTGGGAATCCACGGACGCAAGGGGGAGGGCAAAACCTTTCAGTGCGAACTGATATTCGAGAAAATGGGAATCGAGCCCGTCACGATTTCCGGGGGGGAATTGGAAAGTCCCGACGCCGGGGACCCCTCGCGACTGCTGCGACTGCGGTATCGGGAGGCGGCGGAACAGGTGCGGGTTCGCGGCCAGATGTGCGCCGTATTTATCAACGATTTCGACGCCGGCGCCGGACGCTTCGACTCCGGGACTCAATACACGGTAAACACCCAGTTGGTGAACGCCACACTGATGAATATTGCCGACAATCCCACCAACGTGCAACTGCCGGGAAGCTACGACGAGACACCGCTGCAACGGATTCCGATTATCGTCACCGGAAATGATTTTTCCACCCTTTACGCGCCGCTGATTCGGGACGGACGGATGGAGAAATTTTACTGGGAACCGATTCGGGAAGATCGGATCGCGATCGTGCGGGGAATTTTCCCAGAGGACGAACTTTCTCAAGGAGATATCGTCAAATTGGTGGATAAGTTTCCGCAACAGGCGATCGACTTTTTCAGCGCGCTGCGATCGCGCATTTACGACGAACAAATCCGAGGTTTTATTCACACCCTCGGACTCGATGGAGTCTCGCGACGGGTCGTCAACAGTGCGGACAAACCCCCGGAATTTAAAAAACCCGATTTCAGTTTATCTCATTTGCTGGAATCCGGACGCGCAATGGTGGCGGAACAGAAGCGAATTCAGGAATTGCGACTGGTGGAAGAATATAACCAATTCCGCACCTTGAATACCCAACCCAGCAACCGCAACCCCCAACCAAGTAACCAACCCCACCTCCCCTATAATCCAGTCATGCCACCCCACAGTATCGGGGATTCCGGGCCGTCCGTTTTCCAGGGAGACAGTCAGAGTTCGACCACTTTCAGCCACGGCCACGCGGTCAGTACCGAGCTGAGTTTAGACATATTTGAACAAGTCGAAAAATTGCTTTCGGGGGGTTACGAAATCGGTTTAGAATATGCCGATCGCCGCCGTTTTAAAACCGGTTCTTGGAAGAGTTTCGCCCGCATTGACAACGAAAAAGAAGCGATCGCGGCGGTGGAAGATTGCCTGAAGCAGCACCCAAATGATTACGTCCGCCTGTTGGGAATTGACCCGAAAGTGCGGCGGCGGGTGGTGGAAACGATCATCCACCGACCCGAAAGTTGATAGAGCGCTGAAGCGAGGGTGTAGGGAGAGAAAAGAAGTGATAAAAAAGAAGTGAGAAAAGGTAAATTCCGCTCCCTCCTCACTTCTCACTTCTCAGAGCAAGTATCGAATGGGTAACACAGACATCCGGCCTGCATTGAACAACAAAAATCGTTGTTATAAAAACGATTGTTGCGGACATGATATAGCAACGATCGCTTAGGAATCGTGATTTTTAAATACTTTTATTCCAAAACTCTAACCCCGTTAAAATAACATCTTCTAGCCACGGTTGAAAACGCCGAACTAACATCTCTTCTGTATCTGCATAGGAAAATTGAAACGGAGAATCGATTAGAGGTTGAATGTCGCTAATATTGCGATCGCCTTCCTCAGCATTATCTCGATAAACCGGGTTTCCAGATCAAAATTAAGTTGAGAAACCCGGTTTCTTACACTTACAAACTCACCGCCAGCGACTTCGGCATCAACCGATCCAAAATCTGCTTCAAAACCATCGCCGTCCACTCGATATCCGCCTCGGTAGTATCCCGCCCCAAGGTGAGACGGATGCCACCCAACGCCTCGCGATCGCCGTATCCCATCGCCAACAAAATCGGGCTGGGGCTGAGTTTGCCACTGTGACAAGCCGAGCCCGCACTGATGCCAATTCCGGCCAAATTCAACTGTCGGACGACGGTTTTTCCGGTGATTCCCGTTTCGCCCGCCGGGGGCACCAGACAAAAGCTGACGTGGTGGGGGAGTCGGTGCAAACGATCGCCCGTCGGGTACAAATAGGGCAGGTCCGCCAACCGATCAAAAAGGCGATCGCGCAATTCGATCAGTCGTGGCGTTTCCGTTTTCAACTCCCGACTCGCCCATTCCGCCGCCGAGCCAAAACCCGCGATCGCCGGCACCGCCTGAGTCCCCGACCGCAGCTTCATCTCCTGGCCGCCGCCCCCCAGCAGGGGCACCAACTCCACCCCCGGACGGACGTACAACGCCCCCACACCCTGGGGTCCGTAAATTTTATGGCTGGAAAGGGACAGCAGATCCACCGGCAGTTTTTCCACGTCGATCGCCAACCGCCCCGCCACCTGCACCGCATCCGTGTGGAACAAAACGCCCTGCGATCGGCAGATTTTCCCCAACGCCTCCACGGGTTGCAACGTCCCCACCTCACTTTGGCCGTAAATCACCGAAACCAGTACCGTATTCGGTTGTAACGCCGCCTGCAAGTCCAGGGGGTGCACCCGTCCCTGGCGATCGACGGGCAAACGAGTGACGGACCATCCCTGTTGTTCTAATAACCTGACGGGTTCGGCGATCGCGGAATGTTCCACGCCGGAAATAATCAGATGTTGGGGCGTGTCATACCGGCGGGTGATACCAAAAATCGCCAAATTATCCGCCTCCGTCCCCCCGGAGGTAAAAACGATCCCGTCGGGTGGGGCGTTGATCAGATGGGCGATCTGTGTTCGGGCCAACTCCAACGCGGTGGCAGACCTTTGGCCCCATTCATGTAAGCTGGAAGGGTTCCCCCAAGTTTGGGTCAAAACCGCCTGCATGGCCGCGATCGCTTCCGGGCGGGGGGGAGTCGTCGCACTGTAGTCCAGGTAAATTTGCATCCGTTTAATATCCTCAATGGTTAACTGTAAAACTTATCGGTGATTTCGGGAACATTGACGGACCCAAGTTCTTCTCATTCCCCAAATCGGTCGTCAATCTCCCGGTTTACAAACGTTGTAGTCTTCGTGGGAGAGTACCTTTTGGGGAACCAAGAAATTTCCGCTATCCTGACAGAGCATCCGATAGTTGCGGGTGACGGGAATGCTGATCACAAAACGGTTGTGTCGCAGCCGCTTCCCGCCGAACTCGCGATAGTTTTTGCTGGTTCTCAAGCCGTCGATAATCGCCCGGGCCTTGATCACCACATAGTCCGGCAATCCCCTCAGATCGATGATATCTTGGGAGAACGATGCCTCCCACTCCAATTTTTTGTTGCGTTTTTCCTCCAACTCCTGATGTTCCTGTTCCTGAATCATGCGCTCTTGTTCGCATCGATGGCAGGTGCGACCGTAACCTTTATGGCCACAGGGAAAAGTCCTTTTTCTTTTTGGCATAACACGGTGTGAGGGTTGAAACTAACCCACGTCCCCGACTGCGAACCGCACCGGAGGCGCTTACCGACGCTCAAGCCGTCGGATCTCATGCAAAATCGATGGTTTCACATTCACTCGGTTCGGCTTGACGTTCTTATTAATAGATTACCTGTATGAGCGGGGATCTCTCAAATTGGGGCGTGGGGTCCGGCTTCCGGTCGTCCCCCTGCCCCCCGGCCCCCCTGCTTGTTTCTGACCCAAATCTGGGAATCCTAGATCAATTGAGTTTAAGGGATCAACCGTGCGTTTGCCTGTATCGATACGGCGGCATTCGACTTGGGTTGTGTTGCTACTCCTCAACTCGTGTGCCTGTAACCCAGATGCGATCGAATCTTCCGAGACGTCCCCGAAACCCCTGCTCGAACCCCTCCCGCAGGATTCCCAGGTTCAGGCGTATTTCAACCACTCGGAAGCCTCGGTCTATACCGAACCTTACCGCCTGCAGACTCGGCTGGGGGACGATCTCGAACAGATTATCGTGGATACCATCGAGAGTGCCTCTTCGACGGTGGATGTGGCGGTTCAGGAGTTGCGTCTCCCCAAAATTGCGGCAGCGTTGGTGAAGCAGCACCGACGGGGAGTCAGAGTCCGGGTGATTATTGAAAATACCTACAGCCGCCCCTGGAGTGAAGTGAGTGCGGCGGAAATTGCCAAATTTACGGAGCGGGAATTGGGGCATTACAACGAGTTTCTGCAATTGGCGGATTTGAACGGAGACGGCGAACTGCAACGGGATGAAATCAATCAAAGGGATGCTTTGGTGATGCTTGCCAACGCGAATGTTCCTTTGATTGACGATACTGCCGACGGCTCGAAGGGGAGCGGTTTGATGCATCACAAGTTTTTGGTTGCGGACGGAAAAACGGTGATCGTGGCTTCGGCGAATTTTACCACCAGCGGCATTCACGGGGATTTTTGTTGTGATGAAAGTCGGGGAAATGCCAACAATTTATTAGTATTGGAAAGTTCAAAGTTAGCGGATATTTTTACCCGCGAATTTGAGATTATGTGGGGGGACGGGCCGGGGGGGAAGACGGACAGTCTGTTTGGCATCAACAAACCGATTCGCGGCCCGGAACAGATGTCGGTGGGTGGGGGAACGATCGCGGTACAGTTCGCCCCCCTTTCCGAAACTCAGCCTTGGCAAAATAGCGTCAACGGCGCGATCGCACAAACCTTAGAAAAAGCCAACAAAACCGTCGATTTAGCTTTATTTGTCTTCTCATCTCAGGATTTGGTAAATACCCTGGAATCCGCCCAAACGAGGGGGGTCGGCCTGCGGGGGCTGATCGACCCCAGTTTCGCCTATCGCTCCTATAGCGAAGGGTTAGATATGATGGGAATTGCGATGGGAAATAACTGCAAATATGAAGTGGGAAATAACCCCTGGAAACAACCCCTTTCGACCGTCGGCGTTCCCAATTTACCGGAGGGCGATCGCCTCCATCACAAGTTCGGTTTGATCGATAATCAAATCGTGATTACCGGTTCCCACAACTGGACGGAAGCCGCCAATACGACCAACGACGAAACGATGCTGATCGTTCGGAATCCGACGGTTGCAGCCCACTTCCAGCGGGAATTTGAGCGATTATATGGAAATGCGACGTTGGGAATTCCGCCGTGGATATTGGAACGAGTGGAGGCGGAAAAAGCGAAGTGCGACGGCGCGATCGCCACCCCGTTTCAACCCACCGGAAAGCCGGTCAATTTGAACACCGCCTCCCAGGAGGAATTGGAAACCCTCCCCGGTGTCGGGCCGGTCTTGGCAGAGCGGATAATAGAAGCCCGAGAAAAGCAGCCCTTCGTCAGTTTGGAAGATGTCGATCGCGTCTCCGGTATCGGCCCGAAAACCTTGGAAAAATGGCGCGATCGGGTGATATGGTAAGTCCGCAGATTACGCAGATTTTCGCAGATTTAATTCAAGTCAAATATGATTTGGGGCTTTTAATTGTTAATTATTAATGGTTAATTATTAATGATTAATTGTTTCCCAAACTGCCGCCACCAGGGATAATGCCACCACCGGCGCCGTCACCGATCGCAAAATTCGGCTTCCCAAAGAAACAGGTTGAAATCCGGTATTGACGGCTATTTCGATTTCTTTGGGTGTCCATCCCCCCTCCGGCCCGATCGCCAAAATGAGGTGAGTTGCACCGTCGAGTTGAGATGCTCGCAAACAGGTGAGGAGGTGGGGAGATTCGCCCCGGGCGATACAGAGATATCGATCTGCCTGGGAATCGAAAGAGTTCAACGCTTCCCCCCAAGGGAGGGGATCGGCAATTTCCGGGACGATCTGGCGTTCCGAGAGTTCCGCCGCCTCTGTCGCGATGCGCCGCCACCGGGTCAGTTTTTGGGGACTCGGTTTGAGCAGGGTGCGATCGCTGAGGACGGGGACAAATCGCGTCACGCCCAATTCGGTGGTGCCGCGGACGATCTCCTCAAAACCGCCGCCCTTGGGGAGGGCCGCGCAGAGGGTGACGGAGACGGGCAATTCCGTATCCGCCGCGATCGCTTCGAGTACGGTGGCATTCGGGCCGTCGAGCCATTGCGTCAGCCACCATCCCCCCTTGCCGTCGATAATAATAAAGCGATCGCCCCGTCGCAGGCGCAACACCCGACCCAAATAATGCTGCTGTTCGGCACTCAGGTCAACCTGTCGGCCTTGCAGTTGATGGGGAGCGATCGCGATCCGCTGAAGTTGCACCATTTCGGTAAAGCACGCAGATTTGAGGTGAGTCAAACGACCCCAAATCGAGGACGAATCATCGGCCGAACTTACTGTTCGGCGCGGGCTCGGGCGAGATATTCCTCGATCGCCTGGGTGGCAATTTCCACGATCGGTTTGCTCTGACGTTTGGACTCATCTTTCAGTTGGGTGTAGATCTCGTGCCGGACGCTGACCCGGTGCCGGATCTTGTTGGGATCGACTGCAGCCTCCGATGAAGCTGCTGCATTCGAGGTCGTTTCAGGAGAGGATTGAACGGCGATTTCTTGCGTCTCAATGTTCATCGAGGAAGTTACAGAGTAGTTGGATACAAACTCGCGGATGGAGTCAAAACCGACGCGGTGGCAAAAGTCGCCGAAACTCTCCCCGGGTTGCCGATTCTGTTTGAAGCCAATAAAAATCGGCTCCAGAACGGCTTCCAAGTCGTTGAGAGCCAGACGATCCATAAAAGGTTGTGCCAACCGCGTCTGGTCTGGAGAGCCTCCCAGCCAAACCTGATAGGTGTCGGGAGCGCTTCCGACGAAACCCAGTTCCGCCATGTAGGGTCTGGCACATCCATTGGGGCATCCCGTCATCCGCACGACGAAATGCTCCTGTTCCAGTCCTACCTTGTCCAACAATACCCGAATCTGGTCCAGGATACTAGGGATGATCCGTTCGGATTCTGTAATTGCCAGTCCGCAAGTCGGCAAAGCGGGGCAGGCCATCGCATAGCGGACCAGCGGATCGATTTCGGTTTCCCGCAAAATGCCGTGCTGTTTGAGGGTGCGATCGATCGCCTCCCGGTGCTGCGGTTCGATTTTGTACAGAATGATATTGTGGTTGCCCGTCAGCAACATCGGAATTTGGAACTGGGTGACAATTTCCTTCAAAGCGCTCTTGAGGCGGAAATTCCCCTCGTCCTTCACCCGGCCGTTGTCCACCGAGATCCCCAAAAATAACTGGCCGTCCCCCTGTTCGTGCCATCCCAGATAATCTTTATATTTCCATTCGGGCAGAGGTTTGAACGGTTCCAGGGATTTGCCGAAATATTCCTCCACCTGGGCGCGGAATTTCTCCACCCCCCAATCTTCGATCAGGTATTTCATCCGGGCGTGACGGCGGTTTTGGCGATCGCCGTAGTCCCGCTGGGTGGCTACGATCGCCTTCATCAGGTCGTAAATATCCTCCCGCGCCACATAACCAATTTCCTTGGCAATACAGGGGAACGTCTCCTCTTTGCGGTGGGTGCGCCCCATGCCGCCCCCGGCGAGGATGTTGAAACCCTGCAGTTCCCCCGCCCCGTCCGTGATCACGATCAAACCCACGTCCTGGGTGTAGATATCGACGGAGTTATCCCCCGGCACCGTCACCGCGCATTTGAACTTGCGGGGCATATAATGTTCGCCATAGATCGGTTCTTCCCCCTCGTGGAAAACCGTGCCGTTGCCGTTACGCTGCCGGGCGGCTTTCACCTCCGGGTCTTCCTCGGCGCTGACGAATTTTTCCCCGTCGAGCCAAATTTCATAATAGGCACCCGTCTGGGGCGTGAGCAGGTCGGCAATATAATTGGCGTAGGTGCTGGCATATTGGTACTCCGGGCGATCGCAGTAGGGCGCCGGCGGGGCCATCACGTTGCGGTTGAGATCCCCACAAGCCCCCAGGGTCGATCCCATGCTCTTGATAATGTCCGAGAGCACCGCTTTCAGGTTCCGCTTCAAAATGCCGTGCAGTTGGAACCCCTGGCGGGTGGTCGCCCGCAGCGTCCCGTTGCCGTACTCGTCCGCGAGGCGATCGAGGGTCAGGTACAATTGTGGCGGAATCAACCCCCCCGGACTGCGGGTCCGCAGCATGAACTGATAATCTTTCTCCTGTCCCTTCACCCGGTTGTCCCGATTGTCCTGCTGGTAGGAACCGTGAAATTTGAGGATCTGAACCGCATCTTCGGTCAAATAGTTGCGATCGTTGAGCAATTCGGTGGCTAAGGGTTCGCGCAGATAGTTGCTGCGTTCCTTAATCCCTTCAAGTTTGGAGGGCTTCTCAACCCGAGATTTTGAAAATGTGGAGCTTGTCATAGGATCGTGCAGTGCCAGTCAAAACAAAAAAACACGCCCGGTTGAACCTGGTTTAGCCTAAATTCCAAACCGCACCCAACCCAGCTTCGTATAAACACCGGTAATTCGGTCGGGATTCCGTGATTTACGATCATCCTAACATGATTATCCCGGAGAGTGTCCCCCGTTGTCATGGGGTTCCAGTTTAAGTGAAAATAAAGGATGGAATATTAACAAAACTTAAAAAGATGGCAGATTCCCTGATGTACCAAGAAGATCACTTCGTCGTATTGGAGTCAAATCAACCCGAGCAGTTTCTGAGTGCGGGAGAACTGCTCGAAAAATTACAGACAATTTTGGCAAGCCGACAGGACGATCTCCCCCGAGATCTGCAAAAATTTGCCACCTCCGCCCAACAGGCCAAATACTTGCTCGACACCTGCTGCGACTTCGACCTCGGCCCGGGAGAGTACCTGCAATGGTATGCCGTGCGGTTGGAAAAGAATTGACAATCAATTATCCCGACTGATCCCCCGCAAAATCTGCGAAAATCTGCGAAATCTGCGGATAAAATCGCCAATTGACAATCAATGATTGACAAATGACAATCAATTCTCCAGTCCCGACTCCCGACTCCCGACTCCCTCTTCTTTTTCGGCGATCATCATGAGATCAACACAATCGGCCTCCGGCTGTTCGATTTGAACCCGAATGTTGGGGCCAAAGAATTTGGCGAGCTTGTCGCGCTTTTCTTCCCAGACAGACAGGGGGACAAAGGGGGAGTAGAATTCTAAAATCAACCCATAGGCGCCCTCAACAGCAGTTTCCCGCAGCCCTTGCAATTGGGGGTGATCTTCGTCGGTTCTCCCCAATTGCAGGCGTTCCAGGGCATCGATCAGGTGGGCCGACTGGCCGTAGCGGTAGCGGGTGACATCCTTGCGAACCTGATTTTGGGTGGGTGTCGCCTGCTGTTCCCGGAGGGCGAGGACTTCCGGGGAAGTGGGTTCGGAAAAGGGGGTGGGTTCGAGTTCGGCGGCTTTGAGGGCGAGTCCGCCGAGTAACAGGGGGATGCCGTAAAAGAATCCCGCCAAGTTCAAAGTGGCGTAGTCGGCGAAGTACGCCCAGAATCCGACGATGGTCAGCAGCCCACCCAGAACCAAGCCCAGTTGAGCCAGAGAAATTTGACGTAACATAAGATCAGTTGAGTTTGAATCGTCCGTACCGGATGATTTGAGGATTGATTCTACTTATCTTATCGGAATTTGGGCGATCGACAGGTGCGGTGGGAATTGTTAAAGACTCGGTGAGTGCGGTTTCGGACAAACGGTGCGACCTGAGTTAAGCTTTGGATGGGTCTGGCATCCCCCGGTTATCCGCACCAATGATAACTCAGATGGGCCGGTCGGGCTGTCGGTCGAAGTCGCACTCACAACTTTAGATTGTCTGTATGCTGTTGGAAGCAGCTTTTGCGATGTATCCCTCCCTGTCGCCAACCCGATCTGTAAATTATGACCCACGACGAAGATCCGTTGACCGCCGATCTGAAACGGAAAATTTTTGAACAGATTAAATCTCTCCAACAGGAAGATGAGCGACTTTACAATATTTTAGCCGTCGATGTTTGGGCGCTGGCCAAAACGATGGACGAGTTCGAGCCCGGGTTTTGGACGGCGTTTATGAAAAATCGCGAGAAAGCCTTGAAGCGGTTTTTGGCGGAGGCGAGTCAACAGGATGCTCCGAACCACAAAAAGCCTCCGTTTCTGGATTGAGGGATGGTGTTAAAATCTGAAGTGCCGCTGGGTCAGTCTGCACCCCGGATCTCGACCATGAAATGAATAGAGGGATGATTCGATGGACGCACAAATTATCCGAGAGCGGGTTGCCGTAATTGAAAGCAAACGGGATGCTCTGGTGCAATTGCTGGAGAAGCCGGATTTGGGGCCTTTGAGAATTGATGTGAACCAGGCTTTGGAGGAAATGGACGACTTGCTCGACGAGTTCAAGCGCACGTTTCCCGACTCGGAAAATCAGTGAGGTTGCCACGATTTCGCCGTTCTACGGCGGAAATTTGAGATAAAATACCATCTGCGGCGGCAATTTACCCATTGCCGCCGCTGTTTTATCGGCTCATCAACTCCTGCAGGGGCCGGCTCATCCAGTTGAAGGCGACCCGCATCTGATGCTCCGGGGTGGGGAGTCGGTAGAGGTAGATGAGGCGGCGAGCCAGGTGGGCCAACTGGCCGTCGAGTTGGAGGCCCAAACCGGCGAGGGTGGCGGTATCTTTCCCCAAGGTCATCATTTCCCCCAATCCCTGATAGCGGAAGGGGAGCAGGGGGCGTCCGGTGAGGGAGGCCCAGAGGTTCCAGCCGGCGTAGTCGGCCTGTTGAAAGGCGGCTTGGGCGGTGGCGGGGATTTTTTGGCCGTCGGCGTCGTGGCACTCGGCGAGATCGCCGAGGGCGAAGATTTCGGGGCGGTCTACCACTTGCAGGGTGGGGGTGGTGACGAGTTGATGTTGGGCATTCTGCTTCAGGGGGAGCGATCGCACCAAAGGAATGGTTCGGGTTCCCACGGTCCACAGGACGATATCCACGGGCAGCACGTCCACCTGGCCGCGATATTCGAGGGCGATGGTTTCGGCGTCCACGGATTGGACGGTGGTTTCGAGATCGAGCCAAACCTGCCGTTCGGAAAGAGCCTGTCGGGCAACTTTCCGGTTGAAGTCGGGGGAGGACTTGAGAATTTCTTCCCCCCGCTCCACGAGCCGCAGCCGGCCCCGCTCTCCGAGGCGTTCGGCTAACTTGCAGGCGAGTTCGACGCCGCTGTAACCGCCGCCGACGATCGCAACCCGAATCCGCTCGGCATCGGAGGCTTCCAGGAGTCGCAGGCGTTCTTCAAGGCGGTAGGCGTCGGCGACGGTGCGGAAGGGGATGGCCTGTTCTTTGGCTCCCGGCACGCCGTCGAGGGGCGTTTCCCCGCCCAGGGCTAAGACGAGGCGATCGTAGTCCAAAAACCTGCCGTTGTGCAATTGTACCTGGTGGGCGGTGAGGTCAATGTCAGCCACGGCCCCCTGCACGAAGCGGATAGAAGTCCCTTTCAAGAGTTGTTCAAAGGGCGGGGCAATTTCCCAGGCTTGCAGTTCCCCGGTGAGGAGTTCGTACAGCAGCGGCGAAAAGACGAAGCGATCGTGGCGATCGACCAAGGTGATTTCCGGCACTTCTGCGGGTAGCCAGGGGAGCTGGGTTAAACGGAGGGCGGTGTAGAGTCCGCCGAAGCCTCCGCCGAGAATACAGATGCGGGTCGGTTGTTCGGTCATGGGATGGGTCGGTCGATCTGAGCTGGGCGATGTTCTATCTAGGATAGCAACGGAATCGGGAGTCGGGGCGATCGCGGGTCGAATTGGAGCCGCCTGTGGGAAATTGAAACTTCCCCGATCCGATAAGATAGCCTAAGTTGAATTGGATTGATTGTCCCTAAGGGCCCCACCTATGACTGCAGAAGCTGCGATCGCCGAGATCGCGATCAAACAAAATTTGGAGCAATTTCTCCTCGTCCTGCTGGTGTCCCTCAGCGTCGCCACCCTCTCCCGCCTGTTCGCCTGGTTTCGGCGCATTCCCTTCACCCTGCTGCTGGTGATTGTGGGATTGATTTTGGCGATCGAGGATATCCGCCTGGTGAACCTGTCGCCGGAACTGATTCTGGAGATTTTCCTGCCCCCGCTGCTGTTTGAAGCCGCCTGGAACATGAATTGGCGGGATCTCAAGCGGGATCTGGTTCCGGTCTGTTTATACGCGATCGCGGGGGTGATTATTTCCGTGGTGGGGATCGCCCTGGGGTTGAATTGGCTGGCGGGAATCCCGATCGCGATCGCCCTGTTGGTGGGGGCCAGCCTCGCCGCCACGGACCCGATCTCGGTGGTGGCGTTATTCAAAGAATTGGGGGCCGGACGGCGCCTGCGAACCCTGATGGAGGGGGAAAGCCTGTTCAACGACGGGGTGGCGGTGGTCGCCTTCAGCCTGCTGGTGGGTTTGCCGATGGGGACAACGGAATTTTCCGTCCCCCAAACTGTGCTGAAGTTCTTCGCGTTCGTGGGAATCGGTGTCGGCGTCGGCAGTTTGATCGGCTTCGGGATCTCCTATCTCACCCAACGCTTTGATTCTCCCCTGGTGGAACAATCCCTGACCCTGGTTTCGGCCTACGGGACCTATGTGATGACGGAGAATTTGGGGGGCTCCGGCGTCATCGGCGTGGTGACGGTGGGGTTGATTCTGGGAAATTTCGGGTCCCGGATCGGCATGAACCCCCGCACCCGGCTGATCGTCAGCGAGTTTTGGGAGTTTCTGGCGTTTTTCGTCAATTCGATCGTGTTCCTGCTGATCGGCGATCAGATCCAGTTTTCCAGTTTGGGGGAAAATATCGAACCGATCGCGGTTTGTATCGGCGCGGTACTCCTGACGCGGGCGATCGCGACTTTTGGCCTGAGTGCGTTGAGTAACGGCGTGGCGCGATCGAATATCGGCTGGCGCGATCAGATGGTCCTCTGGTGGGGCGGGTTGCGCGGTTCCGTGTCCATCGCCCTGGTTTTGAGTGTCCCCGCCGCGTTGCCGGGACGGGATGAAATGATCGCCACGGTGTTCGGTGCGATGTTATTTACCCTGCTGGTGCAAGGACTGAGCACCCAATCGTTGTTGCAGGTTTTGGGCCTGATCGGCGACCAACCTTTGCGTCAGGAATATCTGGAATTGGTCGCCCGCCGGGTGGCATTAAATCGGGTCAAAACTTATCTTTCCGAGTCGGTTCGTAAGCAGGAAATCGACTCCGAATTTTATCGATATCAGGTTGAATTGGTGAATGGGGAATTGGAGACGGTTCAAACCCGGATCGATAAATTGCTGGCGGAACATTCCCAACTGCTGGAGTTGAGCATGGAGTTGTTGCGGGAGGAGTTGGTGGATATCGAAGCGGAAACTTACGCGGAATTCGTGCGATCGGGCCGTTTGAACAGTCAGCTTTCGCCGATTTTGTGGGAAGTGATGGAGAAGAAAGATGAGGAAGCGTCGCCCCCACAATCCGAACAAGAAATTGCTTGACGGTTGGGGTTCTCAAATTGACCGGAATTCCCCCTGGGGAATCAATTCCCTTTTCTCATCGCACAAATCATCTCAAGATGATTGGGGATTTGAGTTCTATGCATCTATTTTAGGCGATCGCCATCCCCCCATTCCCTGTGGGAGCAACCGTCTCGGGTTGCTCCTTAGTCAGTGCGAAACTGTAACCCCTTGCCTAGCTGGTTGCTATATATAGCAATCAGAAATTATTCTGAAAAATGTCTCGCCCCCAAACCCCCAATTCTGGGGGCTTTGAGACGCTCAAAATTTTACGAATCATTTCACACTGCTATAGCAATCAGAAATTATTCTGAAAAATGTCTCGCCCCCAAACCCCCAATTCTGGGGGCTCTTAGCCGATGATTTTTCACAAATCATTTCACACTGCTATATGCCTTTTAAAAATAACTCTAGTTTAAATCGCCAAAATTGCCATTTTTAATCGTGATCAAATATTCTCGAAAGATGGAGGATATTTGAAAGAAAGCCTGATCCTGTTTGATGGCTTTCAACAAGCAGCGTCTCTGCAAGGACTGTAAGCCGTTAATTAGATCGGTTGAAGAGAGGGAGAGTTGGGTTCTCAATTGCGATCGCGAAATGGGATGATTGCTCTTGCTCAATTCTAACGCGATCGCTTGTTCGACGGATGATAATCCCTCGAACGATTCTCTAAGCTGACCGTGCATTAATTCGGTAATAATCATGCCATCTTCTGCCAAAAATTCGGATACTTTTCCCAAAAAAATGTTTGTAATCAGTGCGGAAATATCTTGCAAGTAAACGGGATTTCCTTCGTATAATTGAATCAAATCTGCCCAGTTGTCTCGGTCTGTCAATCCCAGATTTTCTAAAATCTCTACACTTTCCAAGCCTCCTACAGCCAAAGATTTGATGGGATATAAATCATTACCCGATGATGACAGCATTTCTGGGGATTGTTCTCGACCGATTAAAATGATGCTGCTTTGATGTTCGATTTGTGCGATCGCTCTCAAAAATTGATGATAGTTTTTGTGTCGAGTCTGGTATCTCCCCGCGAACTGTCCGCCGACAAATATTTCTTGCAAGTCATCAATGACAATCAAGCATCTCTTTTCGCTCAAAAGAGCCATCAGATCGTTGATTTGATCGTCTTCTCGATGAGCATCTGGAACGATTTTAGTTAAAGTATCGGCGACTATTTTATTTAATTGTGGCGATATTTTGAGGTTTTTCCAGATGACGACATCAAAATCGTCTAAATGGCGATCGATTAACTTTTTCACCAGGGTAGTTTTGCCGATACCCGCAGTTCCGATCACCGAGATTAACGGTATTTTTTCATCAATGAGCCAACGGGACAGGGTGTCGAGTTCGGTGGTGCGATCGCAGAATTTCCTGACTTTGGGTGCGAGGGTTAAATCATGGTATTGGGTGCGGGTGCGGGTGGTTTCCGAGGGTGCGATCGCTTCTTCTTGTCGTCCTGGATTGCCTCTGGGATAATAGGGACACCAGGTCAAATTATTATTATTAAAACTGAAAATTTGAGAATTTATCGCCCTCTCCAACGTCCAACAAAAATTCGATTTTTTAATATCTTCATTTAACGATTTGGATAAAATTTTAAATAGCTGGCGACTGACATCCCCAATATAGTTTTCGTTGTAGCCGTTCCCTATATCTTCCGCGATATCCTTGTAACTCTTCCCTTCACACAGTCCTTGAGCGATCGACTTTTGCAGGTCGTCCAAGTGTTCTCCCGTCTGCTTTTCCACCAACCGATCCACAAATTGTAACAATTCCGCAATATCCATACATTTAGGCAGGGTCAGGGTTTCGGCTATTATAACTCAGTTTTCGGGTAGAAAATCAAGTGATTTCTGGTATTTGCTTCATACTTTGTTACAAAATTGGCGAGAAAATCTGTTTTTTTCAGGTTGCGGGGTTCAGGACAGCGGATCTAGAGTGAGAAAGGATCAACCTTTAACGGACTGCAATTGTTTTCAGAGCGAATCGATGAGAGCGATCGCAGCTTTTCGTCTGTCACTCTGCTATAGGAAGAGTATATGTTGGGTTGGGAGCGATACTCTTTCAAAGTCATGGACTTCTGTTTATGGAATCTACAAACTCTTCTGTCAATTTTACCCGTCGCAAAAAATTCAAAAACAACTTGTCAACTCTTCTAATCGCTGTCTTACTTTTTTTGTGGACTCCGGCTCTAGTTGGGCTGACATTAAAATACCAAACTTCCTGTCCAGGTCCCTTGCTTGATTGGAGTGAACAGTCACAGCAGTTATTCCATGAATGTCACCCGGGACAAGTTGAAGTTACAAGAAAAAAAATTTCAAAGAAAGTGGGTGATTTTTTCAATCAGGTGGGCAAGGTGAGTAATAATGTGAGTCACAATGCGAGAAATTTTTGGCAACACTTGTTTTCAAAAAATTGAGGTAAGTTATATGTCTGACAATGAACAGCAAGCTTCTAGATCGGCAACCTGGATCGATATTATTCCCGCAGGACGCATCCTAGTTATAGGATTAGTAATTGCTTGCGGTATAGTAACAGTTATCCTATTTTTTAAAGGGGGTAGTATTTGCATTCCTCCAGTGTGCGGCTTAGAACCTATTGCTGCGGCAGGTGTGACAGTAATCCTCCTGACTACTGTATTTGGAATGTCCGCTCTTCCTGCCCTTGGCGTTGGTGTCATTGTTTTTGCAATCGTTAAAATTTCTCTGGGTTTGGGCTAATTTATAATGAGTTTAGTCACAGTCAAAAATGCATCCAAGATTTTTCAAAGCTGGTTTCAAAAAACCACGGTACTATCCGATATAAATTTTACGATAGAACCTGGAGAATTCGTCGTACTGAGAGGACAAAATGGCTCTGGTAAAACGACACTGTTAAATCTAATTTTGGGTTTGATAGAACCAACTGACGGAGAAGTTGAGTTGATGGGTTGTCCATCTACCGACTCCGAATCTAAAAGTTTGGTCGGTGTCGTTTTGCAAGAAACCCAGTTTCCCCAAAAGTTGAAAGTCAAAGAATTAATCGATTTGTTTAGGGGCTATTACTCTAACCCAACTTCCACTGAGGAAGCCCTGAGAAAAGTCAGCTTAACTGAGAAGCAAGACAGTTTTGCAGCGTCACTATCTGGCGGACAAAAACAGAGACTTTTGTTTGCATTGGCATTGATTGGCAATCCTCAACTTTTAATTTTAGATGAGCCAACCCGCAATTTAGACCAAGAAGGATACGAAGAATTTTGGCATCAAATTACAGAGTGTAAAAAACAGGGCGTTACTGTTTTGATGGTCACAAATAATCAAGCCGACTGTCAAGAACTCAATAGTCTGGCAACTCGGTATCTCAATTTGCAGAAATTTTCTCCAAATTTAGAAGACTCTCAAATTGAGATTGAATCCATTAATGAGGTGGGCTTGGAACCCAATATTTTTTTGAAAGAAAAGTCAAATCTATTGCACAAAAACTCATCTTTTAAATCTTTTAAAGCACAAATTTTTTCGGAATTCTTACAAACTTATCGTACACCCGTTTATTTATTTGGAATTTTATTGCCGATTGTTGGAGTCATTTATTGCATAATATCGGAACCCGAAGCGACTGTAGCCAAACAAATTTTAATTTTTTGGTGTAGCTTATTTCTGGTTACATTTTCTTTGCAATCACTGCCGGGGCAAATTGCATCAGAACGTGCAGAAGGTTGGCTGAAGCTGATTCGCACAACTCCACTGTCTTCAATTACCTACATCTTGTCTAAAGTTTTTGTATCTCTTTCAATTTGCATGGTGGTTATAATATTGACTCTGGTGGGTGGAAACCTCCTATTTCAATTGAATCTTCACTTTCAACAACTAATTAATTTGCTTCTAACTTTTTTAATTGTAGCTATCCCTATTTTAGCATTCAGTTTAATCATTAGTTATATTTTCGAGCCAAGATCTGTTAATGCGGTCAATGGAGTGTCCTTAATTGGGATTGGATTGATTTCAGGATTGCTGCCAATCTCCGAGTCGGCTTGGGTTGAAGATGCTATACTTTTATCGCCCGTGTATCACGCCCAAAAACTTATATTTTTAGCGGCGGGCATCAATCAGGGACAAAGTTATCCGTTATTGCATTTACTTTGGTTGTGTTGGGCAAGCGTTGTGTTTATTAGCCTTGCAGTTTTGGCTTACCAAAGAGATGGCTTAACTCAGTAAACTGTCATCAATTATAAGGTGCGGTAGTTTTCAATTGTCGGGTGCGTCAGTTAGAATTGATTGGGTCATGATTGCCAGTAACGGATTCTGACGCCCCCTTACGAACGACTCAGACTTCAGTGATGCCAATTTCAGGGGATTGAGTTACATTGAAAGAGAGACTCATGATTTTCAGCCATGACCAGCACTCAGAGAGTTCGTTGGACGATCGCCGATCTCGAACTGTTCCCCGAAGATGGAAAACGCTACGAAATTATTGACGGAGGGTTAATTGTGACCCGGGCACCTCATTGGAGACATCAAGAGGTCAGCGGGAATATTTACGCGGCGTTACAGGCTTGGTCTCGTCGCACAGGTTTGGGAAGATCCGCGATCGCACCTGGTATTATATTTTCCACGACGGATAGCGTGATTCCCGATGTCGTTTGGGTTAGCAATCAGCGATTGGAAACTGATTTGGATGAGTCGGGACATTTGACGGCTGCACCGGAATTGGTGGTGGAGGTCTTGTCGAAAAGCAAACAAGATAGACGCAGGGATTTGGAGTTAAAATTGAAACTCTATTCGACGCAGGGGGTACGAGAATATTGGATTTGCGATTATCAGAAAGCGGAGGTTAAAGTTTATCGGCGCGACCAGGCGATGCTGAATTTAGTGACAACGTTGCTGGTACAAGATACCTTAACCAGTCCGCTCCTCCCCGAGTTTAGCTGTCCGGTAGCTCAGTTTTTTGAATAATATCGTATCCACTGATTTGCCCAAATAATCTTCCCAATTCTCGCTTAGTGGATTGTTGCGAGTCGGGGGCCCCTGGCTTGCGCCCTTGGAAATTGATTCCCCAGCGGTACTAACCCCATTCGATCGCATCCCGGAGACTGGTTCTAACCAGGGTGGTATCGCCGAAATCAATCCCTTCGATATGGGCACGGCTCAGGGTGACTGAAAATAGAACGGACTGAGACAAATCGACGCCCCGGAGATCGGCTTCCGTCAAATCGGCATAGGCGAATTTTGCGTGACTCAAATTGGCGCCCCGGAGGTCGGCGCCTTTGAGGTTGGTTTTAAAAAACTTGGCGCCCCGGAGATTGGCATCTCGCAGGTTGGCATATTGTAACTTGGCACTGCTGAGATCGGTTTGGCTGAGGTTCGCCCCGTTCAGGTTGGCGAACAAATGGGTTTGGCTGAGGTTGGCACGGCGGAGGTTGGCGCCGGCGAGGTTCGCCTGCCAGAGCAACAACCCTTTCAAATTGGCGGATTCCAAATTAGCCCCTTGCAAGTCGATCCCGATAAAACCCCGCTTTCCACTGGCATACAGTCTGAGCAGTTCGCCCGGGGTCAAGGTTTGGTGGGTGGATGGTTTGTCCCAGTAGGTCATGGTTGGTGCGGGTCCGGTTCCCGGTCAGGTTGAATGTGCGATCGCTTCGAGGGATGAGTGTTCGTCGGGAACGGTCAGATCTGCATTCAAACCGAGCCCGGAGGAATTGAATCTCGCCCCCTTTCGTGCCACATTGGCAATCCAAACACCCTGCATTGAAATTCCGCGATCGCGCCTTACTGCACTCTTGACCCCATTCTAATGGAACTTTCCGCACCTTTTCCCTGCGATCGCATTCCGATCCAATTTTAGAGTCGCTGCCCGGACGGGTCGAGAAACTTGGTGTCGGAGGTGATCGGTTTGTTCAAGTCCGGGACACCGTAGGGGTCGATCGGGTCGGGAGCCGGACCGGGGGAAGGCTCCTCGTAATACTCTTCATAACCCTCATAATAATTATTTTCGTAACCCTCATAATAAGGATCGGGAGCCGGAGCCGGAGCCGGAGCCGGAGCCGGATTCAACCAGGCCTGCCAATCCGCAATTTGCGCCTGGGCGGCGTTGTAAACGGTAGTTCCGGAGGGAATGCTTCTCAGGGTTTCGATCGCCCCCGGCACGTCGTAAACGGCCTGATCCAGACCCCGCCGCAATAGGGTTTGGCTCCAATCGTCGATCAAGTTGTCGGCCCGGGAGCGCCAGGAACTGCCGGTAGAGACGCGGCCGGCCAAATCGATCGCCCGGGTCAACCCCTCGATCGTCCCCGGGGCGGCGGCGGTTTCGGCATTTTTCAAATTCTGAATGTCTTTCAACTGCGATCGCCACTGGTTGATGTCGGACTGCGCCTCTTCGTAGAGGGTGAGATCCGGCTTGATCTGCTCGGCGACGGCGATGGCGTTGGCGAAATCCCCCTCTGCGGCCAACTGTTGCGCCCGGTCTAAAACGGGCTGATATTCGAGCCGCTCACTGCGCTCCCGCCATTCAGAAATCCGGGCTTGGGCTTCGTCGTAGAGGGTTCGACCCCGGCTGATTTGGGAGGCTTTGGCGATCGCGGCTTTCAGGGAGTCCACGTCCCCGAAACTCGCCAACTGATCGGCTGTTTCCAAATAGGGCAGATCTTCGATTTCCTCCACCTTGCGGGTCCAGCGGACCATTTCCGCCCGAGCTTCATCCCCGCGAGGGTTGGAGGCGGGGATGGTTTCCAACTTGTCGATCGCCGCCTTGAGATCGTCCACGGTGCCGGTGCGGGCCAACTGGCGGGCCTGGTTGAGGGTAGCCACATCCGCGATTTCCTGTTGCCAACCCCGGATGTACTGTTGGGCTTTCCAGTATAGGGGACGGCCCCGCTCCAGTTTTTGGGCCTGGGCGATGGCGTCCTTGAGGCCCTCGGGGGTGTCGAGCAGGGCGGGGACGTGGGCGCGGGCCAGGACGATAAAATCTTTCACCTCTTCTTGGAGTTTGGCGGCGGCGGGAATTTTGTTCACCGTCGCGATCGCCTCCTGCCACTCGCCCGACTCCAATCGATCTTCGGCCGAAGCCATAATTTCTTTACTGAATTTGACGATTTCTTTTTGCGCCTGCCCCTTCAGGTGGCTATCTTCAGAAAGCGCCTGCAATTTCGCGATCGCCGCGAGCCAATTGTCGATGCCGCCCCGGGCGCCCAAATTGCGGGCTTCGGCCAGTTTTTTGCTGTCCTCCCGGGCAATTTGGATCAGATCGGTGAGCTCCTGATATTTCGTGGTTTCCCAGTAGGTATTCCCCACGTTCAACAGCAGCGTCGCCTCCCGAAACGCCTGATTCAACTGCTCCTCGCGCATCAAATCTTCGGCTTTGCGATAGATTCCCTCCGCCTTTTTCCAGAGATTCCGCCAATCTCCGATCTGTTGCTCCACCGCAGCGGCCGCAGAGGTCCCGGCGGGAATTTTTTTCACCATCGCGATCGCCCCGGACAGCTCCCCGGCCTGGAATTCCGCCTCCGCCAACTGCAGGATGTCCCCGGACCATTCCTCGATCTGGCGGTTAATTTCGGGGCGCAGGGGGTGATCCTCGGGGAGGGCGTTCACCAACTCGATGGCGACGAGGAGATCGTTGACGGTTTGTTTGTTGGCGGCCGTTTCCGCGCAGTAGAGCCGCAGGGAGGCTGAGGCCACGGGCCAGAAAATCTTCGGGCAGTTGGGCAGGGAGGGCGATCGCAACAGCAGACTGCTGGCGATGTAGGCGATGCCGGCGGGGGTCGCCAGGACGAACAGCAACCCCACGGGGGCCAGGTAGGCTTTCAGGCGTTTCCGCCTCGCGGCGGGGTCGATGGGGGCGGGGTGAGGCGCGGCGGGGGCGGGAGTCACCTTCACCAGAGCCGAGCTCAGGTCCGGTTCCGGTTCCGGTTCCGGTTCCGGCTTCTTCTGTTCGAGGCCCGATTCCAAGAGCGCCCGGATCTCCTTCAACCGTTCCTTGCGACTTTTCCGTTCCCGGGGGACTTCCGGGGCGGTGTCCGGGGAGGGGGGCATCTGCGAATCGGCCCGGTTTGAAATCGGCGACTTCGCATCCGCAACACTTCGCGAACGCAATTCTAACCAACGGTTGTGTTTGGGTTTCCGATCGCTCATGGTCCAGTTATCCTCGCGCAGCCTTCACCCCATCCCAAAGAACGACAATGAGAAGCGTGGGTATTGCTTCGGTGTTATACCACTGTTAGTCCGGCGATCGCAACAATTGGGGACAATTGATAATTGATAATTCCCGACTCCCTAATACCGACTCCCGACTCCCGCTTTCCCTCAATTCCGGTAGATTTTGCCGGCTTTTTGGGACAATTGCCCCCGGTTGTCTTGCAAGTCTCGGATCAGGCCGTGCAGGTGATCCGGGTTGGCGTGGTACATCTGGCCGCAGAATTCGCATTTAGCCTCGGCGCCGCCGTCCTGCTCGATCATATCTTGCAACTCGGCTTGTCCGAACATTTTCAAGGCCCCCAGGACGCGATCGAAGGAACAGCCGCAGTCGAATTGCAGCAGTTGGGTTTCCGGGAGGATGTTCAACCCCAAATCTCCGAGCAGGCGATCGAAAATGTTGGGCAGGGTGCGACTTTCCCGCAGTAGGGGGGTGAAACCGGACAGGGAGGACAGGCGGGATTCGAGTAACTCGACGAGGGTTTCGTCCGTGGCGGCTTTGGGGAGCACCTGCAACAGCAGTCCCCCGGCGGCCTGGACTCCCTGTTTGTCTACAAAAACCCCCAACACCAGAGCGGAGGGGGTTTGTTCGGAGGTGACGAGATAGTGGGTGAGGTCGTCGCCGATTTCCCCCGACACCAATTCGACGGTACTCGAATAGGGGTAGCCGTAGCCCACATCTCGCACGACGTAGAGGTAGCCGTCGCGCCCCACCGCGCCGCCGACGTCGAGTTTTCCGCGAGAATTGGGGGGCAGTTCGATCGCCGGGTTGCCGAGGTAGCCCCGCACCGTCCCGTCTAGTCCCGCATCCACGACGATGCCCCCGAGGGGGCCGTTGCCTTTGATTTGGATATTCACCCGGGACTCGGGGCGTTTCATGCTCGAAGCCAGTAACAGACCCCCCGCCATCGTGCGCCCGAGGGCCGCCGTCGCGACGTAGGAGAGCTTGTGACGCCGTCTGGCTTCTTCCGTCAGGCGGGTGGTAATCGCCCCGACCACCCGAATTCCACCATCTGCCGCCGTAGCGCGAACCAGTCGATCAGCCATGCTTACATTTCTTTACATTCCGACAGATTCTATTTTAGGGGAGTGGGGAGTCGGCAGTGGGGAGTTGGGAAAATTATCGATTCCCCATTGAGCAGTGCGCGGTGCCATACCCGCGTCATCCTGCTGGCTGTCAGGACGGCGATCGCTTCCTCGTCGTGGGTGGAGGCGATCGCTATAATAGGAGGCTGGTGCGATTCGTTGCCCGACCGTTTAATCTGACCCCTATGCTAGGTACTTTTCAACAAAGCAGTCTCCGGATCGAGGTGGACGCCCCGGAAGCGACCATCCGCAAGAGTCTGTTGCATCCCCACCAGGTTCAGCGGTGGCTGTGGCCCCAGCAATTTTCCCCTGGACTTCCGGAACAGTTTCGCACGGGCCTGACGTTTACGAGTGCGATCGGCCCAGTGCAGATCCGACACTCTGTCGATGTGGCGGAGTCGAACTGTCTGCGCTTCCTGCTGAGTCAGGGCATCGATGGGTTTCACGAGTGGTACTGGGGCGACGGCTGGGTACAGTCCCGCCTGGAGGGCGTTTCCGTCCTCCCCCTCAACCTCGGCCAGACGGTGAATTTGACCCAACTGCGGGGATTTCTTTTGGTGCAAAAACAGCAGGAAAATAATTGACTCGATCCCCCATTATCCCCCTTGAAAAGGGGGACTTTGATAGACTCGATCCCCCTCAATCCCCCTTGAAAAGGGGGACTTGGATAGACTC
>NZ_JAJENU010000634.1:0-13546 GCF_035615495.1 Lyngbya sp. CCY1209 | reverse complement strand
TTTCCCCATCCGCAAACGTCAGAGTTCCGGAAGTGGCGGTGTAGTCAGAACCGGCGATCGCACTCTCATCGGAAGTGATATAATCAACGGTAACATCCCCCTGACTTCCCCCCGTCCGCTCCACGCTGACGGTTGCAGTCGCCGTATTTTCACTCACCTCCACATTTGCCAAGGCAAAATTAAAGACACCAAAATTGCTGACAATTTCATCGTTGTCGGTGATGTTGACTGTCTGCACGGACGGCGTTGCCAACGTGGCGCCACCCGTGGGATCGCTCAAAGTCAAATCGAAGCTTTCAATCCCTTCGATATCGGCATCGTCGATAATATCAACGGTAAAGGTTTTGCCGGTTTCTCCCGCCGCAAATGTCAGCGTCCCCGAAGTTTCCGTGTAATCGCCACCCGCGATCGCGGTATCGTCGGAAGTGGCATAATTCACCCCGATAATTCCCGCATTTCCGCCGCTCCGTTCCACCGTAACGGTGACGGTTCCCGCCGCTTCATCGACATCCACGGCATCCGTCGCGAACGCCAATTCGCCGGGGTTGGGAACGTCATCATCGGCGATCGTAAATGTCACCGTGTCAGCCGTTCCGAGGGTGGCGCCACCGGAGGGGTTGCGGAGAATCAAATCAAATTCTTCGCTATCTTCAACTTCATTATCGTCGAGAATTTCCACGTCAATGGTTTGGCTCATTTCCCCAGCCGCAAAGCTCAAACTTCCGATATTTTCGGTGTAGTCCGAACCGGCGATCGCACTCTCGTCGGAAGTGGTATAATCGACGGTAACGTTACCGTCGCTTCCCCCCGTGCGTTCCACGGTGACGGTGGCGTTGGCGGTACTTTCGTCGATGGCGATCGCCGCGACAGTAAACGCCAAAGTTCCGGCATCGCTGCCATTATCGTTATCTAAAATCGCCAAAGTTGCCGTGGAAATTGTCCCCAATTCCGCGTTTCCGGTGAGATTATCGAACAGCAGGTTGAGGGTTTCCGTGCCCTCCGCAAAATTGTCGTCAACGACGGGAATCTCGACGGTTTTGGTGGCGAGATCGCCGTCTGCAAATGTCACGGCGATCGGCGTGCTATTGTAATCCTGGGATGTCGCCGTATCGTCGGCGAAATTAATCTCGACACCGACTTCTCCTTCGCTGCTGCCGGTTCGGGTTACGGTGACTTGAGAAATGGCTGTCCCGTCTTCGAGAACTTCAAAATTAGCATTGCCAAATGCGATCGTACTGACTGCGGGTGTCGGCGTGGGTGTCGGCGTGGGTGTCGGCGTGGGTTCCGGCGTGGGTGTCGGAGTCGGTTCCGGTTCGGGTGTCGGAGTCGGAGTCGGAGTCGGAGTCGGAGTCGGCGTCGGCGTCGGTTCTTCGGGAGGGGAAACGATCGCATTCAAATCGTCGCTGTTGACATTTTTGAGAATTGCCAAAAACTCGTTGGTTCCGCGATCCTGAATGATGGTATCCGCCGAGTAAATCCCCGCTCCTTGATAAATATTTAATCCGTCGAAGCTGAGGGTATCGAGTAAGCCGATGGAATCCAAATTAATATCAAAGTCATCGACAATATCCGCTTCTTCGAGAGTGAAGCCTCCCATATTCCAGCCGATATAAAACCAGTCGCTACCGTCTCCCCCCGTCAGGGTATCCGCACCCCGATCGCCGAATAGGGTGTCATTTCCGAGGTCGCCGAACAGGCGATCATCCCCTTCCCCACCGGCGATGGTATCATTTTCTTTCCCTCCGTAAAGGGTATCATTTTCGGTATTTCCGAGCAGCGTATCCCGTCCACGATCGCCGAAGAGAATGTCCTCGCCGCGATCGCCAAATAACAGGTCGTCCTCCTTTCCGCCTCGCAGGGTGTCGCCGTCTTGTCCCCCGTATAAAATATCATTTCCCGTATTTCCTTGCAAGAAATCGCGGCCCTGATTTCCGCCCAAAATATCGTCCCCTCCCAGGCCGTAAGCCGTATCGTCACCCCCCAGCAAGAACAGGCGATCGGCGGCCTCCGTGGCGACGATTATATCCGGCTCTTCGCCCGGTTGGGGCGACGTTTGGGGGAGACTCAATGGGTCGAGATTAGCCGGGGATTCCGAAAAATTTTCCCGGGGATAAATTCCGTTCAATTCGGACTGGGGATCGAAGCCAAAGTCGAGGGTTTCAAAGTCAAAGCCTGTGGAACTCATAGGTGCAAGTTTCCCAATTGGAGTGGGCGAAATGAAACGGCGATCGCACTTAATTCAGTTTTCGAGTTGCACCCTATCGATCCGGAAAATTGTCAAAAGTATTATTAAATGGAACGGGTTTAATCGCCGTCAAAAATCGGAACCTACATCCGCTTTTTTATCCGTGTTAATACTGATTTTCAACGGTCAAACTGGAACGGAGGCGGCGACGGATTCGGGGAGCGATCGGTTCCCGGGACGGCGGCAGACCCGGGGATAGCCAGGGGGGATGAGTCGCTATACAATAGATCGGGATACCATCGCACCCTTTTTGATATGATGAGCAATACCCCCGCCCCCGTCGATGAAAATCCCTGGCAATCTCAACTCGATCGCTTCGTGGAGAACCACCAGCAGGAACTGGCGGCTTTGTCCTGGGGAATCCACCGGGAAGGGGGAAACGAAGATGGAACCCTGGGGATCGACCTGAAACAGACGCCCCGCTTCGTCTCCTGTCCGCGAGCGGCGATCGAAACTCTCAATCGCAACACCCAAAATAAATTACAGGAAATTCTGGGAATTATCGACGGCTACAAGCCGGAAGAAGAAGTCCTCATGGTCGGCATCGGATTGAATACCCTCAAATTGGTTTATTTTCAGCCGGAATTGACGCCGCCCGAATGTTTTGAGCGAATGAATGTAGATACAGATACCCTGCTCCGACAGTTGGAAGAAAAAATGGGTGGGGCGATCGCGATCTCAGAAACCGTTTGATTGTGCCGGAACCCGCCGGAATTCACCCAGTTGAAAGATCAATCCAATTTCCAATCCGGACACCATTTCGACACCGGTCCGGCGGGGTGAACGGCACAATTGATTCCATCTTGGCCGTGATAATAATAGCACAGTTGACAAGAATGAATCTGCTCCAATTCTTGCCGAAATTGTTGATATTGATGCCGAACCCCGTCCCGATACCGGCGGGCACGAAGATGGCGGGGATTGAGGACTAACGTCTGGTCGAGGGCTTTCATTGCCGCCTCGTAAAGCCTGAGAATTTGCAAGCCGTGGGTTTCCCGTTTTCCCGGAGAGTGCAAATAGATTTCGATCAGCTTTAAATTTAACAAAAAGTGCCGAAACCAGGCTGCGTCCGAATTGACTTTCGGCTTGGATCGGGCGTAAACGATGACCCACTTGATCGTTTCGAGGAGTTCTTGCGATCGCCACGGTTTGCTCACGTAGGCTTCGGCGTGTTTGATCCCTTCGTAAACCGCCAAATTCTGCTCTTTTCCCGTCAAAAAGATGACCGGAATATTTTGGGTTTCGGGGTTCGACTTGATCAGGCGACAGGCCCGATATCCGTCGAGTCGCGGCATCACCACGTCCAACAACACCACGTCGGGACAACTCCCCTGCAACTTCTCCAGTGCATCCATGCCGTCGCAAGCCGGGATGACATCCCAACCGCTCCAGGTGAGTTGCTGGGACAGGCATTCTCGCTGCGTGTGGGAGTCCTCGACCAGTAAGACAGTCCTCATGGCTTGAAATGGGTGCGGGTGGACGGGTCGGCGAGATAAAAATGGTGCGCCACGCCTCTCTCGGGCCCCCGGTCTGGGATATTCCCCAAGAGTTGACGTCAGAGCGCACCCAACTTCTCCGATTATCTCTACTGTACCCACTCCGACCGCATTTGCGATCGCCCCTTCCGTAATTTCCCGGAGATCTGCTTCTGGGTCAGTTGACATCCGAGGTGCGATCGGCCAGACTTTTTTTGACGTGAGAGTGCCGGTCGCCCAATGATATTTCTCCCGCAGTCGGGGCGCCAACCTCGCGCCCATCAGCTTGACACCCATTTTGTGCCGGTTCCGCCCACATCTCTCCTCGACTCCCCGAAGGCTGATGAGAGTCAATATTGCCATCGGGCAAACGTTGCACCCCGGCGGCTGCCACCCCAAGACGAGTGCCATTCCCCCCGCCCGTTTTTCTTCCACTTATTTCTTTGATAAAATAGCCAAGGAATCGACCAGTTCGCGATCGATTTTAGATTTAAAATCAAAAAGCTGATATGTCCGATCAGATACCATCCTTTACGGTCTTGATTACGACCTACAACCGCCTCGAATTGCTCGATCGCGCCATCAACTCCGCCCTGTTGCAAACCCTGCCGTGCGAAGTGGTCGTCGTGGATGACTGTTCGACCGACGACACCGAATCTTACATGAAGCGGCGGGTCGAAACGTTGCGGGAAAAAGATGATTTTCGATTGATTTACCATCGCAATGCCAGCAACCAAGGTCACTCCAAAAGTGTGAACGTGGGAGTTGAGATCGCCCGGGGAGACTGGATCAAATTTTTGGATGACGATGATTATTTGGCGGAGGATTGTTTGGAAACGATGCTCCGCGCCCTCGTCCAGTGTCCGAACGCCGTCATCTGTTCCGTCCGCTCCGCCAACGTCGATCTGGAGGGACAGGAACAGAGCTACACGCAACCGAGCGGCCCCAAACCGGCTTTTTACATCCCCCAGGAAGACATTCACTACGGTATGTTACTCGAACAAGTACCCTTCGGAACGCCGGTACAAGTCGCCGTCCAGCGGGAGGCATTTTTGCGATCGGGTGGTTGGAAAAGCAGTTTCGATGTCAATTTTGACGATATCGAATCTTGGGCGAATATTGCCCAATTCGGCGATGCCATTTTTATCCAGAAATGTTTGGCTTACCGGACGACTTGGCAGGGAGCCTACAACTACCGACTCTCTTTCCAAAAACGCTTGGAAACTCACATTCTCATCAAAACAAAAATTTACGAATTGGTGAGCGATCGCCACCGTAAAAAACTGCCCAAACTGTTGAGTGTCAACGCCTACCTGCAACTTTATTGGGGGTTGATCGCCTTCAAACGCCAGCGTCCCTTTGAGGCGCTAAATTTGCTCTTCCCGGCTTTATTTTCCCCGACGGCTTGGCGTCTGTTACGGGACGTTCTCGCCTTTCGTCGCCACCCCTATACAACCACCGATATCCGCAAAATTCCTCTGAATGATTTTTAAAACTGAAAGCCCCGGATTTACAGCTCGTCCCACTCCCGGGAAATTTGGGTTTGAGTGTTTTGTAAAGATTCAGTCAACCGCTCCCAGTTGATATTTCCGACGAGACTATCTCGAATCAACTCGCCGCCTTGGAGATGCCAAACTCGGGTGGCGAACTCGCGGGCAAAATCGGGACGGCGAGTCGCCACGATCGCCGCCGTTTCCTCTCCCCTAAATCGTGCTAAAATATCCCCCAGACATTTCTGTTGCGCCCGATCGAGGGCGGTTGTCGGTTCATCTAACAATACAATCCGGGGTTCGATCGCCAACCCCCGGGCGATCGCAATGATTTGCCGTTGAGAGGCGGACAGTTGCACCTCCGATCGCTCCAACCACTCCCCCGGTATTCCCAACCGTCCGCTCCAAATATTAACCCGTTGAGCAATTTCTTCGCTTCCCATTCCCCGCAATTTCAAAGGGTAGGCGATCGCGTCGCGCCCCGTCATTCCCAACAGTTTACTCTCCTGCAAAACGAGAGTCATTTCCCGCCGCAGCGCGATCGGATTCAGGGTTTTATAGTCGCGATCGTCGAAATAAATCGCCCCCGAACTCGGAGAATTGAGAAAATTTAACAACCGCAGCAAAGACGTTTTTCCCGCCCCAGAAGCCCCCACAACAGCGATGCGATCGCCCGCTCGCACCGCAGAAGAAATCTCCCGCAACAGCGGCGCGAGAACGATGGGAGATTGGAGACTCAAAGATTCGAGTCGCAGGATCGGAGGACAGGGCTGTTTCATTCTCAGTTAAAAACTGTCGGGAAAAACTAAAGTCAATTAATAATTATTAATTGTTAATTGTTAATTATTAATTGTTAATTGTTGGTGAGTGCCGTGGAAATCGTCCAGGCATCCACCAGCAGCAATAACACGGTACAGCCAAACAGGATCGCGTACATCCAGGGCTGGGAGAGGGGGCGGACATCGGAGGTATCAATCCCCGTTTTTTCCTGGACGATCGCCACCAATTTGGCAAATCCGGCGATCCGCATCGGGAGCAAATACCCTTCCCCGGACTCGGTGACGAAATAATACACCAGCCCCCCCTGTCCCGTGGTTCTCGGGCGCAGGGCCTTCACCTCTTCCCAGGGGACGGACCAGCCACGCCGGAACAGTCGCGGCACCCAGCGGGGATACGTCACCTCGATGGCGCGATCGCTCAAAATCACCCGTTCGCTCAACGCGCCATACAGCGCCAAACCCCCCAAACCGATTCCCACCCACAGCAGGCGGGGGGAGACGGGGGCGTCCGTGGCGGCAGCGAGGAAGGGCAGGGGAACCATGAGGGCGGCGTACAGGCTCAACAAAGTGACCCTGACGACGGGGGAAATGCGGAAGACGGCGCGTAAGGGTTCGGAGGATTCCATTGTGATTTTGACTCGGAGAAGGACAAAATTGCCGGGATCGGCATCCCGACACAATATCGGGCCGACAGAATGCTTCCATCAACCCGATCCATATTAAAATGATTTTTTGAAATTTCTAGTCCACGGAACTCAACGCCGGGGTCGTCACCGCTGTCGGCTTCCCTTGGCGTGCCAGGCGTCCCGTCACCCGTTCGTGATAGGCTTGCGCCGCGGCACTCGGATGGACGTCGGCGGCGGAAGGGGGATCTTGGTCAATTTGCAGGCGGGTGCAGGGGATCTTGTCGGACAAAATGGCGCTGGCCATTTTGCCGGTGTGGATTTCGAGCAGCGCTTCCGGCAGGGCCTCGAAGACGAGCCGCTGGCCCGGGAACACCACCCGCTCGAAGTACCAGTTGGCGACATTGCTGATGCGGGCGATCTGGATGTGGCTGGTCGCGTTTACATAACAGCACAGAATGCGGCCGGGGCTGTTAGAGGGTAGGGGATCAAGAATCTGAGCCATATTAAGGAGCGTTGCAATACAAGTTTGGTTATACTGCCAAACTAACACTTTGCGATCCCCATTGGCTGTAATCCCGACTACCAATCCTCGATCGGATGATAGACGGGCAACGTCAGTTTTCAGAAAAATACTCCGGCTCGATCCCAGAATCTATCTCAGCTCGCTGCTCCTCCCCGATCGCCGCGATCGCTCCACCCAGCTAGGGGATCGGCTGACACGCTCCGGCTCAGATGCGATCGGATTGAAACTGCTGATAAACGATTCTAAGATGAAAAAAGACAGCTATATTGTTAATTTATGTTAAGGAACCGTTAAATCGACAAATTTTGAAATCTTGCAGCTCACATCAGGATCGACTCCAATCGCCATCATGGACAACAAAATTCTTTACGTTCGCCTTCCCTGCAACCCCATCTTCCCCATCGGGGTGGTTTACCTGGCCGATCACGTCCACAAGCTGTTCCCCGATGTGGATCAGCGCATCTTCGACCTGGGGGCCGTGCCGCCCCTGGACTACCGCGAAGCCCTGAGCGCCTGTATCGACGACTTTCAACCGACGCTGCTGGTGTTCTCCTGGCGGGACATCCAAATTTACGCCCCCGTCGGCGGTCGGGGCGGGAACCCCCTGCAAAATGCCTTTGAATTTTACTACGCCAAAAACCCCCTGGTGAAATTGCGGGGTGCCGTGGGGGGCCTGCGGTTGGCCGCCTCCTACTACACCGAGCTCTGGCGCAATACCAATTTAATTAAACAGGGCTTGCAGCGGGCGCGGCGCTACCACCCCGAAGCCCGGACGATTGTCGGCGGCGGCGCCGTGAGCGTCTTTTACGAGCAACTGGGGCGCTCTCTCCCCCTGGGAACCATCGTTTCCGTGGGCGAAGGGGAAGCGCTGTTGGAAAAGGTGTTGCGGGGCCAGGATTTTGCCGACGAGCGCTGTTATGTGGTGGGACAAACCCAGCCACGCGATCGCATGATCCACGAAAAACCCGCCAACATCGAAAAAACCGCCTGCAATTACGACTACATCGATCGCATCTGGCCCGAGTTTGAATACTACCTGCAAGACCGGGATTTTTACATCGGCGTCCAGACCAAACGCGGCTGTCCCCACAACTGCTGTTACTGCGTCTACACCGTCATCGAGGGCAAACAAGTCCGCATCAACCCCGCCGAGGAAGTGGTGGCGGAAATGAAGCAACTCTACGATCGCGGCATCCGCAATTTCTGGTTTACCGATGCCCAATTCATCCCCGCCCGCCTGTTTATCAAGGACGCGGTGGAACTGCTGCAAAACATCCTCGATGCCGGCATGGATGACATCCACTGGGCCGCTTACATCCGGGCTGACAACCTCACCCCGGAACTGTGCGACCTGATGGCAAAAACGGGGATGAATTACTTTGAAATCGGCATCACCAGCGGCTCCCAAGAACTGGTCCGAAAAATGCGGATGGGTTATAACCTGCGGGTCGTTTTGGAAAATTGCCGGGATCTGAAAGCGGCGGGTTTCAACGATTTGGTGTCGGTGAATTATTCGTTTAACGTCATCGACGAAACCTTCGACACCATCCGCCAAACCATCGCCTATCACCGGGAGTTGGAGGCAATTTTTGGACGGGATAAAGTCGAACCCGCCATCTTCTTTATCGGGCTGCAACCCCACACCCATCTGGAAGAATACGCCTTCAAAAACAATATCCTCGATCGCGATTACGACCCGATGAGTTTGATGCCCTGGACGGCGCGAAAACTGCTGTGGAACCCGGAACCGCTGGGGTCGTTTTTCGGCGAGGTGTGTCTGGAAGCGTGGCAGCGAAACCCGAACGATTTCGGCCGGGAAGTGATGGACATCCTGGAAGAACGGTTGGGGCGATCGTCCCTTGAGGAGGCTTTGAATGCTCCCCTGGAGAGCGATCGGCCCCGGGAGAAAAAGTTAATTAACGCGAGTTAATTGGTCATCGAAGAAACCGGGTTTCTATCCGAATCTTTGGTACGCCAACCGAGTCGATCTCAAGAAACCCGGTTTCTAAAAGTCACTGCCTCCGAATTCACCCGCCTTGAAATCAATTTCAAGGCTCACAGCAAAAGTCCACTAAGCGTGGACTCGGCCGGTTTTTTCCCAATCATCGACCGATGATTTGAGCTCGTAGGGGCCCCCGGCTTGCGCCCCCATTACCCCTGGCTTGCGCCCTCGGGAATTGATTCCCAAGCGGTCTTGACATCCAACCCGTTTTGTTCCGGGCATTCAATCGGATTTGATACGATCGGGGCAGGCACGGAGGCACTGCCCCGATATCTATCAATTTTTCAATCCTCTTCTTCCGCTTCTCTTTCCGCCTCTCTCTCCGCCTCTTCCAACGCCTGAATTTGTTGCAATAATTCTTCCTCCTGTTCGTCGAAATCCTCCTCAGAAATATCGCCCATATCGTAGGCGAGTTGGAGGGCGAGGAGTCGTTTGTTGAGGTTGTCGCGATCGTCGAGTTCGGCTTCCGCCCGTTCTAACAGTTGTTCTCCGATCCAAACAATGCCATCAAGGGGGGCGGTGAGGGGGGAAAGTAATAAACGTAAAACCATTGGGTTTTCCTCCTAATTATCAATCGAGTTGGGCAAAATTAAATGGGGCGGTAAAATTGTTATAGCGAATTCGCAAACGTCCTTCAAAATGGCGATCGGCTTCCTCCACCTTTTCGCCGAATTTGGCTTCGGCATCCCACGGGATCAAATAGGCGGCGTTGAAAATCATCAAATTGGTCATCGCATCATTTTCAACCCAATCCAACGCCAGGGGATTCAACGTATCTTGGAAGACTTGAATGATACTATTTTTCCGATCCTCCATCGCCGCCTCTATGTCCTGCCCGATCGCGATCACGGCGTCCATACTCAGCGGCTTTCCCTCCAGGCGATCGCGCCGTTCTCGCAGTTCGTCATTTTCCGCCATCAACCTTTCCAATTCCACGGTTTCATCCCAAAACACCTTCACCCCGACTTCGCGATTTCCGGCGAGTTTTTCAAACAGTTGGTGCAGTTGTTCGTCGTGGGGTTCGATCAGTTGTTCCCGCACCGCTTCCCAGTCTTGAACAATCAACCCGAATTGCAGCGGCAATATCGTCCGAAATCCCTCCTGCATGAAATGTTCCAGAACCTTTTCATGTCCCACCAAATTGCGGCGGCTGGCCAGATAGCGCTCCTGTTGGGCGTCGGAATACAGGAAAATAAACGGGCCGATTTTGTGCGCCTGGACGGGCTGTTTGTCCAACCCTTGCAGGTGCAGGGGGTTGAGATGCGTTGCGGGTAAAATTCCATACAGATAAAGACCGTAACCCATGTTATATTAATTCCCAGCTCTGATCTCGATCATAAAGGTTTCGAGGTGAGTACCAACCTCAATTTAGCGTGAATGAGGTTGAGTTGAGCCAAACCCAAATCCAGGTCCCCTTCCACCACCACGCCGGTATTGAGGAGGCGATCGAGAAGTTCGAGCACGGAGGGGTTTTGGGACGTTTCCCCCGGATAGTAGCCGGATTTGGGCAGCAGGGAACCGAATTCCGAGAGTTCGATGTTGAGATCCGCCGGATCGATCTCGAAAATTTCGCACAGTTGCAATACTTGAGCTTCCAGTTGGCGGAGACTTTCGGCGGCGCGATCGAGTTCTTCGTCCGTGAGGGTGTCCGCCTCCATCCGCCGGATCACCTGGGCTTCCATCAACTGGCGGATCAGTTCGACGAGGGTGAGGACGAGGGGGGCTAAACCCGCATCCTTACCGGACGACTTGGGAACCAGGGCTGTTTCTTCGGGATTTGACACGGGGGATTCTCATCGCGGTTCGGCCTCAATTTCGATCCTAACAGATGAGAGCGATTTCCGAGTCGCCCCCAAACCCCCAATTCTGGGGGCTTTGAGTTGAATGCTATTGTTCATTTTCTCGCCCCCAAACCCCCAATTCTGGGGGCTTGGACTGGCCCCCAAACCCCCAATTCTGGGGGCTTTGAGTCGAACGCCATTGTTCATTCTCTCGCCCCCAAACCCCCAATTCTGGGGGCTTTGAGTCGAACGCCATTGTTCATTTTCTCGCCCCCAAACCCCCAATTCTGGGGGCTTTGAGTCGAATGCTATTTCACAATGCTATATTTTAAACGGAAAATACGCGATCGCCGGAAATCGTAATGAAATTTTTAACCCTTGAACGCGGACAGTTGGGAAGTTTGGTCGATGAGACGGTGGTGGATTTGGCCGAAGCCGGCCGACTTTTGGGCAAAAGTTTAGAAACGCCCACACTATTGGAATTGGTGGAAGCGGGGGGAGATGCCGCCCGAAAGGCTTGGGATTTGACGCAAGATGCGATCGCCCAAAAAATCGCCTGTTATCCCTATTCCGAAGTCAAAATTATCGCCCCGATCCCGCAACCGAAACGGAATATTTTCTGTCTGGGCAAGAACTATTTGGATCACGCCAAAGAAATGCTCGGCCGGGTGGACAAGGACGAAAAACTGCCCACCCAAATGATTATTTTCACCAAAACCACCACCAGCGTCATCGGCCCCGGAGATGACATCCCCAGCCACGGCGACCTGACATCCAAGTTGGATTACGAGGCGGAACTCGCCATTATTATCGGCAAACGGGGAATCAATATTTCCCCGGAAACGGCCTGGGATTACGTTTTCGGATATACCGCATTCAACGATATTTCGGCGCGGGATTTGCAGTCGGAACATCGCCAGTGGTTTCGCGGAAAAAGCCTGGACGGATTCGCTCCGATGGGTCCGGTTGTCGTCCACCGTTCCATCATGCCCGACCCGGAAAATATCGAGGTGTGTTCCCGAATCAACGGGGAAGAACGGCAGCGGGCGAAGTTTTCCCAGGTGATTTTCGACGTACCCGCCATTATTTCGACCCTCTCAAAAGGGATGACTTTATTACCCGGAGATATTATCGCGACGGGCACTCCGGCGGGGGTGGGAATGGGTTTTGATCCGCCCCGATTTTTGCGTCCGGGAGATGAAGCGATCGTCGAAGTGACGGGGGTGGGACAGTTGATCAACCGCGTGGTTTAATTGTAGGGGCGATTCGCGATCGCCCTCTCGGAATTTATGATAATCCCAATCTGCCCATCTCCCGCAGATTTTCAATCTTTATTCGGTATCAAGCAAACTTTGTGCCCTGCTAATCATTCGCGATACTTCCGGGTTGGCCTCGATACTGATGACTTCTATATCCGGGTGTTGAATCCTGAACACTCGAAAAACTTCATCCGCGAACGCCTGACCAATTGCTTCTACACCCGAAAAGTCAAACACTACTGTTTTGAATTTATCAATCCTTGCCAATAATCTCTTGGCTTGAGATCTGGATACCAGTTTTTCATCGCCATATTGTGCCAAACGCACGGGTACTACAGTTTTGGTAAAAGCGTAATCATCCCCCGAGAAAGTATCAAATATTTTGCTAACATTTCTCGATGTATTGTTGTTCAGCCTCATAAATACTAGCGTCCCAGATGAATGTTGTTGTGCTTCCAAAATCCAGTCTTCTACTTGATTAAATTTATGGGAAAAATAAACATTACCCGAGAGAATGGCAAATTCATCAAACATACGCGATGTGAAGAAAATACCCTCACCACTATGACGATCTGGATCGGTTGTCAGCTTGCCTTTTGCAAGTTCTAAAATGGCATGACGTTCATCAGATAAATTGATCTCTCTTTTGATTTTTTTGAAGATCCCTTCTCCATCATCAATAATGCTGATATCTGTATTGATTGCATCTCTTTGAAATTTGATAATTACAGACTGACCAGATGAATGGTCTATGGCATTATTCAACATCTCATTAAATCCATACAGCCAAATATCCCTGACGTTATCAGGTAAATCAGCGATCAATGCCCGAATATCAGAGTCCCAAACAATATCTTCTTTAAGATTTCCATCGATTGGATAAGACTGCATCCATTCGACCAGTGGATGCAAGCGATAGCTTCTGCTTCTGGTGGAACCTTCAACAACAATAGCTTGCTGTTTGACGAGCCGTTGAATATGCTTATTGACCGCTTGCCGAGTAATGCCAAATTCTTGAGCAGCTAGAGATGCAATATCATTCGGATGAGCTTCTACATTTTCTAAGATAAATTGGCGAATCTGTTCACCCCGTTTGCGGACTTTGATCATGATTTCCTTTACCCAACCAATATCAACCCTACGATCATCTATTGTCAACCCTGTGTGTTATATTGTCAACCTTGACGATTTGACGGTACAGCCAATAAAAGGGATGTGTCGGGGAAATGCGAGTTGGAGGGCGCAAGCCTTGCGCCCCTACGATTTATGTCAAATTTCATGAACCAGTCTTGACTTCTCCCCGGTCTAAAGACGCGGGGATTCTTAAGCAGTCCAAAACTGAACTCTTAAAGGCATAGTCAATGTG
>NZ_JAJENU010000633.1:0-404 GCF_035615495.1 Lyngbya sp. CCY1209 | reverse complement strand
TATCAAGACGGAACCGAGCTCGGCACCACAATTGCCGACGCGGACGGTAACTGGACCTTTACCCCCACCGCCGCCTTAACCGAAGGCACGTTTAGCTTGACGGCTCAAGCTACCGACGCGGCGGGGAACATCTCCGAAACCTCTGCGGCACTCAGTCTCACCGTGGATACCACCGCGCCGGATACCACCCCACCCGACGCCCCGGTTATCACCAGCGACGGTATCACCAACGACACCACCCCCGACATCACCGGCACCGCCGAACCCGGCAGCACCGTCACTATTTATCAAGACGGAACTGAGCTCGGCACCACCACCGCCGATGATTCCGGCAACTGGAGTTTCACCCCCACCGCCGCCTTAACCGAAGGCACGTTTAGCTTGACGGCTCAAGCTACCGACGC
>NZ_JAJENU010000632.1:0-312 GCF_035615495.1 Lyngbya sp. CCY1209 | reverse complement strand
AACTGGAGTTTCACCCCCGCCACCGCCTTGGCAGAAGGTACGTTCAACTTGACGGCTACAGCCGCAGACGCGGCGGGGAACATCTCCGAAACCTCTGTGGCACTCAGTCTCACCGTGGATACCACCGCGCCGGATACCACCCCACCCGACGCACCAGTTATCACCAGCGACGGTATCACCAACGACACCACCCCCGACATCACCGGCACCGCCGAAGCCGGCAGCACCGTCACTCTTTATCAAGACGGAACCGAGCTCGGCACCACAATTGCCGACGCGGACGGTAACTGGACCTTTACCCCCACCGCCGCC
>NZ_JAJENU010000631.1:0-23763 GCF_035615495.1 Lyngbya sp. CCY1209 | reverse complement strand
GACTCAAGTCGCCGTTCGTTTTTCCTCCCTGCTCTAAAGAGACAGAGCTTCCAAACGTATCGGAGATTTTACGTGACAAATTCGGCGATCGCATTTCCAAGAAGACATTAAACCATCAAATGCGATCGCGGGCAACGAAACTGGAACGTTCAGTCCGGGCGGCGGTGGCGGACCCGGATGCGATCGTTCATTCCATTGATGGCGCGCCCTTGTCGTCAAAATTCCGCGACTTTTCCCCGATATCGAAACTGGAACGTTCAGTCCGGGCGGCGGTGGGGGGGCCCGGATGCGATCGTTCATTCCATTAATGGCGCGGCCTTGTCACCGAGAAGCGATCGCGGGCAACGAAACTGGAACGTTCAGTCCGGGTGTCGGTGGGGGGCCCGGATGCGATCGTTCATTCCATTGATGGCGCGGCCTTGTCACCGAGAAGCGATCGCGGGCAGCGAAACTGGAACGTTCAGTCCGGGTGTCGGTGGGGGGGCCCGGATGCGATCGTTCATTCCATTGATGGCGCGGCCTTGTCACCAAATTTAACGCGATCTTAAATTCTCCCATCGTCGGAACACAGATCCGCCGCCATCTCCCCAAACGCGACCATTTCCGCCGACAGAGGGGCGATCGCGGGGACGGGATTGCCACTATACTTTGAACTGAAAAGCGATTTATGAAAGATAATAATGGCAGCCAAAAACGTGAGTCCCCTGGCCGGGAAAGTGGCCCCCGCCGAGATTTTGGAAGATATTGATCGCCTCCTGGACCAATACTATTGGGTCCACCCCGATCCCAACAATCCCCAACAGCAGGTGAGTTTCGGAACTTCCGGACACCGGGGATCTTCGGCGAACGGCACTTTCAACGAAGATCACATCCTAGCCGTCACCCAGGCGACGGTGGAATACCGGAAAAATCATGGCATCACCGGCCCCCTGTACATGGGGATGGACAGCCACGCCCTCTCGGAACCGGCCCAGAAAACCGCTTTGGAGGTACTCGCGGCTAACGGCGTGGAAACCTGCATCGCCCGGGGAGAAGGGGGGGCCCGCTTCACCCCCACCCCGGCTGTCTCCCACGCCATCCTCACCTACAACCGAAACCGGACGGAAGGTTTGGCGGACGGCATTGTGATCACGCCGTCCCACAACCCCCCCGGCGACGGTGGCTTCAAGTACAACCCCCCCTCCGGCGGTCCGGCTGGCCCAGAAATCACCAAGTGGATTCAGCAGCGGGCGAACGAACTCCTGGCCGAGGGCAATCAGGGCGTGAGTCGCAGCCCGTACCAACAGGCCCTCTACGCCAGCACGACCCATATTTTTGACTTTATCACCCCCTACGTCGCCGACCTGGAAAATATCGTCGATATGGGGGCGATCCGAGACTCAGGAATCCGCATCGGCGTCGATCCGTTGGGAGGTTCCAACATCGCCTACTGGGGACCGATCGCGGAACGTTACGGCTTGAATTTGACGGTGGTGAACGACACCATCGACCCCACCTTCGGATTTATGACTGTGGACCGGGACGGCAAAATTCGCATGGATTGTTCTTCCCCCTACGCGATGGCGAATTTGGTCAAACTCAAAGACGACTACGACATCGCCTTCGGCAACGACACGGACTCGGACCGCCACGGTATCGTCACCCCCAGCATGGGACTGATGAACCCGAATCATTTTTTATCGGTGGCGATTTGGTATTTATTTACGAATCGCGATGGGTGGACTCAAGAGAGTGCGATCGGCAAAACCCTGGTCAGCAGCAGCCTAATTGATCGCGTCGCCAAGGATATCGATCGCAAATTGTGCGAGGTTCCAGTGGGTTTCAAATGGTTCGTTGACGGGTTGTTAGACGGTTGCTTCGGGTTCGGCGGCGAGGAAAGTGCGGGGGCGTCTTTCCTGCGGACGGACGGGACGGTTTGGACGACGGATAAGGACGGGATCATCATGGATTTGTTGGCGGCGGAAATTACTGCCAAAACGGGCAAAGATCCCGGAATTCATTATAAGGAACTGACGGAACGTCTGGGACGGGCTTACTATTCCCGCATCGATTCTCCCGCCACGCCGGAACAAAAAGCCCGGTTGAGTAAGCTGTCGCCGGAGGACGTGAAGGCTTCAACTTTGGCGGGGGATGCGATCGTCGCCAAGATGACGAAGGCGCCGGGAAATGATGCAGCGATCGGCGGTTTGAAGGTAACGACGGAAGAGGGTTGGTTCGCGGCCCGCCCGTCGGGGACGGAGGATGTTTACAAGATCTACGCCGAGAGTTTCAAGGGTGAAGATCACCTGAATCAAATCCTTCAGGAAGCCCAAAATATCGTCAGCGATACGTTTTAGAATCGATGGGGTTTGATCCCCCTAAATCCCCCTTAAAAAGGGGGACTTTGAGAGGAAAGGGGCAAACCGCCCCTTTTTTGTTTTAATGGTGGGTGTCGGATAAAATTCGGCACTGCTTGGGAATCAATTCCCAAGCTATAGCAGACCGTTTTGAATTTTAACCACAGAGACACAGAGAACACAGAGGGAGGATATGTCCTAACCTAAATGAATAGCAGAAATCCTCTCAAGAGGATTGCCAACCTTTTCTACAGCAATTTTCCAGTCGGTGAGGTACGCCGGCTAATTCAAAGTCCCCGTTGAAGTCAAAGCGAAGCATCTTTTTACAGTCAAAAACCTAAATTTACAACAACTGATTTTTCGGGGTAGATATCACGGACATTTCTTGAATGTCCACATCTTCAGTTCCGTAAACGCCCCGGGCGGTGGTGACGAGACTTTCCAGTGTTTCTTCGTTTCTGACTTTTCCTTTCAAGACGACGGTATTTCCGGTTTGTGCCACCCAAACGGATTGCAGATCGGACAATTCCGGATGTTCGTCGAAAGCCAAAGCCACCCGCTTCGCCAAACCGCTTTGGTCGTATTTGCCATCAATTCCCATCCGTTCGGGGGGAACCAATCCCTGGGATTCTTGTACGGCAGGTTGGTCGGAACCCTGGGCATTTTTGACGGCTTGCTTATTTTCGGCTTGTTTGGCTTTTTCTTCTTCCTCGCGTCCGAATAATCGACTCAGCCAACTCATAATCATTCCTCCTGATCGCAAATTTGCAATTTTAATTAGGATAAATAAAAGTTTCTTGCAATTTCATCCATCTGAGGTTATAATTTTATTTGCAATCACTTTTCCTGCGATCGTCGTTGTTGCGCTTCAGCGCCCTTCCGCCGACCTGCCAGCCCAAATCGAAAAGAAAAAAATTTATTAATTGTTGATTGTTAATTGTTAATTGTTCGTCACCGTGAGCAGTTCCACCATGTTAGAAACGGATGTCGTCGTCATTGGCAGCGGGATCGGCGGATTGAGCTGTGTGGCGCTGCTGGCGCGGTACGGCTTCGATGTCGCCGTCTGCGAGAGCCATTCCATCCCCGGCGGTGCGGCCCACGGGTTTGATCGCGGCCGCTACCGGTTCGACTCCGGACCTTCGCTGTACTCTGGCATGAGTTACAGTCCCTCCCCCAACCCCCTGCGGCAGGTATTGGATGCGATCGCGGAATCTCCCGAGTGGGCCACCTACGACACCTGGGGATGCCACCTCCCGGAAGGGCAGTTCGATACGACAACTGCGGGGGGAAACCGCCGTGTCGGAGTGGCGGGAATTGCAGCGGGTGATGGAACCCCTCAAGGATGCGGCGATCGCCCTTGCGCCGCTGGCCCGGCGGCTGGACTGGGGGGTGGCGCTCACCGCCGGACGGCATTTTTTGCCGCTCCTGGGACACATCGGCGACATTCCCAAATTGACGGGCCCGGCCGGGAAAACACGCGATCCACGTCTACACCCCCGGCAACGAACCCTACGATCTGTGGGCGGGACTCGATCGCAATTCCCCCGCCTATCAAAAACGGAAGGAAGAACGGGCCGCCCCGATGTGGGAGGCGTTGGAACGGATTATTCCCGATATCCGTGATCGCGCCGAGGTGACGCTGGTGGGGACGCCCCTCACCCACGAGAGATTTTTGCGTCGTCACCGGGGTTCCTACGGCCGGGCGATCGCGGCTGGGGAGGCCCTGTTTCCGGGAGCGACGACCCCCTTGACGGGGCTGCTGTGCTGCGGAGATTCAACGTTTCCGGGGATCGGTTTGCCGGCTGTTGCGGCCAGTGGCGCGATCGCGGCCAACACCCTCGCCCCCGTGGAAAAGCATTTAGAATTGTTGGGATGCGTGCAGGTCATCGGTAATCGGTAATCAGGAATCAGGAATCGGGAACTGAAACGGCTTTTCTATAAGGCTTTTAAGAATGATCGATCCTCGGATCGACTAATTCGCCATAGCCGGACGGATCAAAATCACGGTGCAGTTGCAGCCGCGGGCGATCGTCTCCGGGAGGTTGCCGTGGATTGCGCGTTGGAGCATTCCTTCCCGGCTGGCGCCGACAACGACGACATCGCACCGTTCTTTGTGGACGACATCCAAGACGGCGTCAGCGACGGAATGGGCGCAGACGGAACTCATCGTCACGGAGCCGTTGAGGCGGTGGCCCCAATTCTCCACTTCCAACTGTAACCGGCGCAATTCCGAGTCAGAAATATTCTTTTTCACCACCTTCAATAACCGCACGTCCGGCTGCAAACTCAAATTCACCAAACCGGGCAAAATCCGCATCGCCGCGGCGTGTCGCACTCCCGTCCGCAGGGGCACCAGCCACCGTCGCCAGATCGGAAATTGCAGCGATCGTCGCCCGGAGGGATGGTTAAAAATGCGGTGTACGTCCCGCCCCCACTTCACCAAAACCACTTCCCCGGGTGCCTGGCGGATAATCGCATCGACCACCGATCCAAAGATGCGGTCGGCGGTGGATTTTTCCCCCTGCCACCCCATCAAAGTCAGGTCGATGTGTCGCTCCTTCACGGTCTCCAAAATCGCCTGGGTGACGTCGTGGGCGACCCTGACCTGGGTGTGGAGGGGCACTTGCCAGCGGCGGGCGATGCGTTCGGCTTCCCGCAGTAGTTGGCGGCTTTTAGTGATCCGGACGGAGGTTTCGGCGGGCAGTTGATGCCGGGGAATAGTAATAATCGTCAGGCATTCCAACTCATAATTCCGTTCCCGGGCGATGGAGGCGGCGACGTGGAGTAGGGCGGCGGCGGTTTTGGGGTTGTACAGGGACACCAGAATCCGGCCGTTGCCCACGCAGGGGCCCTGGGTCTGATAGACGACGTAGGAGGGGACTGGGTGGGGTCCGACTTGGGTGGTTTCCCCGCTCAGGTATCCCAGTTCGCCGCGGATGATGTCGCTGCGGGTGATGATGCCCACCAGGTGTCGCCCCTCCACGACGGGAAGGCGGCTCAACTTCTGGCGTCCGAGGAGGTAGAGCACTTCGCTGAGGGGGGCGTCCGGCTGGATGGTGACGGGTTGGGGGGTCATCAACTTGTAGAGGGGGGTGTCTTCCGGGAGTTCGTGTTTGTGAATTCTCGCCATGTCGGTTTGGGTGATGATGCCGACCAATTTGCCTTGATCGACGACGGGGAAGCCGCGGTGGTGCGATCGCGAAAAGGCCTGCATCACCTGTCCGACGCCGAGTCGGTAGTCGAGGGTTTCCACCTGTCGCTGCATGACATCCTCGGCCCGCAGGGTATTCAAAGAAACGTGGTCGCCGGGGTCGGGGCGGTCGAGTTCGATGCCGTTCAACTCCAGGAGGCGATCGTAGAGGGACTGTTTGTCGAGCTTTTCGGCCATCAGGTAGGCGGTGATCGAACAGACCATCAGGGGGAGCACCAAATTGAAATCGGCGGTCATCTCAAACACGATGACCACGGCCGTCACCGGTGTCCGGGACACGGCGCAGAAGAACGCGCCCATCCCCGCGAAGGCGTAGGTGGTGTGGGGTTGCAGGTCGATGGTGGAGGCTTGCCAGAGGCCGATGGTGTCCCCCAAGGCGGCGCCCAAAATCAGGGACGGGGCAAATAACCCCCCGGGCGCCCCGGAACCTGCGGCGATGCTGGTGAGGGAAAACTGCACGACGAAGGCCAGGGCGGTGGTCGTCCAGAGAATGTTACCGCTGAGGATAAACTCCCGCAACCCGGCATTGTCCCGAAAGGTGGCGGGGAGGATGGAGACGACCCCGCCGCAGATCAACCCGGCTTGGGCCATCCGCAGGGGCAGGCCCAGCTTCAGGGTGTGGCGGTTGAGCTTTTGGAGGGCGACGATCGCCCGGCTGAAGAGGACGCCGAAGGCTCCCGACAGGATGCCGAGGAGGATGTAAAAGGGGATTTCCGGCAGTTCGATGAGCCATTCCTGGTAGAGGGTTTCGACGGGGGTGGAGGTGGCGGGGGGGATGCCCATTTCTTGATTTCCCAACAGCCTAGACACCACCGCCCCGGTAAAGGAGGCGATGATAGCCGGTCCGAGGGTGAGGCCGGAGACGTCGTGGAGGAGGTCTTCGACCACGAACAACACCCCGGCGATGGGGGCGTTGAATCCGGCTGCGAGCCCGGCGGCGGCTCCGCAGGCGATCAGTTGGCGGCGGTAGTTGGGGGAGGTGGGGACCCAGCGGCTCACCCAGGCGGCGAGGGACGCCCCGATCTGCACGGTCGGTCCCTGTCGCCCCAGGGTGAATCCGGAGGCCATCGTCACCATCGTGCCGACGAGTTTGACGAGGGCGACGCGCAGGTCGAGGGAAATTTTCGTCCCCCCCAGGGCAGCTTTGACTTGTGGGATACCGCTGCCGGCTGCTTCCGGGGCGACCCGCTCCACCAGGAACCCGGCCAGGAAGCCGCCGCAGACGCCGAGCAGGGGCAGGAACGGCCAGGCGGAGTATTGGGCGGAGCCGTGTACGCGCCAGGAGCCCAAGAATCCGGCTCCCGCCCGCAGGCAGAAGGCGGCGATCCCGGAAATCAACCCGATCAAACAGGCTTCAAAAATTGCCAGACGCTTGGGGCCGCCGATAAATTGCTGGGCGATGGCGCGGAATTGAAACTGTAGCTGTTCGCGGGTGGGAAGTCGCCGGCTCATAGGGGGAAGTTGAAGGGACGGGTAACGCGATCGCCCCGACGGTGGGATCTGGGGGGAGTTCGGGTCAAAAAATACCACCGCCGGTCAGTCGCATTTTCTGTTCAGACTGCTGGCAAATTCCGGATACGCGAGTATTATAGGTGGTTTTAACTTCCCCTGGCAGGGGGTCGAACATTGGGATCTCAAATCTGTGCGATCGCCTAATCTTCCCACCCCAGGGCGCGACTGATTTGGTGGGAAATATCGAGGGGATCGAAGGGTTTGCCGACCACCGCCACGGCCCCCAGACCCAAGCACCAGTCCCGTTCGGCGGGGGAATGCTTGGCGGTAAGGAAGACCACCGGGATGGAAGCGGTGGTCGAATTGGCTTTCAGGCGTTTGATGGTGGCGGCTCCGTCCATGTCGGGCATCATCACGTCCAGGAGGATAGCATCGGGTTGCGATCGTTGAGCCAAGTCGAGTCCCTCGGCGCTGGAGGATGCCACCATCACCTCCCATCCCGCTTCAAGTTCCAAACAGCGCCGGGTGACGATCAAAATATCCTCTTCATCGTCGATCATCAAAATTCTTTTAGTCATCAATTGTCCCTGGTCAATTGTCCCTGGTCAACTATCAATTATCAATTTCTCCCCCACCGAAATTACAACTGCGGACTTGATTGCGTCCGGCTTCTTTAGCCGAGTAGAGTGCGGCATCTGCGGAGCGGTAGAGGGACTGCAAATCCGGGCCGTCGTCGGGATACTGGGCCACCCCGGCGCTGAATGTCACCGAAATAACCCTCCGATCTTCGGAAACCAGAGCTTCCAGACGCCACCGTTCCAAAACCGTTTCCAGGCGTCGGAGGCCGTCCGCCTTGCCGGTGCCGTACATCGCCACGGCAAATTCTTCACCGCCCCAGCGTCCAACGACATCCTCCTTGCGGAAGACACTTTGCAGCAGTTCCCCGAAGCGGTGCAGGACCCAATCCCCCGTGGCGTGGCCGTAGCGGTCGTTGATCTCTTTGAAATGGTCGAGATCCAAAATAGCGAAACACAGGGGTTGTTTTTGGCGGCCGGCCATGCGGAGGAGGCGGTTGATGTCCTGGCTGGATTTCTGGCGGTTCGCGACCCCGGTGAGGGTATCAACTTCCGCGAGGTTGCGCCACAGGCGGCTGCGGTGCAGGCGGTTGAACAGGCGTGCGATCAGTTCCGGGCCAACCACAGGTTTGCCGATGAAGTCGTCGGCGCCGGCGCCGAAGACCCGGGAGATAGTTTCGGGGTCGGTGTGGCTGGTCAAAATCAGGATGGGCAGGTAACGCCAACGGGGTTCGTTGCGAATCACCTGGCAGAGTTCGATGCCGTTGTAGTGGGGCATTTCCACGTCCAGGATGAGCAGGTCGGGGGTGGAGAGTTCCAGGGCTTCCCAAAACTTGCGGGGGGTGCCGAGGGTTTCCACCTGGAGGCCGAAGGGGGACAGGAGGGTGGTGAGCAGTGCCAAAATTTGCGGGTCGTCGTCGATCGCCATGATCCGGCCCCGGGTAATATTATTTTGCAGGACTTCCGTGGCCAGATCCAAAATCTGCTCGGTGGGCATCGGTTTTTGCAAGAAGGCGCGGCTGCCCAGACGGCAGACGGTGAGGCGATCGATGAAATTAGCCCGCACGGAGAGGACGACGACGGGAATTTCCGGGCGGTGGTAGGCGAGGTCTTCCAAGAGCATGAACCCATCTTCTTCGGGGCTGGGAAAATTGAGGTCTAACAGGATCAAACTGGGTGTGGATTCCACCAGCATGGCTCGGGCGACGCCAACGCTCGGTGCCGTCCGGGCTTCCATGCCGCGGATTTTGGCTTCCCGGGCAATTTGTTCGCTCAACAGGGTGTCGTCATCAACGATCAACAGGCTGGGGCAGTCCTTGAGGTGGGGGGAGGGGACTTGGGACTCGGAAATCGATTCTCGGGGGTGTCTTTGGAGGACTTCGTAGAGTTCATCCGTCCACTTTTGAAGCTGGTGGTGTTGGTAGGGGTTCAGGGGTTGGTCGCCGGAGAGCAAATATTCGATTTTCCGGGCCAGTTGGGAGCCGCGGGCGAATCCGAAGGTTCCCAAGGAACCGGCGAGTTTGTGGGCTTCTTGGTAGGCTTGCCGGCGATTGGGTTCGAGTTTGACATCTGGATGGTTCAGGCTTGCCAGATCTTGAATAACCTGAACGCGGGCGATGGTTTTTTCTCGAATGTTTTCCCAAATTTGGCTGACGGCTTCGAGTACGGACTGGTCGGACTGAGATTTGGGGGCAGGGGGCGGGGCGGAATTTTTGAGACGATATCCCAGACCGTAGACATTTTCGATGGTATCAAAGGCGGCCCCGGCGGCTTTCAATTTCATCCGCAGACTTTTGACGTGGGCTCGGACGGTGTTTTCCGAGGGCGGTTCTTCTCCGGACCACAGGTGTCCGATGATGGTGTCGTAGCTGAAAACCCGGCAGGGGCTGCGGAGCAACAGTTCCAAAAGGCCGTATTCTTTGGGGGTGAGGGGGAGGGCCGAGCCGTCGTAGGAAATTTCGCAGTGGGCCGGGTCCAGCCGCAGGTTGCCCCAACTGAGGACGGGGGGCGTGGAGATCACCCCCCGGCGCAACAGGGCGCGGACCCGGGCGATCAATTCCGGGAGCACGATGGGTTTGACCAGGTAATCGTCGGCTCCGGCGTCGAGTCCGAGGACTTTATCCTGGCAGGTGTCCCGGGCGGTGAGCAGGAGGACGGGCATCTGGTAGCCGCGCGATCGCAGTTTCCGGCACAGGGTGATGCCATCGAGTTTGGGGAGCATCACGTCGAGCAGGATCAAATTGTAGTCGAAGGTTTGAACGTAGTTCCACCCTTCTTCTCCGTCCGCGGCGATGTCCACCACATAATTCTGGGATTTGAGAAGTTTGACCAGTTCTTCTGCGAGTTGTTCGTCATCGTCAATGAGAAGGATTTTCATGGGTCAATGCCATCCGATTCTTGATGGGGGTATCGGCCAGAAAGCGTTTTCAAAAGTGTCGTCTTCGACCGGTTGGTTTTCAATTCCGATCCGACTCGTGCGATCGCCGTTTTCAATGGGTTGATGGTGGGGCGAAAATTCCGTCCCACCTGAGATTTTAACTAATTTTTAGTTTCAAAAAATGGGTATTTGGAGGGAAGACGGAGTGACCCTGGAGGGGGGGCTGAGATTTCCCGTCCCCACGGAGGATGACCTTTCAAATTTGCGGTTTTTGATCGCCGGCAAGAAACCGCGTCGAGACCGAAAAATCGCGCCATTTTGCCAGCCGTGGAGAATCGGGACCCCAATGACAGCCGCCCCAACTCTATCCAAACAATTATATCTCACCCGTGTCGAGTTTTTTTTCGGGTCAGGTCTTCTCAACATCTCCAACTGTCAACTCGGGTCACGAAGACCGTATCGGCTGGGACGGTTTCAATTCAAATCCCGGTCGGGAGGTGACGGCGGAGCGATCGCTTTCCCAGGTAAAAATCGGGGGATCTCGCCCCCGCCGCCCCTGTAAAGAAATGTAAAATCACCGCCCATTTTGACTCCCCGAGCAATCGCGGTAAGATCGGCTCAACATTGGCAACCCCACCTCGACTGGGAAAAATCGGAATCCATGAAACCGAAAATCAAAGATCAACTCGCGTGGCAACAAGCAGAATTACTCATGCAACCCGCCCTGATCCGAATCCTGGACACCATCCGCCAACACCTAGAAACCTCCGGTTGGAAGGGCAGTTACGAAACCGTCCAAACGCCCTATCCGGGCTACCTGCTGAAGCTGGAACGGGACGGCCGGGAAGTCAGCGTGGATATTTGGGATCTGTGCTATCAAATCTGTTTCCGGGACTACTCCCCCACCCACGCCGATGCAGAAACCCGGGAAGTTGACATCGACACCAGCCTGATCGACGATGCGGGGGAGGTGGACTGGAATCGACTTGATCGCAAAACCCGAGATATCATCGAGGATCTGTTCGCCAATTTAACCCCGACGGAATCATGATTCAAACCCTACACGACATCCAAACATCGACGGGCGCCGTATTCGACGACTCCGGCGCGGTTCCCCTCAGTTTCAATAATGACGCCGAAGCGATCGCGGCCACTCAAACGGGGGCGGCCCTGTGCGATCGCTCCCACTGGGGGCTGCTGAAACTCTCGGGCGAAGATCGCCTCACCTTCCTCCACAACCAGAGCACCAACCAAATCAGCGCCCGGGAGCCCGGACAGGGGTGCGACACCGTTTTCGTCACCTCCACCGCCCGCACCATCGACCTCGCTACAGCCTACATGACCGAGGACGCGGTGTTGCTGCTGGTGTCCCCCAACCGTCGCGAGTATTTGCTCGAATGGCTTGATCGCTACATTTTTCCGATGGATCGAGTGAAATTGCAAGATCTCGGCGACGAATTCGCCCCCTTCAGCGTGATCGGACCCCAGAGCACCCAAATGTTGGAGAAGCTAGGGGTGGCGGTTCGGGCAAATTTGCCCCCCGGCCACCACTGGGTAACGGAGTTGGGGGGTGCGGCGGTGCGGATCGCGGCGGGTAGTGGTTTGGCGACGGCGGGATATACCCTCATCGTCCCCGCAGAGGCGGCTGCACCCCTGTGGAATTCCTTAACCGAGGCCGGGGCCATTCCGATGGGCGATCGCGTTTGGGAGCGGCTCCGCATCGAACAGGGGCGTCCGGTTCCCGATCGCGAACTGACGGAAGATTACAACCCCCTAGAAGCCGGACTGTGGGAAACGATTTCTTTTGAAAAAGGCTGTTATATCGGCCAGGAAACCATCGCCCGCCTCAACACTTATAAAGGTGTCAAACAGCGGCTTTGGGGGATTCGCCTGCGGGAGGCTGCCGAGCCCGGAACGGCGATCGTCCTGGAGGGCAAAAAGGTAGGCAAACTGACGAGCGTCATCGAAACGGAGGCCGGTCCATTCGGGTTAGCCTACGTCCGCACCAAAGCCGGGGGGCCGGGGTTGACGGTGGAAGTGGGAACCACAGCGGGAGAAATCGTCGAGGTTCCGTTTTTGAGCCACCCTCAAGAGTCGTGAATGGGACATAATAGAAATCAGCCGGTCGCAGATCGGGGGTCCGTCTCCGTCCCGTGAGTTAATTGTTTGACCGATGAAACTTTTTTCCCGTCTGCCGGCTCGAATTGTCGCCGGATTTCCCCTGCGAGTCGTTTTGATCGTCCCATTTTTACTGCAAATTTTCGGGACGGTCGGACTCGTGGGGTATCTGTCCTACCGAAACGGACAGCAGGCGGTAGAAGATTTAGCGGCCCAGTTGATGGACGAGGTGAGCGATCGCGTCGAACTGTATTTGGAAACCTATTTGGCGACGCCCGAACTGATCAATCGCATCAATGCGGATGCCGTCCGCAACGGCCAACTGGATTTACAAAATTTACCCCAGTTGGAACGGCATTTTATCGCTCAAATTCAACAGTTTGAATCGGTCAGCACGATCCTGTTTGGAGGTCCCGACGGCCGGTTCAGAACCATCCACCGGACTCCTTTTTGGGACGATCGATTAGAGCTGGGCAAATCCGATCCGGTGAATCCGGATAGATTTGATGTTTATGCGATCGAAAATCAGGGTCGTTCAATTCGTCTATTTGACACATTAAATCCGTTTCCGGTGCGCGATCGTCCCTGGTATCAGTCAGCGGTCGAGAATCGATGGCGGGGATGGAGCGAACTCTTTCAAATTGGTCAAGAGCCGTCCCTTGCCGTGAATGCCTACCATCCCATTTACGACTCGGAAACCTCCGAATTAATCGGCGTCTTTTCAGTCAATTTGAGTTTGATCGACATCAGCAATTTTCTCGGCTCCATGACCCTCGGTCCGTCCGGCGAAGTTTTCATTATCGAAACCGACGGCGATCTGATCGCGAGTTCGGCCGACGAAACGCCGTTCGAGGTCGAAGAAACCCAAACCCTGCAAAAGCGTTATCGTCAGTTGCGGCCCCATGAGAGCGAAAATGATCCGATATCGGTCGCCGGCAGATATCTGAAATCCGGCGATGTAGACCTGTCTAAAATTGACCGAAAAGAAAAGGTAAACTTTGTCGAAAATGGCAAAAAATATTTTATTAAAATCGTCCCTTTTGATGCCAAGATTAAAGATTGGTTTGTGATCGTCGTCGTCCCCGAATCCGACTTCATGACGAGGATTGATGCCAATACGCGGATGACGGTTATTTTATGTCTGGTGGCTTTGGGGGTGGCGACGGTTTTGGGAATTGTTACCGTCCGTTGGATCGTTCAGCCGATATTAAAAATCAATAATGCTGCCAAAGAAATCGCGATCGGAAATTGGGGGCAACATATCCGAATCGAGCGAAAGGATGAATTGGGAGAATTGGCTGATTCCTTCAATCAAATGGCTGTCCAATTGCAAACATCTTTCGCCCGACTCAAAGAGAGCGAAAATCGCCTGACTCAATATTTAGAAGCCCTGCCGGTGGCGGTTTCCGTCCACGATGCCACGGGACGGCTGTATTATGCCAATCAAACCAGCAAAAAAATATTGGGAATTCAATCGCCTTTAGATGCCGGAACGCCAGAACTCAGTCGGGCTTATCAAGTGTATCGTTCCGGAACTGAAAAAACTTATCCGGCGGAGGATTTACCGGTTGTCAGAGCTTTAAAAGGAGAACTGTTTTACGCCGACGATCTTGAGATTAACGCGGGCGATAAAGTCGTACCCATCGAAGTGTGGGCGACCCCAATTTACGACGATTTCCGTCAGGTCGTGTACGCGATCGCGGCATTTCAAGACATCACCCAGCGAAAACAAGCTGAACGGGTTTTAGCAGACTATAATCGCACGTTGGAAGCCACAGTAAACCGGCGGACTCAAGAACTGGCGGAAGCGAAAGAAAAAGCCGAAGTTGCCAACCAAGCCAAAAGTTTGTTTATCGCCAATATGAGCCACGAACTCCGCACGCCGCTGAATGCGATCATCGGCTTTTCTCAAATTATGAATCGTTCCGATCGCCTGTCGCCGGAGGAACGGGAAAATATCGAGATCATCAACCGCAGCGGGGAATATTTGCTGACCCTAATCAATCATATTTTGGATCTGTCGAAAATTGAGGCGGGAAAAATGAGCTTAAATCCCCAAAATTTCGACCTGTACCGGCTGTTGGACGAGATCGAAGAATTATTTAAACTGCGATCGCGCGATCGGGGATTGCAGCTCAATTTTGACCGGGCGGAGGACGTTCCCCGATACGTTCAAACCGACGAGCTGAAATTGCGGGAAGTTTTGATCAATTTGCTGGCCAATGCCGTCAAATTTACCCGCCGGGGTGGCGTGTCGGTGAGAGTGAGGAACCGGCCGACGGAACCGGAACCCCCGACGCGGACTTTGTGGTTTAAAGTCGAAGATACGGGGGTCGGCATTGCCCCGGAAGAAATCGACCAACTGTTTGAATCGTTCAGCCAAACTGAAAGTGGAAAAAAAGTCCAAGAGGGGACGGGTTTGGGGTTGTCGATCAGTCGAAAATTCGTGCAACTGATGGGGGGCGAAATTCGGGTAAAAAGTCGGGTGGGATTCGGGACGGTTTTTGACTTTAATATTGAGGTGAAGTTGGTTCGAGAAACGGATATTGAAACTCCCGCCCCGGCCCGCAGGATTACGGGCCTCGCCCCCAATCAACCGAATTACAAAATTTTGATCGTCGATGACAATTCCCTCAACCGGCAACTGCTGGTCAAATTGCTGAATCCGCTGGGATTTGAGTTAAAAGAGGCGGCGGACGGAAAAGAGGCGATCGCCATTTGGGAGGACTGGCAACCCCATTTAATTTGGATGGATATGAGGATGCCCGTGATGGACGGTCACGAAGCGACCCGACGGATTAAAATGAACTCGAAGGGGCGAGAAGCGAAAATTATTGCCATTACTGCCAGCGTGTTAGAAGAGGATAAAAATCAGATCGTCGCGGCCGGATGCGATGATTTCGTCCGCAAACCGTTTCGAGAAGCGGTAATTTTTGAAATTTTAGAAAAATATTTGAAAGTTTGCTATGTTTATGAACAAACCGATGGTTCGGCAGGCAGAAAAGCTGATTTTTCCTTGGATGTCGCTCGCCTGGAGGTCATGCCGACAGATTGGTTGGTGCAGTTTCGCCAAGCCGCGATCGATTTGGATGATGATTGGGCTTTGGAACTGATCGCTAAAATTCCCGAAAATCACGCTTCTCTAGCCACCGCATTGACAGATTGTGTCAATCAATTTCGTTTCGATATAATTATCGATTTAATTGGAAAAATCGACTATGAGTCTACCTTTGAAACCCGCCCAACCTGACCACATCTTAATTGTTGACGATCAGCCCGAAAATCTCAAAGTCTTGACTCAGATGCTATCCCAGGAAGGGTACAAGCTGAGAAAGGCGATCGGCGGTGAAATCGCCCTGAAATCGGCATTTTCCAAGCCCCCAAATTTGATTCTTCTCGACATCCGGATGCCCGGAATCGACGGTTATGAAGTGTGTCAGAAATTAAAAGAAAATCCCCAAACCTCGGAAATTCCGATCATTTTTATCAGCGCCCTCGATGACCCTTTAAATAAAGTCAGAGCCCTAGAAATTGGCGGAAATGATTATATCACAAAACCCTTCCAGATTCAAGAGGTGATCGCCCGAGTTCGGCTCCAGTTGCGGCTGCAAAATCAAAAAAAACAGTTGGCAGAAAAAAATCGGCAACTTCAGCAAGAAATTGCCATTCGAGAGGAAGTAGAAAGCCACTTAAGGATACTGGATCAGGCGATTTCTGCCTGTCGGAACGGTGTCATCATTGCCGATGCCACTCAATCCGAAAATCCGATCATTTACGTCAATCCCGCCTTTGAACGAATTACCGGCTACTCCCGATCGGAAGTGGTGGGGAAAAATGGCCGTTTTCTACAGGGTACGGATCGCGATCAACCGGGGTTGGGGGTCGTCCGAAAAGCGCTGAAAAATCATGATAATTGTTGGGTGGAACTGCGGAACTACAAAAAAGACGGAACTCTATTTTGGAATGACGTGTCCATTTCTTCGGTGCGGAACTCTGAGGGGATTGTCACCCACTATATCGGCATCCAAACGGACATCACCGATCGCAAAAATATGGAGGAGGCTTTGAAGGCATCCGAGGCAAAATTTGCATCCGCCTTTCGGTCGAGTCCCGACCCGATCGCGATTTCGACCCTAGAAGACGGGCGCTATTTGGACATCAACGAAAGTTTTTGCAGTTTGATGCAGTATTCCCGGGAAGAGGCGATCGGAAAAACGAGTGCAGATCTCAACATTTGGGCTGACCCAGAAAATCGTTTACTCTACAACCAAGGACTTATAATGTCGGGCTACATTCGCGACAAAGAATTGCAATTTCGCACCAAAAACGGCGAAATCAAAACGATGCTAGTTTCGGCGGAATTGATAGAATTTTGGGGTCAAACTTGCGTTTTGACGGTCGGAAAAGATATCACCGAGCGCCAAAAAATTCAGGCTGCTTTGGAAGAAGCAAACCGACAGTTGCAGCATTTGGTAAACGTTGACGGTTTGACGCAGGTGGGGAATCGCCGCAGCTTCGACGAAAGGCTATATCAAGAATGGTGTCGGGCGAGCCGGGAACGACAACCCCTTTCTTTAATTCTGTGCGATGTCGATGACTTTAAAGCGTACAATGATTGTTACGGTCATCAGCGGGGAGATAACTGTTTAATTCAAGTCGCCAAAGCGATACGAGAGGCTCTCAAACGCCCCGCCGATTTCGTCGCCCGCTACGGGGGCGAAGAGTTCGTGGTGGTCTTGCCCAATACGGATATTGACGGGGGGGTGGAAGTGGCGGAACGGATTCGCACCCGCATCCGACACCTGCAAATTCCCCACGAAAAATCTCGGGTGAGTCAGTTTGTCACCCTCAGTATGGGGCTCGCCAGCCAGGTTCCGAATTGTTGTGCGACTGCGGTGGAAACGTTCGTCAATGCGGCCGATCGCGCCCTCTACCGAGCCAAACAAAACGGACGCGATCGCATCGAGATCGGAACCGTCAATTTTTCGGGCGATATGGCGCTATAACTGCCAGTAAAATAGCAAGGAAAATCGGCCGATCGCCCGCTCCTTTAAAGGTCGCTTCTTCCAGTCTTTCCAATTCGCCAAATAACTCTTCTCAAACGCCCCCAAAAATAGAGATTCCATGGGTTCCGCGAGATAGCGATCGCGCAACGTTAAATTCAACTCCTCATTTTGGAAAAAACTGCGAGGATCGAAATTCGCACTCCCCATACTCACCCAATCCTCATCGATCAATAATACCTTCGCGTGCATCATGCTGGGTTGGTATTCGTAAATCTCAATTCCCCCTTTTAATAAACAAGGATAAAGCTCCCGTGATGTATAATGAACGTAGGGTTTATCACAGCGTTTTCCCATCGTCAAAATCCGGATTTCCACCCCCCGCTTTCTCGCTTCCAACAGCAATTCTCGCGAGTTCGGATCGGGCAGAAAATAGGGACTGGCGATCCAAATTCGCCGCCTCGCCCCCGCGATCAAAGATTGAAATAAAGCGCGAATTCCGGAGTCCCGATAGCTGGGATCTTCCCCAGCGGTGACAATAATCGGTTCTTCGTCGCTTTCGTGGGGGCAAAGGTGATGTTCGGTAAAATCGGCGGTTCCCCCGGCATCCAGCCAATGTTGCAGGAAAATCCCCTGCAAGCGCGTCACCACCGGCCCCTGATATCGAACCTCATAATCCAACCAAGGAACTTGGGAATTATTCTTGTCTTTCCCATCCCAATCGTCTGCAAATCCCGCCCCGCCGACGAGGGCAACATTACCATCAATTAACAACAATTTGCGGTGATTTCGCTTCAAATGATAGAGGATATCTTTCCAACTAAATTCATTAAAAAAACGCACTTCAACGCCCGCATCTTCCAAATTTTTCCAATAGGATTTTGGCAGGGACTGGGTTCCGAAATCATCGATCAAGACTTGCACTTTTACCCCTTCCCTGGATTTTTTGACAATCGCTTCGGCGAATTGATCGGCGCGATCGCCGGGTAAGATAATAAAGGTTTCAAACTGGATCGACTCTTTCGCTTTTGCGATCGCGTCAAATCGGGCGGCGTAAATCCGTTCCGCCTCCACCCAAAATCCGGTCACTTTGCCGCAGCTAATAAAAGAGTCCGACAGGCAGGCGACGGTAAACCCGAAACTTTCGGCATCGGGGGCGGGCACATTTTTGAGGTGGTACTGGCGGCGTTCCCGGAAAACGCCCCGCAGGTAGAGGGTGAGAAAGATCAGCAGGACGAAAAAGAGGACGATTCCCCCCACCGATCCAAGCCATTCGGCAATCAATTCAATCATCATCCGACGGTTTGTAATTCAGATAATCGTTGTGTTCGATAATATCCGATTAAACCGCCGGCTAACATCACTTCAACTTGGCGATCGCTGAGGCTGTAGTTGACGCGGTAGGTGAGGTCCCGGGTGCGGTTTTTGAGAGCGATCGTGTCTCCCTCTTCGATCGCACGCCGCAAGTCCAGCAATTCCAACTCGTCCCCCGCCTTGATGGAGTCGTAATCCTCCGGGTCGATAAATTCCAGGGGTAAGATGCCGAAATTGGCGAGATTTTGCCAGCCGATGCGGGCGTAGGATTTGGCGATGACGGCGATCTGTCCCAAATAGCGGGGGGCGATCGCGGCGTGTTCCCGACTCGACCCCTGGGCGTAATTTTCCCCCGCAACGATGACGTGTCCGCCGTATTTTTCCTGGGTTTCTTTGGCGCGATCGGAGAAACTTTCGTCCACCATATAATAGACAAAATCGCTGATGCCGGGAATGTTGCTGCGGAACGGCAACACCCTCGCCCCGGCGGGGAGAATTTCGTCGGTGGAAATGTTGTCGCCCACCTTCAACAACACCGGAACTTCGGCGCGATCGGGCAGGGCGGGAAACTCGGGAAACGACTTGATATTCGGCCCCTTTACGAGTTCGATATCTCGATTGTCCGCCGGGGGTTCCACCAACATATCCGTGTTGATAATCAATTTTTCCGGCGCTTTAAACCGGGGATATTTCATGTCATAAATATTTTCCAAATCCCGAGGATCGGTAATTTTTCCCGTCAGTGCCGCCGCCGCCGCCGTCTCCGGACTGCACAAATAAACTTGGTCGTCCGCCGTGCCCGAACGTCCGGGGAAATTGCGCGGCATCGTCCGCAGGGAGATTTGGTCGGACGCGGGGGCCTGTCCCATGCCGATGCACCCCAGACACCCCGCCTGGTGGAACCTCGCGCCGCTGTGGATCAGGTTGAGGAAGGCGTCGTCCATCGCCGCCAAATTTTCCACCAATTGGCGGGAGGTGGGATTGACATCGAAAGAAACGCGATCGCTGGCGACCTTATTTTTGACGATTTCGCTGACGATCCAAAAGTCTCGCAACCCCGGATTTGCCGAAGATCCGACGACAACCTGATTCACATCTCGCCCTTCCACCTCGCGAACCGGAACCACATTTCCGGGACTCGAAGGACAGGCGATCAGCGGCAGCAATTCCGACAGATTAATTTCTTCATCAATGTCGTAGGTTGCATCCCCGTCGGCGACCAATTCCATCCAGTCATCTTCCCGATCTTGGGAATATAAAAAGCGGCGGGTTTCGTCGTCGGAGGGGAAGACGGTACTCGTCGCCCCCAATTCCGTCCCCATGTTGGCGATGACGTGGCGATCCATCGCGCTGAGGGATGCCAAACCGGGGCCGTAATATTCGACAATTTTACCCCGTCCCCCATCGACATCGTGGCGGCGCAACATTTCCAAAATCACGTCTTTCGCACTCACCCAGTCCGGCAAACGTCCGGTCAATTTGACCCCCCAAACTTGGGGCATTTTGATGTACATGGGTTCTCCGGCGATCGCCATCGCCACGTCCAAACCCCCCGCACCGAACGCCAACATTCCCAACCCTCCGGCGGCGGGGGTGTGGCTGTCGGAACCGATCAAGGTTTTGCCGGGGATGCCGAACCGTTCCATGTGGACGGCGTGGGAAATGCCGTTTCCGGCGCGGCTGTACCAGATCCCGAATCGCTGGCAAGCCGATCGCAAAAATAAGTGATCGTCGGCATTTTTATAGTCGGTTTGCAATAGATTGTGATCGACGTATTGGGCCGATAGTTCGGTTTTGACCCGATCCAAACCCATCGCCTCCAATTCCAACATCACCATCGTCCCGGTGGCGTCTTGGGTGAGGGATTGGTCGATGGTGAGCCCGATCTCTTCCCCCGGTTCCATTTTGCCGGAAACCAGATGAGATTGAATTAGTTTCTGTGTAACGTTTAAACCCATAGATAGATTGATATTTCGTCCCGAATTGAGTTGAACGATACCACGGTTTTGGGGGTGCGATCGTCTATCTGAGGGGGGAAATATCCCCCTAAATCCCCCTTTGTCAGGGGGACTTTAAGAAAAATTCTCCCCCCTTATTAAGGGGGGATGGGGGGGATCTGCAACTTTCATCGGGGGGAAATATCCCCCTAAATCCCCCTTTGTCAGGGGGACTTTGAGAAAAATTCTCCCCCCTTATTAAGGGGGGATGGGGGGGATCTCCACCTGTTACGGGGCCGTAAAATTACCTTAAATACCTCTTAATCATGGGGGATTTTAAAACAATGATTCCCTCTTGCACATTTGACAGCAGTCCGGCCGTTTCCCCAGATCGCCCTGACTAAAGAATCGGCGATCGCATATCCCAACTCCACCGGGACGGCATTGCCGATCTGTCGCATCGATTCCGTCCAAGAACCCCAAATTTTGTACCGATCTGGAAAGGTTTGAATTCGTTTGGCTTCCAAGGTTGTGTAATACCGTACCCGGCCGTCCGGATAACGGATCATATTTTCTCCCCCCGGAACCCCATGATCTCCCGCTTTTAAGGCTTTTGAGGGTAAATCGATATAGCTTCCCGTATGTCCGGGATAGGGTTTTGCACCCCTTCTGAGGACGTGATCTTCGGCGAAATTGCCGCAGTCGTCCGGTTCGGGAAGGTCGCCGATGCGATCGCGCACGGTTTGCCAGGGTTGGAAAGGTGGGGCAAATAGAGGCGGTTGTCGCCCCATTTTTTCAATTCTTTTTTGCAGTCTCAGATCCCAATTTTCAATGTTTATATTTTTGAGGCCGTGGCGATCGCAATAATTCCGACTCACGAATTGCGACCAAAGCAACGCATCTAAAGAATGGGTCGGTTTTGGAAAATCCCATTCGACCTCTAGATCGTCCCTGATTCCGACGATAAAAACCCGTTCTCGAATTTGAGGAACGCCGTAATCCGTCGCATTCAATAATGAAAATTTGACGTTATATCTGATCCCAGCATATGTGTCGGAAGCGTCAATTTTTTTGAGTCTCTTCCGATGTTCTCCCCAATCTTCAGAATCTTTGATTTTCACTTCTGGATACGTCAGCCTCAAAATGATATATTCAAAATAGCTTTGAAATGATTTTCTCAAAATACCTTTGACATTTTCAAAGATAAAAGCCTCGGGCGTACAAGTGGCGATCGCTTGGCAAACCGATGGAAACATATCCCGTTTATCTAGATTACCTTTGTGCTTTCCTCCCATTGAAAAGGGTTGACAGGGGGGGCCGCCTGCCATCAAGTCTACCGAACCAAATTCAGTCAAATCGAATGAGCGAATATCTAGATTGTAAACCCGTTTTTTATCGTAATTCTGGGATAGTGTTTGACAGGCATTCTGATTCCACTCTACAAATGCTTTATGCCGGACTCCAGAGCGACTAATCCCCATCGCCAGCCCTCCCGCACCCGCAAATAATTCTAAGCAAGAAATTTCGGACATATTCTTAATCTATATTTTGCAAAAATTGTTCGATTTTATTGTAGAGATAGTTTTGATCTGCATGGGAGCCTTGACATTTTTCTGCCCAAGGTCGCCCCGGATGACAAACATCCCAGTCGGACTTCCCTTGTTGATATCGACCTTTTCCAGGATCGTGATTTCCGAAACCATCAATCAAAGTATTCCAAATGGGTTGATATTGGCGGATGAGTGCAGCTTCAACCGTCCCGATCAAATCACTTTCTTTGCCTTCGAGAATTATCAATCGACAGTGATAGTCCGATAGGTCGAGACCTTCTCCCACACTGATGCTACGACCATGCTCCCGAATCCGATTGTAAAGTTCATAACTGGTAGATTGATCGGATGATGATTTTCTGGCTTGCCTCCACCCTTTTGGAACAGCTTTTCCGACGTAAATAGGGGTGCGAAGAACCAAACCTTGCATATATCCCGGATTGTGACCGGCAATAAATGGCATAAACACCGGTGCCATTGAAACGGTTTTCAATGGGAAGTTTGTAGACCTGAGTTTGATTGAAAAAATCTATTGTATCTTGTATAGTTTTGTCGAATTCGGCGGATTTATAAGCATGATTTGATCGGTCAAATTCAGTCATTTTATTGATATTATTATCTGACTGGCATTTATTATAAGTCATTTTTTACCCAAAAAACAAGGGGGCTTGAAGCCCCTTGTCTTGACTGCACTCAAGTGAAGACTACGAACGGTTTTTTCGACACTTAAATCAAGATAACAATTGGCTGACAATCTGTTGGTAGGCGCGATCGTTCATCCCGGCGCCGCTGTCGGCCGATCGCGGGTCGATATATTGAATCATGGTTTCGATGCGATCGCGGGTGGCGGGGTGGGTGCTCAAAAAGGTGGGGGGGGAACCGCTGCTGAGGAGTTTAGCCATGAAATCGACGGCGGCCCGCTGGGCGTATCCGGCCCGCCCCAAATTGACGATCCCCAACCGGTCTGCCTCGTATTCGGCACTGCGGCTGTTGGGCCGTCGGAGGGCGAGTTCGACCCCGATCGCGACGGCCATGTTGCTGTCGAGTCCGGCGGCGGAGGCGACACCCTGGGCGATCGCCATTTCCCGCATTTGTTCGATGGCGTGGCGTCCGACGATATGTCCGATCTCGTGGGCGATGACGCTGGCGAGTTGAGCCTCGTTATCCGCCGCGGCGATCAAACCGGTGTGCACGTAGACGAACCCCCCCATCGTCGCGAAGGCGTTGATGCGGGAGTCATCCACCACCTGAAAAGTGTAGGGAATATCGGGGCGATCGCTGGCCCGGACGAGTCGCTGGCCGATTTGGTTGACATACTCCGTCAAGGCCGGGTTGGGGTGGAGGCGAAACTCTTTCCCCACCATTTGATCGTTAATTTGTTGACCGATCGCCACCTCTTGGCGGTCAGAAATGGTGGATAATTGAATAACTTGAATACCCCGAAAGATCAACTCTTCAATGGAAATCGCCCGGGTCGCCGGCAGGGAGCCCAACCCAATCCCGCAGGCGATACTCAGGGACACCAAAGAATACAGCAGCCGACGGGAGTGCCGTCTCAGTATTGGAAAAAGAAATTTAAACATCATCTATAAATTGAATAAAAAGGGGACAGACTCGAACATTGCGGGGGTTTCAAGGGCCGGAAGTTTCGGGCGGCAGGGCTTCGCGAGTCGCACCGCAGACGGGACGCCCATCGAGGTTTTTTCTTTGAGGGTGAGATACCCGAGGCCGAAAAGGGTTCTTGCATCGTTCGGGAAACCGTCCGGCGAACCGGAAGGCCGAACCGATCGCGGGCCGTCTCCCCTGGCGACCGCCATTAGGGGTCGAGAGAGAAGTCACCTTCTCCCCCTCCCATTCTCCAAGCGTGCATGAGACTTTCGCCTCACACGG
>NZ_JAJENU010000630.1:0-22202 GCF_035615495.1 Lyngbya sp. CCY1209 | reverse complement strand
ATGGTCGTTGGACAATGAAGTTTGGATAGCAGGTAGTCATGGTCAATTTGGTCAAAGCATTTGGCAATGTCGGCATCTAGCACGTAGTAGTTCGATTTGTTGAGTGCTACATATATTCTGCCAATTGCGTCGAGGGTTGAGCGTCCGGGTCGAAACCCATAGCTTGTTCCCTCGAATTTAGGTTCCCAATAGGGTTCCATTGCCATCTTGACCAAGGCTTGCTTGGCTCTGTCACCAGGGTAGGCTTCTAGTGATGCCTTCCGTTCCCCGCTTCAGTCCCGGGATTGTGAGTTCCGAAACTGGGGGTGGCTATCGCCGTTACTCTCAGTTTTCCGGTTTGCTTATCAATCTTTTGGTTTAACATAAGATATACATATCTTTCCGGAATACCTTGACCTTGAGTTTCCCGCCTCGTTTTGTATCATTCTGATACAGACTTGGGTACATACAAACAGTTATGGAGCTAGTCAGAGATGTGTCCCTTGTATTCATCCGAGGGGATGAAAGCCCCATCAGGAAGTTATTTCAGGCATTTCAGCCCTATTTCGTTCCTGAACGAATCGCACTCCTTCCCATCCTATAGCCCTTCGCGCCGCCAAACGTCAACTCTCGGCGCGATCCGACGAACCGAGGGCGGTCGGCTTTCGGTGATCAGAAATTTGGGTTGGAAACTTCGTCCTTGCCGTACTGCGGTGGAATGGGAGTTGCAGGGAAGGGTGTAGCATCAAGACCAGACCGCCCCATCAACGAGTCGCTGACTCAAGTTGCTGGGGCGGGTCGGCTTTTGAGATTCGTCCCGGGAAACGGAAGTCAACCTTCCGTCCCCACCTAGTCGGAGTCCTCTTTGTCGCCCTGAACCCCTTCGATAATGCGAGACAGCTCGCTTTTTTCATTGACCGAAATTCGCGTGGGCGAACCGCCGATGATGCGTTCGTAATCCCTAAACGAGTCGGTGATGTGGGGGCCGTGTTCGGTAATGGTATATTCGCGGATGCCTTTATCGTGCCAAGATCCCCGCATTTTGAACACGTTGATCGCCCGGGACATTTCCCCCCGAATTTCCACGTATTGCAACATGAGAATTGTATCCGTGATCGTGGAAATGTGGGAATCCGTAATGGAGTGCGATCCCATAAATTGGTCGGTCGTGTTGGTAAAAAAGCCGGTAATTTCTTCCTGTTTTGCATACCCCGTCACCCCGATCACGAACTGCCGAAATGCGTTGCTACTCACCCCCCGAGCCAGGGCGGAAAGGGAATCGATCGCGATCCGGGAGGGCTTGAACTCGGAAATCTCCGACCGGATGATCTGCAGGTGATCTTCGAGTCCCGTAGACTCGGGATAGCTGCACAGAATTTTCAGCAATCCCCGCCGCTCCATCTCCTCGAAATCGATGCCCCAAGAATTGGCATTTCGCAGCAATTGGGCGCGGGATTCTTCGTAGGCGAACAGGATGGCACGCTCGTTATTTTGACAGCCGTTATCCACAAAGATGCTGACCAACAACGTCTTTCCGGTTCCCGTCGCTCCGGTCGCCAAAATGATTGAATCCTTGAAGAAACCGCCGCCGCACATTTCATCGAGGGTGGTGTCGCCGGAAGACACCCTGGCATTAGAAGAACGCTGGGTGAGCCGCATCGCGCCGAGGGGAAAAATACTGATGCCATTTTGGGTGATGGTGAACGGATATTCCCCTTTCATGTGGGTGGTGCCGCGCAATTTGAGGATTTCCACCGTGCGGCGGCGGCGTTCTCCCTCCAACACGTTCCGCAAAATCATCACGTTGTCGGAGACGAATTCCTCGACCCCGAACCGCGCCACCGGCCCGTATTCCGACTCCCGCTCCGTGGTCATGATGGTGGTGGTTCCCACCTGTTTCAAACGGGCGACCAGCCGAAAAATTTCTCGCCGGACGACGCCGGCCGCTTCGTACTGTTGAAAAACCGCCGTCACTGAGTCGATGGAAACCCGTTTTGCCTTGTATTTGCGGATGGCATACTGAATCCGCTCGATCAAAGCCGAAAGGTCGAAATTGCCGACGATATCTTGACCTTCTGGATCGGGAGATGCGTCGAGAATAAATAACTTGCCCTGGTCGATCAACTCCTGGAGATCCCATCCGAAACTGGCGGCGTTTTTAATAATGTCGGTGGGGGACTCTTCAAAGGTTACAAAAATTCCCGCCTCATCGAAGTTGATGATTCCGTTGTAAAGAAATTGGATGGCAAACAGCGTTTTTCCCGTACCCGACGTTCCGCTCACCAGCGTTGCACGGCCTGCCGGCATCCCCCCGTGGCTGATATCGTCGAACCCTTCGATCATGGTTCGGATTTTTTGGACACTGATGAGCTTGCGCCCATTCGACTGCGCTTCTTGATTGCTATCGCTCATAATTGTTGATGTTAAAAACTTGGCTCCAATCTCACCATTCTATATAACCGTTGTTTATATTTACCACAAAATTGGGTCGGGCCGTGACGGGCGGAGCCTCAGAACGGGTCGCCAACCTGTAGCGGCCGACTCCGGGGTACGATGGCCCGACATCCGGCACGGAAGGGCACGTCATCCGACCTGTACGGAGGCGTTGAAAGCCCCGTCGTCGGACGTGCAGTTCCCGGTCTGCCCTCGAGTCCGATCGCACCGTCGCATCCGGGCCTGGGCGTTGACGCGGGGAAGGGCGCGATGGTCGATGGCGCCGAGCCGCTCAGAAATTGGAATCTTCGTCTTCCAACTCTTCGTAAAGTAAATCCAACCCGATCAGAACTTTCTCCCGGTCGGAAAGGTCGCCGATGATTTTACGGACCGGCGGCGGGAGAATTTTGGACAATGTGGGCGTCGCCAAAATCTTATCCTCCTCCGCGAGTTGGGGATTTTTGAGAACGTCGATCACTTTGAGGGCATAAACTCCCTGAAACTCCTGTTCGAGGATATCCTTGAGGGTTTTCAGCGCCCGCACTGAGTTCGGAGTGTTCCCCGCCACGTAGAGTTTGAGAACATAGGTCTTCTTCAGTGGACTCATAATATCTGTAGGTTTCAGGTGTAAGTTTTGGGGTCAACAGACATTCTTTTTCCTCCTCACCGTGTCTCTTGGGGGATCGAACGACGATACATCTCGCACAGATGAGCCAAAGTATCAATTAGGGTCAGTCGATAATCAAGCAAAACATCCTCGCTGCGCCCCTCAAGTTTGAGTTGTTTGGAAAAATTATCCATCAACTCCATATGAATTTCCACCACCCGAGTCACCGGGACATCGGCAAAGAATGCCATGTTAACATATTCGTCAATTTTACTATTCAAATTTCTATCATTTGAAAAATAACTTAAAACGATTTGACGATATTTCGATTTGAGCTGGTCCAAAAACTCCTGTCGATCTGCCATCGGCAGATTTCTCAGGAAGTTTTGAGGATTTCTCTTATAGTACACACCTAGGTATCCTAATCGCTCGTGTAATTTGTCCGCGAGCCGTCGCTGCTGGCGGACAATAAAATTGGTCAACTCGCTCGGGGTGTCGGTCGGCGATGACTCGTCGCTCAAGCGGGTCGTGACGGCCTGGGTGATAAACTGACTGATGGCTTTGTCGATATATCCTCGGATCAGATGCAGTTGTCTGGGGCGCACCTGGACTTCCGTCGATCGCACGAGGTAATTCTCCTGCATCTCGGTTTCTGTGGGGGGAGATGGAGATCCCGGCGTTTCCTCCTCGGGCGACCCGTCCGTCGGGCGGATGATCAGGGTCGGGATCGCGATCGCGCGCTGTTGCAGTTGGTGGACCTGCGGTGTCAGGGCGGGACACTGCTCCAGAATCATGCAGTCGAGCTGGTGCTTGTGTTGGGCCACGTATTCGACCAGCTCCTCGGCCGCGTGAAGCTCGACGACGAGATAATGGTCGTCGAGCAAAGAAGACAGCACGAGACGGGCCAGCTCTACGGATGGCACGAACAGACAAATCGATAGCTGCGGACTCCAGACGTGGGTCGAAGCTGACATTAGGTTTTCAGATTCCGTATCAGTCAGAGCCCCCTCTCCCTTTCTTACTCACGCTTAACACCGGCAAATCTTAGTATATTATCAATCACGGCTTTTCGACGACTCGGCGACCCCGGCATGGCCCGGTCGCGTAGCAATTCGGCATCGAAAATTTAGCCGGCGCGATTCGGCGGATACCGGTGAAGGTCTCCCGAATCGCCCGGACCCACGATCCGATCTGATTCAACTGAACTGATAATGTTTTTTGACGGGGGCGCGGATCGTCCACGTGCACGAGAGTCCCCGGGAAAATGTCACCAGGTCGCCCGGTTTGAGTTCCACCGGCCGGCCCCCGTCGGGGGTGACGGTGACTTCCCCGGCTAACAAGTAACAGGTTTCGGCTTCGTCGTAAGTCCAGGGAAATTCCGAGACACCTTTCGTCCAAATCGGCCAGTCCGATACGCCGAGTTGTCGGAGGTGTTCCGGGGAGGGTTGATGTTGAACCCGAATGGTTTCGAGTTGTGGGGCAGACATGATTTGCGCTCCTTCGAGTGACACAGGCATGGGAGCGGGGCCGGCTTGTGCCGTGAGTGGCTCCCACGGGATGCGATCGCCTCAGTAGGCCAAGGTTTCCAGGGTTTCCCGCAAGTAAGCCCGCACCTGTTGGTCAAGGCTGAGATGCCGGAGCCGTTGCCCGTCTTCGCGATCGACCTGCCAGCGCTGAAATCCGGAACTCGTCGCGATCGCGCGTTTGAGATCGGACCAAATTTGAGAGTCCCGACGCTCCATTGCGGCATGGGGGTTCCAGAAGGTTGGGGTGGAATTCGCCATCACGGTACACCAACGAAACGACAGTTGAGAGCCACAGCCGGCGCCGAGTTCCTCAGCCCCCATTTCCGGGACATCTGAGAGGCGGGGCGACGATCTGTAAACTCTATTTACATTTTCACAAAAATTCACGGTAATGGGCAGCACCCCATCGGGGTTCCGGGCCAATTTTGTTAACAATTTTTACAATTATACCGATTCGGCTGGATCGATGTCAGGAGATTCTGACGTTCCCGCTCCGGGGGGTTCCGGGTCGGCCGGCTCCGCCGTCTCCCGGGAAACGGGCCAGATGCGATCGACCCGCGCCCCGACGATCGTAAATCCCTGGCGAATTTGGGGGGGGGACAGGGGTTCGCGGTTGGCGAATTCGGACTCCGGTGTCAGGAAGATCCCCACGACGCTCATCGGCACCTGGGCGAACAGGTTGGCCCCGCAAAATGCCGCGGCCGCGATCGCCAGGCCCAAGGGGCGCCATTCCGAAAACCCGGACGCCACCTCCGCCGCCAGGGGGGCGACGCCGTAGAGTTGCCAAAGGACGGGCAGCAGCAAAATGGGGGTGATCGACGACAACCCCTGCTGTCGCTGGGTTTTGAAGCCGGCCAAAATGCGCCGCTGTTCGTCGGCGAGCCGCTCCGGCCGGATGGCGACGACCAAAATACTGAAAATATAAAACGGGCGGAACCACTGCATCCAGAGGATCGGCAGGATACCCGCGATCGCGACGAGGGAGAACTCCACCCCCACGGGGAGCAGGGGGTAGCCCACCGCAAACCCGAACAAACACAACCCAAACCAAATCGGCAGGGTCGCCAGCCCCGCAAAATGAATCCACAAAAAGGGATCGAGTCTAAATCGTCGCATCGCCAATTCTCCTGACCTCCGGTCGGCTTACCAGCTTCATGATAAGACAAAACCGCCCCCACCTCGGTGTCCGGAGATGGGGACGGCGATCGCGACCCGAGCCCGATCCTACATGGAGAGGGTGCGGCGCTTCGTCACCATCCGGTAGGCTTCGATGCTGTCGCCTTCGGTCCAATCGTTGAAGTTGTCCGTGCCGATCCCGCACTCGTAGCCGGCGTTAACCTCCTTGACATCCTCTTTGATCCGCTTCAGGGAGTCGAGGAAGCCGTCGTAGAGGACTTGGGAGCCCCGGTGGACGCGGATCTTGCAGTTGCGGATCAGCTTGCCCGACTGGACGTAGCACCCGGCGACCCGGGAGCGGCCGACGGGGAAGATCGCCCGCACTTCCGCCTGACCCAAGGGTTCTTCCACCAGTTCCGGTTCCAGCATCCCCTCCATCGCCGCCTGGATGTCGTCGAGGAGGTTGTAGATGATGTTGTACTCCCGGATATCCACGCCGGCGCGGTCGGCTGCCTGTCGGGCGCCGTGGGCGAGGGTGGTGTTGAATCCGATCAGCACCGCGTCGCTGGCCGCGGCCAGGTCGATGTCCGTCTCGGTGACTTCCCCGGGGGCGGCCAGGAGCAGCCGCAGTTGCACTTCCTTCTGGGGCAGTTTCTTGAGGGCGTTGACGATCGCCTCCACCGACCCCTGGACATCGCCCTTGAGGATGATGTTGAGGTCTTTGAGTTCCCCTTCCTGAACCCGGGCCGAGAGGGCGCTGAGGCTGACCCGTCCCTGGAGGAGGCGGGACTGCCGCTCGGTATCCGCCCGGCCCGAGGCCAGGGCTGAGGCCTCTTTCTCGCTCTCGAACACCTCGAACTCGTCCCCGGCGGCCGGGACATCCCGCAGGCCCAACACCTCGACGGCGAAGGAGGGGCTGGCCTCTTCCACCCGTTCGGCGCGATCGTTGACCATCGCCCGCACCTTCCCGAGGGCCGAACCCGCCACGATCACGTCCCCGACGCGGAGGGTGCCGTTCTGCACCAGCAGGGTCGCCACCGGGCCGCGGGCCTTGTCCAGGTGGGCTTCGATCACCGTCCCCTTGGCGAACCGGTTCGGGTTGGCGTACAGGTCTTCAACTTCGGCCACCAACAGCAGCATTTCCAGCAGGCTGTCCAGGTTCTCCCCGTTGATGGCGCTCACCGGAACCATGATGGTTTCGCCGCCCCACTCTTCGGGGACCAGCCCGTGTTCCATCAATTCCTGCTTCACCCGGTCGGGCTGGGCCGCTTCCTTGTCCATCTTGTTGATCGCCACCACGATGGGCACTCCCGCCGCTTTGGCGTGGCTGATCGCCTCGATGGTCTGGGGCCGGACGCCGTCGTCGGCCGCCACCACCAGGATGGCGATATCCGTGACCCGGGTGCCCCGCGCCCGCATGGCCGTGAAGGCTTCGTGGCCGGGGGTATCCAAAAACACCACCTGCTGCATTTCGCCGGCTTCGTTTTCCACGTCCACGTGGTAGGCGCCGATGTGCTGGGTGATGCCGCCCGCTTCTCCCTGGGCGACCTTGGTTTTCCGGATCGAGTCGAGCAGGGTCGTCTTCCCGTGGTCTACGTGGCCCATGATCGTCACCACCGGCGGGCGGCGCTGGAGATTCTCCAGGTCTTCGGCGTTGAAGATGTTATCCGGCTTTTCGGCGGCCGACCGCTGTTCCTCGGTCTCCACCGTCACGGCCAATTCTTCGCACACGGTGGAAATGGTGTTGAAGTCGAGGGTTTCCGTGATGTTGACGGCGATCCCCCGGGAGAACAGGCGCTTGATAATTTCCGTTTCCGGGACCCCCAGGGCTTGGGAGAGTTCCTGGACGGTCATCGGCCCCCGGACGACCAGGCGCTCCGGGCGATCCGGCTGCTTGGGCTGCTGCGCCCGGCGCCCGGCGGCGGCTGATCCGCCACCGCCGCCGGCGGAAGGCCGGGACGGCATGGGTTTGCGACCCCGCGCCCCGGAACCGGAGGCGGCCGGCGATCGCCCGGAACCCTCGGCGTCCTTGGGTTTCGGTGGCCGCGCCAGGGACATACTCAGGATGGCTGAATCCGAGGACGAGCTGCCGATGTTGTCAAAATCCTCGTCCTCCTCATCTTCGATGACGGGCTTGATCCGGGGACGCTTCACCTTGGCTTTGGCTGCTTTCCCCGCCTTGTCGGAGAGTTCGTCGATCTCGTCTTCGTCTTCGTCGATGCCGCCCGGCCGCTTCTTCGGCGGGGTCAGGGGTTGGGGCCGCTTCAGAGTCGGCCCCCGTTTGGGCCGATTCACCTCCAAGGTGTCGTCTTCCAAATCCGGTGTCTCGAGTTCGGTTTCCTCTTCCACCTCGGGCGCGTCACCTTTGACGGGGCGTTTCGGCTGCCGCGCCGGCGGGGGTTGCAATTCGGGAACCGGCTTGGCGGGTTTGGCCGGAGAGCGCTTTTTCACCTCCCGGATCTCTTTCTCTTTCTCTTTCTCTTTCTCGGCGGGCTCGGCGGGGGCCGGACGTTGTTTTTGCTTGGCCGCCGGCCGTTCCGGCGGTTTCTGGTTGCCGTCGGAGGCGTCGCCCGCTTTGGGACTCGGTTTGTTCGGTTTCAACACCGGTTTGCGCGGCGGTTGGGAAGATTTGGGAGATGGAGACACGGGTCTGACGGGTGGCGCGACAAGTTTCGGGGATTCGGCCTCCGACTTGGCTTCAGAAGGCCGCGGGGTCGGTTTCTCAGAGGGAGTCGGGGTGTCTCGGTCGGCCGCAAAACTGGCCCCGTTGTCCGGGGCGTTTTCTGGCTTCCGGGGGGGTTGGGGGGAAGTGTTCGGTTTGGACAATTCAGATGGATTCGTTTCAGACTTGAGGGCAGATGGTTGGGAGTTGGGAGGTTTGGGGGGAGTGGCGACCGGCGCGGCATTCGCCTCGGACTCCGACCCTTCGGAAGGGTGGTGGTGTTCGAGACGAATTTTGTTGGGCCGGCGAATTTCTAGAATTTGCTGTTTCTTTTTCTCCCCCGACGGGAACCCGCCGGATTGAGCCGGGCCTGTCGCCGAGCCTCCCTCCTCCGGCTCGCTGACGATCGGATGGGTGGCGACATATTTTTCGATCCGCTCGGCGTCCGATTCTGTAATTGTACTGCTATGGCTTTTAACTGCAATGTTGAGCCGTTCGCAGACGGCTAAGATGTCCTTGTTCTCCAAATTTAATTCTCGTGAGAGTTCGTAAATCCTGACTTTGACGTTGTTCATCCACACTTCCCTCTTCGTACCAACCCGTTTTTACTTATACTGACATTGTTTTATTGGGGTCTACAACTGCGATCGCCCGAATTTGATGAGTGTCGTCCCTCGATACGGAACCGGTTTGTCCGACCCGCACCCCATTGGAGCTGCGCCGGATCGGATGGAGACATTTCATCAACGGCACCGTTTTTACTGTACCACTTTCATCTCGATCGCCATGCCCGGACCCGACGCACTCCCTGGACGAGTTCACAATTTTGAGTCCCCGGCCAGCCCCCGGTGGGGGCAGCGCTCCGATCCCGCCGGATGCGGAGAGATGCGGAGCGGAGTTCGGCTTCGACGATTGAAATTTTGCGGTCATCACCTCCTCAAATTTGGCCCGACATTGTCCGTCAGATTGAATAGAGAGTTTTATATCTCACCCGTCCTGCTGAGAGCGGGCGGCCAGTCGCCGCCACAGGATTTGAAAGAGTTCTTCGGGCACCGGGGCTTTCAACGCCCGTCCGAGTCGGTTCTTCTTTTGAGCGCCTTTGAGACATTCGTCTGTTTGACAAACGTAAGCGGACCGACCCATGCCCACATCCAATTGTACCCGATGGGATGGGTGAACCCGGACCAGTCGCCAGAAGGTTTCTTTCGGTGCCAGTTGGCGACAGGTGACGCAGCGGCGGAGATTGGATGGCATGAGATCGGGAAAACCTCCCGGCGAGACGACAACGGCTGACGGCAACCGAAAATTGGCAACCTCCCCTCCCTAAACTCCGATTTGGGATTCTTCCGCGACTTCTTCCCCGTCTATTTCCTCCTCCGGTTCGGGTTCTCCCTCGCCCCGCTGGCGGCTGAGTTCTTCGGCAATTTTTCGATCTTCTGCCGCCGCGTCGTATTTCGCCGTATCCTTGATATCAATTTTCCACCCCGTCAGCCGCGCCGCCAGCCGGACGTTCTGGCCCTCTTTGCCGATCGCCAGGCTGAGTTGATCTTCGGCTACCAGGACGTGGGCGCGCCGTTCCTCGGGGTTCACCAGCCGCACTTCGTCCACCCGGGCTGGACTCAGGGCGTTGGCGATGTAGATCGAGGGATCCGGGGACCAGCGGATCACGTCGATTTTTTCGCCCCGCAGCTCGTTGACCACCACCTGAATCCGCGATCCCCGCGCCCCGATGCAGGCCCCGACGGGATCGACGTCGCGATCAAGGGTATCGACGGCTATTTTAGTCCGGGGTCCGACGTAGTGGGAGGGGGGGTTGGCTTCCCGGGCCACGGCGACGATGCGGACGACCTCATCTTCGATTTCGGGGACTTCGTTGGCGAACAGGTACACCACCAGTCCGGCATCGGCTCGGGACACGATCAACTGCGGGCCGCGCTGGGACCCCTGGGAGACGCGCTTCAAATACACCCGGAAGGTGGCGTTGGCGCGGTAGTTGTCGTTGGGGAGCTGTTCCCGCTTGGGCAGTTCGGCCTCCACCTCGGGCTGGCCGTAGACGCTGCTGACGGCCATGATTACGGACTGGCGTTCAAAACGGAGCACCCGCGCCTGCAGGACCGTGCCCTCGTGTTCGGCGAACTCTTCCTGGATCATCTGGCGCTGCTTGTCGCGCAATTTTTGGGCGAGGACCTGTTTGGTCTGGATGGCGGCCATGCGCCCGAATTCGTTCTGTTCGGGGGTGACGTCGAGGGTGACGGTATCGCCGAGCTGGGCTTCGGGGGCGACCTCCTGCACGTCTTTGAGGGCGATCTGGTGATCCTGGTTGCTCACTTGTTCGACGATGGTGAGGTTTTTGGCCAGGACGCGAAATCCTTCTTCCTCGACGTCGAGTTCTACGTCGAAGTTGTCGAAGTAGTCGTCGCTGAATTGGGTGTCCATCTCCAGGGTGCGGCGGTAGCGCTCGTATCCCTTGAGCAGGGCCTCCCGCAGGGCATCTTCGACGGCCTGCTTGGGCAGGTTTCGCTCCTGGGAGATATTTTGAATCATATCTTTGAGTCCGGGCAAGCTGACCATTGACATAATGATTTCTCCTTGTCGTTATGAGTTCAATCGATAATTTGAGAGGGGTGTTTGGGATGGGACGGAAAGCCTCACCCGCCTTCGTCGAGCAGCACTTCGATAATGAGGGGATTGGGGATGGATACCTGCCGCCCTTTCTGGTTGAGGTACACGGCTTCCTCATCCCGGCGGATCAGCTTTCCGCTGTGCTGTTTGTGTCCTTTGTAGGGTTCGGAGGTGGTGACGGTGACGGGAAATCCTTTGAAGGAGACAAAATCCCGATCGCGGGTGAGAGACCGCGACACGCCGGGACTCGACACCTCCAAAACGTAGGAGTCGGGGATCACATCCGTCGCATCCAATTGTTCTTCCAAGGCGCGGCTCATGCGCTCGCAGTCTTCCAAACTCGTGTCTTGCTCCAAATTGCGGATGTCTACCCGCAGCACGGGAGGCTTTTGGTTGGTGTAAAACATTGCCCCCACGACTTCCAACCCCAGGGGCTCGGCGACTGGGGTGGCGAGGTCGATAATTTTGGGTATCAGGGGGTGGACCATAGTCGATGTTGACGTCGAACGGTAAAACGTCGGCCCGATCTCGTCCGGTGGGAGATCGCCCGACGGGGATCTGGGAGTCGGGTGCGCGAGTTGCCAAAACTCGGAGGCGATCGGCTCTCGCTAGAAATCCTGCCACTAAAAAAAGTGGGCTTCACCCACTTCCAGATGAAACGGTATCCTTCACGAGAAGCCCAGGAGCCCCCTGCACCTCAACTTCTTAGGTTATCAGTGTAGCTCAGGATTTGCCCGATTGTCAGGAGGCGGGGGGAATGTCGGGAATCCGGGGGATTTGGGGCGATCGCTCTTTTCCGCTGCGAAGGGTCCCAAGGAAGGGCGCGGGGGTGCGATCGCCGTTTGCCGCCGTTTGCAGTTGCCGATCGGCCCGCCCGAGGGTTTCGGGATCTAGATCGATCGGTGGGGAGTCAGAAACCGGGTTTCTAGAAGAGTTTTTGGTTCCCCGCCGAGATGTTGGTAGAAACCCGGTTTCTAGAGCGATCGGTGGGGAGTCAGAAACCGGGTTTCTAGAAGGGTTTTTGGTTCCCCGCCGAGATGTTGGTAGAAACCCGGTTTCTAGAGTTATCGGTGGGGAGGAAGAAACCGGGTTTCTAGAAGGGTTTTGGGTTCCCCACTGAGATATTGGTAGAAACCCGGTTTCTAGAGTTATCGGATTTTGGCTTGACTTTTTCTCCGATTTGACATACCATAACAGCATGGGAAAATGTGCCGCCATATAATGGTGTTCCGGGGAGTCAGAAACCGGGTTTCCAGAAGGGTTTTGGGTTCCCCATCGAGATATTGGTAGAAACCCGGTTTCTAGGTATTGGATATTAATCGGATGTCAGAGAAGGGGTGCGATCGCTCGTTTTGACAGGTTCCGGGGTTCTCCAACTGTTTCCGAGGGAGTTCGCCAGGACTAGGAAAATGAGTGCGATCGCACAAAATCCGATCAAACTATCCACGGGCTCGAATAGCAGTTCTCGCCGCATCTTTTGACCGCAAAAGGAACAGTACACCCAGCCGCCCCGTTCTTCGCGGGTACAGGGGAGCGATTCCAAGTTTTTCATTTCTTTGTAAGGACACACAATCATTATAACCTCTTTTGGTGTAAAAAACAATGCGAACCGCCCGGTTGAAATGGGCGGTTTTCGGTGTGGCTACGTTCTAATCCGTGGGGATTAGGAACATCATATTATTGCTGAGAATTTCGAGAGCGATCGCGCTTTCTCCGAGTGCTTGTCCCATGCGATAGGAAACCCGCAGCATATTGGCCAGGTTTTGCTGCAAAACGTCGAGGGTCATGAACGATTGAATGAGAAGGATGGGCTCCGGAACCCAAGTTTTATCGATTGGATTGAGCCAATTGCCATCGGAAAAAGTCGCGTTGTAACCTCCGGCGGGTCGCGTCAACTCCTCGATAAAATGTTTCGCCTGGGGATATTTTTTAGCTGGAATGTGCCAGCGGAGGGCGTAGGGAAGGATATCGGGGCGGGTTTGAGAAGCGGCGATCGCATTTTCCACCAGCGGATATAACGGGCCATTTTGTGCGATCGTTGCATTGGGAATGACATGGGGTAAAATGTTGGCGATGTGTTCCATGACTTCGCGTTGAATTCGATAGTTACAGTTTGGCGAAATTCGAGATAATCTGACAAGAGCTTTTGTCGTTTATTCTTAATGGTTTGTCGCGCCACGTCGCATCATTTCGCGGGATGTCGCGGGATGTCGCATGATGTCGCCCAATCCTTCGCAAACCCTAGACACTGCCGGAAAACAGAATTTAGAATGGGAACAAATTAATCGCGCTGCACAGAGGTATAATATGGAAGCCTTCAATATCAGGGTTATCGAAGCGATGGAGATTCCCGAGCAACACGAAGCGGATTTTTTGCGTGATATTGCGGATAAACTCGGTCTGCAATTTCCCCATGACAGTATATTCACGGAGCGACTAGCCAAGGATAACCTCGATTTCGATTGGCTCGGCATTGCAAAATCGCTCAACCCAAACGTGACCGAAGAGGAAGAGCGATTAAAACTGGCAGAGAATACGAGGAAAACTTGGAGTAAGGAAATCTGCAACACTTTGAAGCAGTGGGGATTCAGCTACAAAAAGGGTGATAAAAAACTCTGGCTGTCGGCGCGGCAGTGGTTGGCACAGACGCAATATGGTTCTTGGTTGTGGGAACAACTCTCCCAGCAGTCCCAACGGACGCAACAGATGGGGTTTATTGAAGCTCCCGAAACACTAGCAGTAGCGAATTTGGGGGCGCGTCGGGAACCGTCTAAAGACTATAAGGATCAGGTCGGGTTAAATAGCGAGGTGATTTTAGAGATTAACCTGACAGCAGCAGCACATTTGACCTTGTTGGAACGAGAACCCAACGGGACAGTGGTCTGTTTGTGTCCCTCGGAGTATGCACCGAACACGCTGTTATCCCGCAATATCGAGAAAATCCCCCAAGAGTCCGCCCCCTATCCGACTTTTGCCGCCACAGAATTAGGTCAGGAACAGTGGATAGCTTTGCTGACTCCTCAGAGTCCGCCTTTTCAATGGTTGAAACAGAGTCGTTGGGAGGCAATGGAGTTGCAACTGTTGCATTTACAAGAGGTGTTCGAGTATGTGAAGACGAACCAAGCGCGGTTACTCTATACGGAATATGAGGTGGTTTGAAGATTTTCTGTTTGGTGTTTTTGTGTCGAAGTTTTTGAGAGGTTTAAAAAATTATGGATGAACAACGGATTCAGGAATACGTTCAACACATTAAGCAGTTACTGGCTTGTGCGAATGGGGAAGAATTAGCAATCCTGGAAGCAAATGCTCACCTTTTGGATGAAAGTTTATTGCTCATAATGGCAGCCTATAGCCAGTATCTTCGCAGTCAGCAACAAGATAACGCCGCTGACTGGTTAGATAACTTTGCCCAACAACTGCAATCCCATTTTTTAGACGCTGCAACCTCTGAGAACTCTGAGAGTTGGGAAACACTGATGCAGAAAGTCATGCAACTGTACCAGCAGGGACAACATGCGGCAACCATTCCCCTGGCGGAACGTGCGGTTAAACTGGCGCTAGAACAGTGGGGAAAGCAACATCCGAATGTTGCGACCAGCTTCAACAACCTCGCCAATTTGTACCGTTCTCAAGGACGGTACGCCGAGGCTAAAACCCTGTACAAAGAAGCGCTTAAAATTAGTCGCATCACCCTACCCGAGAACCATCCTGACCTGGCCAGCGACCTCAACAACCTCGCTGGGTTGTACGAGTCTCAAGGGCAGTACGCCGAAGCCGAACCCCTGTTTCTCGAAGCGGTGAAAATCGACCGCATCGCCCTACCCGAGAACCATCCTGACCGGGCTCACCCCCTCAGCAACCTCGCCGAGTTGTATCGTTCTCAAGGGCGGTACGCCGAGGCCGAACCCCTGTACCAAGAAGCAGTGAAAATCGACCGCATCGCCCTACCCGAGAATCATCCTGACCGGGCTATCCACCTCAACAACCTCGCCAATTTGTACTATTCTCAAGGGCGATACGCCGAGGCCGAACCCCTGTACCAAGAAGCAGTGAAAATCGACCGCATGGCCCTGCCCGAAAACCATCCTTCCCTGGCCACCCACCTCAACAACCTCGCTGGGTTGTACGAGTCTCAAGGGCGGTACGCCAAGGCCGAACCCCTGTATAAAGAAGCGGTGAGCATCGACCGCATCGCCCTACCCGAAAACCATCCTTCCCTGGCCACCCACCTCAACAACCTCGCCGGATTGTACGAGTCTCAAGGGCGGTACGCCGAGGCCGAACCCCTGTATAAAGAAGCGGTGAAAATTAGTCGCATCGCCCTACCCGAGAACCATCCTGACCGGGCCAAGAACCTCAACAACCTCGCCAGGTTGTACTCCTCTCAAGGGCAATACGCCGAGGCCGAACCCTTGTTTCTCGAAGCGGTGAAAATTAGTCGCATCGCCCTGCCCGAAAACCATCCTTCCCTGGCCACCCACCTCAACAACCTCGCCGGGTTGTACTCCTCTCAAGGGCGGTACGCCGAGGCCGAACCCCTGTGCCAAGAAGCGTTGAGAATCGACCGCATCGCCCTACCCGAGAACCATCCTGACCTGGCCAATAAACTCAACAACCTCGCCGGGTTGTACTATTTTCAAGGGCGGTATGCCGAGGCCGAACCCCTGCTTCTCGAAGCGTTGAGAATCGACCGCATCGCCCTACCCGAGAACCATCCTGACCTGGCCCAGAACCTCAACAACCTCGCCGAGTTGTACCATTCTCAAAGGCGGTACGCCGAGGCCGAACCCCTGTTTCTCGAAGCGGTGAAAATCAACCGCATCGCCCTGCCCGAAAACCATCCTTCCCTGGCCACCGAACTCAACAACCTGGCCTCGTTGTACCATGCTCAAGGGCGATACGCCGAAGCCGAAGCCCTGCACAAAGAAGCGGTGAAAATCGACCGCATCGCCCTACCCGAGAACCATTATGACCGGGCTATCCACCTCAACAACCTCGCCAATTTGTACTATTCTCAAGGGAGTTACCAAGATGCGGAACCCCTGTACCAAGAAGCGGTGAGAATCGACCGCATCGCCTTACCCCAAAACCATCCTTCCCTGGCCACCCACCTCAACAACCTCGCCTCGTTGTACCATTCTCAAGGGCGATACGCCGAAGCCGAACACCTGTACAAAGAAGCGGTGAAAATCGACCGCATCGCCTTACCCCAAAACCATCCCCAACTCGCCACCCACCTGAGTAACCTGGCTTTGTTGCACCATTCTCAGGGCAAATACTCCGAAGCATTTAACCAGTTTCAAGCCGCTTTAGAGTCGGAAACCCTACGCCTGCGCTACATATTCAGCACCAGTTCAGACCGCGAACGCCGCGAATATTTGCAAAAAAAATCGGGCACTTATTACGCATTCCTCACCCTAGTTTGGCAACATCTTCGAGATGACACCCAAGCCGTTGGTGCTGCCTTAGATGCCGTGTTGGGACGGAAAGCGATCGCCACTGCCGCCCTTGCTGCCCAAAATGCTGCCATCTATAGCGGACGTTACTCAGCAGAAATTCAAACCCTATTTCGAGAATGGCAAAAATGCAATGAACGACTCCTCGAAGCCACCTATAACCCACCGCGTCCTGACCCTGACCATCCTGAAATCTACCCCACTCAGATAGCGGAACACCGTAAGCGCCTGAGCAAACTTCAACAGGATTCAGAAAACCTAGAAAAACAACTCGCCAAAGAAATCCCGGAACTGCAACTGAGCCAACAGGAAGTGAACCGCAATCTGGTTGCCGCGCAACTTCCCGAGGGTTCAGCCCTAGTGGAGTTCGTCCGTTTCAAACGCCATGATTTGGGTGTACCGAAGGGAGAAAAATGGCAGGAAGACCGCTATATCGCTTTTGTGGTGATGGCGCATCAACCGGAACAGGTACGGTTGGTGGATTTAGGGGAAGCGGAACCCCTGGATAAGCTGATTAAAGCATTTCGCCGTGGGTTTGTGGGTTGGGAAGACAACCTCGGTGCGCGTCGTAACCCCGCTTCTGTTCCTACCCCGGTTTCACCGATTCAACAGCTACAGGAAACCCTATGTCAACCCTTAATCGAGGCATTGCCCTCTGTCTCCCACTGCTTCCTCGCCCCAGATAGTAACCTGAATCTGCTGCCGTTCCAGATTTTGCCTCTGTCCCCTGCCAGCAACAGCCACTATATCGGGGACAAATACCGAATCAGTTATCTGAATAGCGGACGGGACTTGTTGCGCCAGGAAATTAGCGATCGCCCTCTGAAAATCTGTCCCGCCACCATTCTGGCTGACCCCGATTACGACTGGAATGGAACCGAACCCAGGCAGCAAGGCAGTGGGAAGCAGCAAGGCGAGGAGGATAGCAACAGTCAACCCCTCCCCACCCTATCCGGCTTTTCTCGCGCAGTGGGAACCGACCTTTTCGGGATTCGTGCCGGGGAACTCCTAGGCGTTGCCCCTTACCTCCGCCAAAATGCCCTCTCCCTCCATCTGACTCATGGCAACTGTCCCCGCATTTTAGCCGTTGCCACCCACGGGTTTTATCGCACTGCGGAAAAACCCTATCTGGAGTTGATTCGTAAACTACTCAACACCAAACCGGAAACCGAAACCCAATGCTTTGAACAACATCCCTCCCTCATGAGTTTGCAACTGGTGGAAGTGCTAGAACAGTTTGCCGAAGTCTGGGAATCGAAGCATCCCCCAGTTGCCCAACGGATGCGGGAATTTGTCCCCCTGATTCGAGACTATCTTGCCAAACATCCCATCGCCAGTCGCTTGGATGCCGCAGATGCCGATAATCCCATGTATCGGGGAGGAATTGCCCTCGCGGGGGCCAATGTCTGGAACCAGGGAGGCGAACTCCCAGACGGAAACAAAGGGATTCTGTTTGCCCAAGACATTGCCGCTTTGGACTTGTGGGGCAACGAACTCAGCGCCCTGATTGCCTGTCAGACGGGACTCGGTGAAGTCGCTTCTGGAGACAGTGTAGGGGGGTTAAGGCGGGCGTTTGTGGTGTCCGGTTCAAAAAGCCAGGTGATGAGTCTTTGGTCCGTTCCTGCCCGCGCTACGGTGTATCTGATGGAACGGTTTTTCCACCACCTCGACGCCGGACTGGGACGGGCCGACGCCCTCTCGGGCGCCCAGTCGGACATCCGCACGGTGAGGGCGGGGGAACTGCGGCAATTCCCGTTGGGGCGGGAGATTTTGCAGGAGTTGAAGGATGAATGTAACTTGAATTTTGCCGATAAGAATTGTCCTTTGTCGAGTCCCTATTTTTGGGGCGCCTGGGTGTTGCAGGGGGAGATTGGGCCGCTGTCGGTGGAGTTGTCGGCGGAGGGGAAGAAACCGCTTGGGAATTAATTCCCGAGGGCGCAAGCCTTGCGCCCCTACAATTATTTTTGACTCCCAAAATCGGCAATGGAAATTTTGAGACAGGCCTGAACCCCTTGCCAATCCCGTTCTGATAACTGTCCGATTTTAACCAAATTTGTAGAGGCAGGCAATGTCACCAAAAAAACACCGAAATACAGAAGCAGACCGCAAGCCTGCCGCTTCCCAGTCTTGGAGGACATAATCAGTGATGCCCAACCCAGCAGTTTGCGTGGTAATCAACCCGACAATTACATCTGGGCGATTGGCATGATAGGTTTGTGAGGACACAATCACGGCGGGACGACGCTTGATGCCCCGGACGCCTGGAAAGTCAACCGTGACGACATCACTCGGATTAAAACTCACTTCTTAAAACTCCCCATCATCCGCATATTTTAAGGCATACGTCACCAAATCGAGTTGGTCTTCTTCTGTCCAAGTCTCACTTTCATCAACCTCTTCACCTGTCACCAAGCGATTGAGAATGAGTGCGGCTAACTGTAGCCGTTCTCGGGGAGGTAATTTTTGAATCACTTGGGTATAAATTTCTTGAATTTTTGTCGTCGTCATTTCAAATGATACTCCAACTCGATGAAAATACAATGGATAGATCTAAAACTTCGCTGTTGAGAAAGAAACCGGGTTTCTAGAATGGTTTTTGGTTCCCCGCAGAGATATTAATAGAAACCCGGTTTCTAGATGTTTTCAATCCTCCTCGTCGATCATTCCTTCGAGTTTCCGGCGTTCCTGGATGGCCGCCAAAACCTGCTCGTAGTTGTCTTCATCAACTTGCTGGACGTAGTTGAGTTTGACTTCTTCCAAAAAGTCCACCAGCAGATATTCGATGTCCTGGATTTGATCGCCCTTGAGCTCCCGCCAGAGGATTTTTCCGAAGTCGCGCACCAGTTGGTTGGTGAGTTGGGTGCCGACGGGATCTTCCATCGCGTCGCGGATGTTTTCGTAGGCGTCTTGGGGGCCTTCGGACGCCAGATCCGTGAGTTGGGTGACGAGGCGATCGGTCAGATCTTTTGAGAGGGTTTCAAATCCCGGTATTTGTTGGAGGTTTCGGGACATGGGAGAGGCTTTCACCAGACTCTCGATATTGTAGCGCAACAGGGCTTCGATGTCGTCGTGGAGTTGGGGGATGACGCGGTAGACGGTGAGTTGAATTAACCGGGTGACGATCGCTTCGATTTCGTTGACGTCGTTGATGTCGAGATAACGTTGCCGTCGCGATTGGGAAATGCGTTGCGCCAAATTTCCCCGCCGCAATTCCTGCTGGAGTTGGTTGATAAATTGAATGATGACGGCTTCCGTCAGTTCGGCGGCGAAGGAGGACACCAACCCCCGACTGGCCAGGGCGCGAACCCGACCCAACTTCACCAACTTGGTCTGATTTAACCGCGCACTGACCGGGATAATTCGCAAGATCCGGGCGATCGGGAGGGGAATGAACAGAAACACGTCGTACCAACGCCACAGCATGGCATCGAGCCAACTGACCGTTTTGAATCGACCGCTGATGATGCGAGTCCGCAGCAGAAATTCGGCCAGGAAGATGAGGACGAAGGGGAGGTCGATTTTCCAGAAGTGGCTGATGTAGTCCCCGTTTTCTCCGATGCTGCGATAATAATTGCGGGCGATCGCGGGTTCGATTTCGTCCTCGAACCATTCCATCTGTTTTTGAAATCCCTGTTCGGTCAAATATTCGGGACTCCAAAAGGCGACGAAGGCTTGTTTGGCCGAGTCTTCCGGGTTGGGAATGCGATCGCGCATCCGATTTTTGATTTTCTCCAACGCGCCACTTTTGTCGGCTACCGCGAAGGGGTCGGTGTCGATCATTTCCACGCTCTGCTGTTGCAAATCCCGCAGCAATTCTTCGGCGGGGGCGGAGGCGAGTCCGGTTTGGACGACCTGGACTTGCAGGGCTTCGACGGTTTCCAAATAATTCTGGGTTTCGCGGTTGGGTTCGATACCCTTGATGGGGTCGTAGAGGCGGGTGAGTTGGGGAAAATAGCGGAAATAAAAGTCGCGCCAGGGAACATAAGTCAGGTTAAATAAGACCAGGATATAATTGAGGACGGCCAAAATTGCCATCCCCCGCTCTATCCAAAAGCCCAGGCGTTTTTTGCGAACGGTGGTTTTTTTTTTGGGTGACATAGGGCAGCAGTGGTTTGGGTGGCGACCTCATGCACGAAAGTCCGATTCAAATTGGATTAAACTGAACTTTAAGGACGTTTCATTTCCTTCGATCCGATGTCTGAATCCTCTCCCCGCATCAGTGTTGTCATTCCGGCGTACAATTGCGATCGCTACATTGCCGAAGCGATCGAAAGCGTGCTGGACCAGACGGAGACTTCCCACGAAATCATCGTCGTCGATGACGGCTCCCGGGACCAAACGCGGGAAGCCGTCGCACCGTACCGCGATCGGGTCCGCTACGTCTACCAGGACAATCGGGGCGTCTCGGTGGCGCGAAATCACGGTTTGAGCCTCGCCCGAGGTGAGTTTATCACTTTTTTGGATGCGGATGATTGTTTCTTTCGGGAGACTTTGGCGGCCCAGATGGCCGTATTTGAGGCCGATCCGGGGTTGGCGATCGTCCACAGCGGCTGGCGGCGGGTGAACCAGGCGGGGGAACCGCTGATGGATGCGAAACCCTGGGAACTGGTCCCGGAGTTGAATTTGGAGATGTGGCTGCGGTGGAAACCGTTGGGGACGATGGGGACGCTGATGTTCCGGCGGGAGGCTTTGGAGGCGGCGGGGGGGTTCGAGCCGGGATTGGCCCACGCGGAGGATGTGGATTTGATTTTGCGTCTGGCGTTGAAGGGGTTTCGGAGTGCTTGGTTGAAGCGATCGACGGTGTGTTACCGCCAGCACGATCGCAACACGATGCGGGACGGGGTTTCCCAGGCGAAATCGATCAATTATGTGCTGGAGAAGTTTTTTAATTTGCCGGATATTCCCTTTGAAATTCAGGCGATCGAAGATTGGGTTCGCTACAGTACCCTGGTGTGGAGTTCCTGGTATTTGTACCACACGGGATTTGTCGTTGAAATGGCGGAGTATTTGAAGCGATCGTGGCAGTACAGCCCGTTTTTACCGGTGGAGACTGCGATCGATTGGGTGGAGAGTTTCGGCCACTATTCGGAGGGTGTGGGGGAGAGTTTGGATGTGGATGCCCTGTGCAAGTCGCCGGAGTGGCAGGGGTTGATCGAGTGGGCGATCGCTTCTCCAAAATCGTCTTGATCTGGGCAGGGCTGTTTCATTCTCGATTAAAAATTGTCGAGAGTGATGGAGAAAACCGTTGATGGTATCGCAACGCCCTCCATCCGCCACTGTACCGATTCTCGCGCCATTACGCACCGATCCGCGATCGCGCACGACTCCATGATCGCACACCCATCGGGTCATACCGTTCTCGTCGAACTCATGTTAAGAAAAGTAAAATAAAATGATTTTTTTTTCGGAACCGTTCTCGTCGAACTCATGTTAAAAAAAGTAAAATAAAATGATTTTTTTGAGCAACAAGTGTAGGATCGAATTATCAGATCAAGTTCTTGCGATCGCCGACCGCGTTACGGTAGTCAGAATCGCCGTAGGCTCTGGGACTCAACCCGATTGGCGATGCCGGGTTTATGTAGGATAATCAGGCGGACTTGATAGAATTGCAAAAAACGCTGAGGATTGTCATCATGGCAGAATCCATACCTCAACTGATCAAGGATATTACCCCTGGCAAAAGAAGTTCCAACTTGAGCCTCTTAGGTGAGTTCAGTAATGAGGTTTATTTTTCGGTCACTCAGGGCGATAAAAATCAACTCTGGAAAACGGATGGCACGGACAAGGGAACTCGACGGGTC
>NZ_JAJENU010000629.1:0-261 GCF_035615495.1 Lyngbya sp. CCY1209 | reverse complement strand
ACTCCAACGGCGCGATCGCAAATATCGCGATCGTGTATTTGCATTTGTCAATCGTCGGTGCGTTCCCAACCGTCACCAACTGCCTTAACCGATGATAGATCGCTGGGAACGCACCCTACATGACTTGATATTGATATCTATAATTTCACTTGCCAATTCAAAGTCCCCCTTTTCAAGGGGGATTTAGGGGGATCATCCGGATCTCATTCGAGCGAAAACCGCTGTATCTGTCCTCTCACAACTCCAACGGCGCGATCGCAA
>NZ_JAJENU010000628.1:0-30480 GCF_035615495.1 Lyngbya sp. CCY1209 | reverse complement strand
TAGGGGGATCATCCGGATCTCATTCGAGCGAAAACCGCTGTATCTGTCCTCTCACAACTCCAACGGCGCGATCGCAAGTATCGCGATCGCTTATTTGCATTTATCAATCATCGGTGAGGATGTCGGCGTTGAGGCAATAAATGGGCAGGCGTTGCGGGGATTCGCCGGTGAGAAGGAGGTTACGGCGTTTTAGGCGGCTTTGGTGGCGGCGCAAGTAAGGCTATACTATAATTAATCAGAGCTTAAAATCAGGAAGTAATCCAAATGACCACACAACAATTATTAGAAAAATGGCAGAGTTTAGATCCTGAAAAACAGCAACAAGTGCTCGCCTTTATCGATGCCATTTCTCAAAACCAAAAACCGACTGAGCCGAGTTCCCCACTCGGAGAAAAATTAAGGAAAATTCGCCGAGAAATCATAGAATCTGGGATACCTTTGTTAACCCCAGAAGAAATCCAACAAGAAAAAGCCGAACGTCGTGGAGGCTATGTAGACTAATAATGATCCGAACATTTGTCGATGCTGGAGTGTTAATTTATGCGGCTCGTGCTGAAAATGAAATAGCTGAACTCGCTTTACAAATATTAGAGGATAACCAGCGAGAATTTGCGTCTAGTATTTTCCTGAAATTAGAGGTTTTGCCAAAAGCTATTTATCATCAACAAAGTAGCGAGATCGAGTTTTATGAAACTTTTTTTGATGCAGTTGTTTACTGGGCGAACGATATCAACACTATCATTGAACAAGCCTATCGAGAATCTAGCCAATTTGGACTGGGGGCGATGGATGCTTTGCATATTGCGGCGGCAGTCTCAGTTGGAGCAACGGAATTTATAACCAATGAAAAATCTCAAAAGTCAATTCATCGAACTCAAAGTATTAAAGTCATGTCTATATTGTAGCTTGTTAGACGGAACAACCAATGGAAACTGCACAGTTGTTTATGAGTGGCGATAACCAAGCGGTTCGCTTGCCTCTAAGTTATCGTTCACAACTCCAACGGCGCGATCGCACCCAATTTTTCCTGCAAAATAAACCGCAAAATCGATTGCGTCACCACCAACAAACCCAGGCGAAATCGGGATAATTCAAAATCGTTTAATTTCACCTCACCCCAAATTGGACAGCGGCGAAAAAAGCGATCGCACCCTTCCGCCAATCCCGCTCCCACCGTTTCCCACCGCAACTTTCGGGGGGGGAAATAACAGATATCGACTGTATTAATCAATTGTGAAATTAGTTCCATTTCTGCCCGATCGCGCGATCGCAACTTCCCCGCATCGTCCAGCCAGGGAACGGCGGCGGGTTCCGCCCATTTCCACAACTTCGGGGCGATCGCCGGGTCGGGTTCGGCGAGGGTGATGAGGCGATCGCGGTGTGCCATTCGCAGCAGAGAACAGCAGCGGGCGTGGGCGTATTGAATTGGAAAAAGGGGAGAATCAAGGGAATCCGAATCGCGAGAATAACCCGTTTCTGGAAAGGGAATTTGCGTCATTTTTTGCAGCCAGTCCGCCACCGCCGCATCGGTGAGGTCGAATTGCATCATCCCCGACTCCAACACCGTGGCGATTATCCCCGATTTTTCCATTTCCGGTGTTGCGATCGCTCTCCCGAGCTCCACGGGCGATCGCGACATCTCCGCCGCCAATTTTAGCGCGATCGCCGAAATATAGCGAATTGTGGTGATATCCCTGACGCGGGCAATGGGAATGTCGGCGGACGAAATCTCCTCCGCGACGGCCGAGCGGATGTGGCGGATCAAAATTTCCTGAATGACCGGAATTCCCATGTACGGTTGCTCTCAAGCGATCGAATAATTCCCCAAAAAGCCCGGAAATCACCTGAGAAATGCGGACAATTGCCGCGATGCCCTTCGGGTTGTACCAAATGCGATGTGTTTTTTGTTACATTAGATCCAACTTAGCTCAGGTTGATATACATGAGGTGTAATCTCACCCTCCTCCGAGTGGTCGCCACTCCCAACAGACAGGTCTGTTTGACAACTTAATCTCCGGCTGGAAGATGTTCCTATGCAGTCAACTCCTATCGTGTCAGAGTCCCCCCGCCCGTTTTTAACTTGGCAAGAAATCACAGATTGGGCACAAGAGCATTATCGCTGTCGGTCGTTCGCGAAAGATGAGCGCATCCCCGCCCGACCCGGACTCCTGTACCTGGTGCAATCGGGCGCCATCCGCCTGGTCGGAAGTACCCAAGCGCGGGGAAAATCGGGGAAACCCCGGCGACGTCGCAACCTGGAAGAAGCCTTTCTGGGGTTCGTGGGTAAGGGTCAGCCCTTTGAACTGATCGCCCAGTCTCCGTTTACACTTCACGCCTACGCCCACACCGAAGATACCAGCATCGTGTGGATGTACTGGAACGATCTGGACAACTGGCCCCAATTTCGGCGGGACGTTCTCGACGCCTTCCGCTACCAACACCAGCGGAAACTGCTGTGGCTCAGTACCCTCGGCCAGCGCCGCACCCTCGATCGCCTGTTGGGATTCATCACCCTCCTCATCGAAGAATACGGGGAATATTATGCCAGCGGCACCGGGCCCGACGCCGTGCGGGGCTACCGCCTGCCCTGGCCGCTGACCCACTCCCAAATCGGCAGCGCGATCGGATCGACGCGGGTGACGGTGACGCGCCTGATGGGTCAACTGCGGCAGCAAGGTTTGATTTATATGTACGGCGAGAGTCTGATCTGTCTGCCCGTCGAACCCGAAGACGAATCTTGAATCCCCAGGGCGATCGCGCGATCGGCTAAACTGGAGAGCAGAATTTGACGGGATGGAAACGGGTTCATGACAAACGCTTCGAGACGGCAGTGGCAAACCCCGGTCGTGGGGCTATTCTGCATGATTTTGGTGGCGCTGGGCGGCTGTTCGCAAACCGCTCCATCTTCGGATTTTGAACAGCAAGTATTGCAAGTGATCCGCGACAACCCCGAAGCTATCCTGGAGTCCGTGCAGGCCTATCAGGAACAGCAAAAAAACCAACTCAGCGAGGCGCGGGGTTCGTTTTTGGAGAAAATGAAAGAAAATCCCCGAGCCGTGATCGGGGATTCTCCCACTACCGGCGCGGCGGACGCAGAGATCGTGCTGGTGGAGTTTTCGGATTTTCAGTGTCCCTTCTGCGCCCGCGCCCACGACACCGTCAAACAATTTATGGACAAAAATGGCGATCGCGTGACGCTGGTGTACAAACATTTGCCCCTGGCGCAAATTCACCCCGAAGCCGTACCCGCCGCCAAAGCGGCCTGGGCAGCCGGGCAGCAGGGGAAATTCTGGGACTATCAAGACGCGCTATTCGAGCAGCAGGATCGACTCGGAGAGGAGCTTTACGTTGAGATTGCCCGATCGCTGAATTTGGATCTGGAGCAGTTTAACAGCGATCGCAACAGCGACGAAGCGATCGCCGCCATCCAGCAAGACATACAACTGGCCCAGGCCCTCGGCATTTCCGGGACGCCCTTCTTCGTGATGAACGGCGAAGTCCTCTCCGGTGCGGTGGAACTCTCCGTCATGGAAGAAACCCTCGCCAAAGTCCGGAACCCATCTTGACACTCGCCCCCCTTTTCGGGGGGCCGTTTCATTCTCCCCGGAAACATGGCGAGACGGGGGGGGAGGTGCAGAAAATTAGGGGTTCGGGCCGAAAAAATTGCCCTCGGAGGGCAGGGCTTCAGAGCCAATTTTTTCCGTAAAAATCCGGATTGAGCGACTCAAATTTTGGCAATGATTGGAACGGTGCGATCGCGAAATTGCGGATGCGATCGCCCACATCGGACGGGGTGCGCGATCGCGGCGGGACGGCGATCGTCCGGGATGCCGGAGCGGTGAAAAAAGGTGGGCAGATACATTTGGTATCATTTGTAGTATAGAACCCCTCGGGGTATGGAACGCAAATTTGATTCGATTCCTCAGATTCGCCTTCCATTCATCTTCCGTTCACGCCGATGAAATTGGTGCGATCGTCCCCGGGAAGTTAACCGTTATTGATATTGATGAATGCTTATGTTGCCTCCGACAAATTTACACCGGGTTGAATCCACTCTGGCTCAAACGCCCCCGGCAGACCCGGCCCCCAATTCGATGCCCAAAATCACCTCCGAGATGATTTGGATGGGGGCGACCGGTTTGATGCTCGTCATACTGATCGCAGTCGCGGCGATTTACAACTCCAAAAACAAAAATCTTGCCAAGCAGTTAAAAATGGAGCATTTTAGAAATAAAGAACTCCACAAAAAATACAAGTTAGCCCTGGCGACGATCTCCAAAATGGAGAAAAACCCCGACCTCATTCACTCCCGAGAATTCAACCTCGACTATCTGAGAATGCGGATGGCCGAGGACGTATTCCACTACGCCATCATCGTCCAAATCAAGATGAAGGTGAAGCAGCAAATTGCCCTGGCACTGCGGCCAACCCAGGCAGCCGTCGGCGAAAAAAGCAACGCCGGCCAGGGTCGCCAGGTCGATGCGACGTTCGATGTGGAGTACGAGACGGGAGATGCCGAACACTCCAAAAAACGGGTGCTATTTCGGATACAAATTCGCCTGATGAAACTGCCCACCCAGGCGACTTCCACCACCATCAATCAGATCATTGACTGTCTGGAAACCTATTTGAGTCCCTCCGACGACCACGACACCTGGCAACCCACCATCCAAGGCCGTATCGTCCACATCGAGTGGGATCAAAAGGCTAAACCCACGCCCCTGCTGGTGTTGGATCAGTCCACCGAGGGGATGAACGTCACCTTCCGAACCACGAGAAAGGTGCCGGAAAGTGGCATCAAGAATGCCGACTCCGCCAAGGCTCGCAAGAAGTCCAAGCGTCGCAAAGCCGTGCCGAGCGGCGGCACCCACTTCAATCCCTGATCGGGGTTCGGAAGCCGCCGCATCAAGGATTCGGACAATCGAAGAGGACCGTCGTCATGTAGCGATCGGCCCACTCCGGCCCGAAAGCCCGTTCGAGGACGCGACGGGTTTTGTCGTTTTGCTGCTGTTGGGTGCAGTAGTGGCGTTGGGCGGCGATAATTTCGGCCTCCCGTTCCGGGGATACGGGGGTTTGGGCGATCGCCCGCCGACAGTGCAGGTCCAGATAGGTTTCCACCCGCTTCAAAAACAGCTTTTCTTCTTCCGGGTTCGCCGGACGCACGAACAGGCAAAACTCGGAAAAGATCGTTCCCCAAGCGGGAATCTCCCGGGGGTGCGAAAATTGGTTTTCGGGCACTCGCCCCAGTTCACTTCGGTACGCTTCAGGGAGGGTGCGTCCCCCGTCCGCCGGAGACAGGTCCACGATCGCCGCCCCGATTTGCCCCCGTCCCCCCACCAAGTCCGTCCCGAACATCGGCAGGGGGTAGGTGCTGCGGGGAAACATGACGCAGTGCAGAATGTCGAGGGTGCCGCCGACTTTTGCCAGTTCCAGGTGCATTTTCCGGAATTCCCGGCTTTGATAGCAGCGATTTTCGATGGTCAGCTTTTCCCCTTCCAGCCGCCCCTCGATGTACCCCAAATCCTCCGGGAGGTGGTAGGGTTCCAGGTCGAAATGCCGATGCCACAGGCCTTCGATCGCATCGGCGAGGTCGCGGATGAGCGGGTGTTGCTGTTGTCTGAGGGAGGGGGTAGAGGTTTCTAACATTCTCAAATCTAAATTCGGCAAAGTTGCGGGTCCGGTTGCCCGGGCGGCGGTAATATTAAGAATATCAGCTCAGGGACGAGCAAAATTTTAAGGAAATTTACATCAGGAGTCGGACTATGTTTGGTTTGGGATGGCCCGAATTAGCGGTAATCGCCGCGATCGCGGCCTTGATTTTCGGTCCGAAAAAAATTCCCGAGTTGGGACGCAGCCTCGGCCAGACCTTGCGGGGCTTCAAGGAAGAATTGGGGGGCTCCGGAGACGCGGAAACGGGGGCGGGGGACGAACCCGCTCCGGAAAATGGCGCGAAAAAGGACGATATCGGCTGATATTAAATGGGGCAGGGGAGGCAGGGGGGCACAGGAGGCAGGGGAGGCAGAGGAGGCAGGGGAAGCAAGTTTCATATCCGTCCGTACAAATTCCCCAATCATCTTCAGATGATTTTCGCTAGTAGGGGCGCAAGGCTTGCGCCCTCGGGGAATTGATTCCCAAGCGGTGCGGATGTCCCCCCCGTTTCTGGGCTCCCTCCGCTCCCTCCGCTCCCTCCGCTCCCTCCGCTCCCCCCGCCCCCACAAACCTTCAGGCGTTGGCTGGAGAGAGGCTGTTGCGATCGCCGTCAGTTTCCTGAATCGGGTTGCGCTCTTCGATCAGTCGAATCGCCCGCTTGACGCTCTCCGGCAAGATCACCACCAACCCCCCGGCCGGCGCCCGATCCAAACCGGTTTGGATCGCCTCTTGCTCGTCGAGGATCGTCTCGTACTTGACCCGGGGATCGGGAACCCGGCCGATCACCTCCTCGATGCCCTTGGTAATTAAGTTGGCGGCATCCCCCCGAGTCCGGCCCCGATTGTCGTCGTCTTCCTTGATGATGATCTCATCGAACATCTTGGCGGACAGCCGGCCGAGGGTGACGAAATCTTCGTCGCGGCGATCGCCCGGACCCCCGACCACGCCGATCCGCTGTCCCGGCCAATTATTGACGAAACCCGCCAGGGCCTCGTAACTCGCCGGGTTGTGGGCGTAGTCCACCAGGGCGTGGTACTCGCCCATATTGAACAGATTCATCCGCCCCGGCGTCTGGTCCGCCGACGCCACGAAGGACGCCAGAGCCGAGCGGATGTGTTCAATCTTCACCCCCTGGGCGAAGGCGGCCAGACAGGCGGCCAGGGCGTTGGCAATCATGAACGGCGCCCGCCCCCCCATCGTCAGCGGCACGTTCACCGCCTGCTCGATCCGCAGGGTCCAATCCCCCTTCAAAATGGACAAATAGCCGTTCTCGTAGACCGCCGCCAAACCCCCCGCCTCGGCGTGGCGGAGGACGATCTCGTTGTCCGGATTCATGGAAAAATAGGCGACCTGGGCCTTCACCCGCTCGGCCATCCCCGCCACCAGAGGATCATCGGCGTTGAGCACCGCGTAGCCGCTCGGCATCACGGCCTCGGCCACCACGCTCTTCACCTTCGCCATCTGTTCGATGGTGTCGATGTCCCCCAATCCCAGGTGGTCGGCGGCCACGTTCAGCACCACGCCGATATCGCAGGTGTCGAATCCCAGGCCCGATCGCAAAATTCCCCCCCGGGCCGATTCCAGTACCGCCACTTCCACGGTGGGGTCCCGCAGGATCAAATGGGCGCTCTGGGGTCCGGTATTATCTCCCGGTTCTGCCATGTAGTCCCCGATGTAGGTGCCGTCGGTGGTGGTGTAGCCCACCACCTGCCCCGTCTGCTTCATGATGTGGGCCAGCAGCCTGGTGGTGGTGGTTTTGCCGTTGGTGCCGGTCACGGCCAGGATGGGGACGCGGCTGGGGGTGGGGCCGGGGAAGAGCATATCCATCACGGCGCCGGCGACGTTCCGGGGCAGGCCCTCGCTGGGGGCGACGTGCATCCGGAATCCGGGGGCGGCGTTGACTTCCACGATCACCCCGTCCACGTCCCGCAGGGGTTTGGAGATGTCCGGGGTGACGACATCGATGCCGGCCACGTCCAGGCCGATGATTTTGGCGACCCGGGCGAACAGCCAGATATTTTCCGGGTGCACTTCGTCGGTGCGATCGATGGCGCTGCCCCCGGTGCTGAGGTTAGCCGTCGCCCGCAAAAAGCAAATTTCACCTTCGGGCAGTACGGAATCGATGGTATGTCCCGCCTCCTGGATCATGGACAGGACGGTTTTATCCACCACGATGCGCGTAAGGACGTTGTCGTGTCCGTCCCCCCGCCGGGGGTCGCGGTTGGTGGCCTCGATCAATTCTTCGATGGTGGATTTGCCGTCGCCGACGACGTGGGCCGGGACCCGTTCGGAGACGGCCACCACCCGGCCGTTGACCACCAGGACCCGGTGATCGCGGCCGGTGTAGAAGCGCTCGACGATGACGCTGCGGGTTTTCGAGGCGGTACTGGCGGCGTCGTAGGCTTGTTCGGCGGTTTCCCAGGTGGTGATGTCGAGGGTGATGCCGCGGCCGTGGTTGCCGTCGAGGGGTTTGATGGCGACGGGGTAGCCGCCGACGTCTTCGATCGCGTCCTGGAGTTCGTCAAAGTAACGGATCACCGTCCCCCTCGGCACGGGGACGCCGGCATCCCGCAGCACCTGCTTGGTCCCTTCTTTGTCGCAGGCGAGTTCGACCCCCAGAATTCCTGTGTTTCCCGTCAGCGTGGCCTGGATGCGCTTTTGGTTGACCCCGTAGCCGAACTGGATCATGAACCGGGCGCTCAACTGCATCCAGGGGATGTTGCGGGCTTCCGCCTCCCGGACGATCGCCTCCGTACTCGGCCCGAGGGCGGCCTGGGCCCTCAATTCTTTGAGATCTTCGATATCTTGGGTCAGCTCCGCTTCCGGGTAGGTTCCCGCGTCCACGATGCTCTGGCACAGGCGCACCGCCGCCCGCCCCGCGTAGCGTCCGGCGTGTTCGTTTTCGTACTCGAACACCACCTGGAAAGTCCCGGGGGTGGAGGTTTCTCGGGTGCGGCCGAATCCCACCGGCATCCCCGCGAGTTGCTGGAGTTCGAGGGCGACGTGCTCGATAATATGCCCCATCAGCGTCCCCCGCTGCACCCGGGTCAAAAACCCCCCCCGCACCCCGGGCGAGCAGTGGTGTTCCACCAGGCTGGGCAGGACGGCGGTGAGCCCCTCGTAAAAGCCGGGGATGTCGGAGGAGTAGCGCTCCGTCAGGTCTTCGAGATCGAGGCGCATGACGATCAGTTTGTGCCGTCGAATGCTCCAGTAGTTGGGACCTCGCAAGGTCTGAATTCTAAGAATTTTCATAGCTGAGTGGGCGATCCAGGAATTCTCTAGGGTGATTCGTCTGTTGTATCCAATGTCAAACGTGAAAGACCGCAAAACTGTTCGCAGCGAACAGTTTTCTGACCGGGATGGGGGTCTGAAAACCAGAAAACTCGACCGGGTGGCGATCGCCGGTTTCGCCCCCGTCGAGATCGGTTCCCCGGGCTGGGACGGGAGGAGTTACAAGCTGGCCGCGGCCGGGGTGGCGGTGCGGGTCTCCATGTCGTAGGTGTCGCCGTGGGAGAGCACGTGGACCCGCAGCCCGAACAGGCTCAGGGGGTCCGTGGCGCCGACGCTGGGGGCGTTGGTGTAGGAGAGTTCCCTCGGATCGACGATGGTGACGGTCCCCTTGCCGATCACCCGCAGTTTGCCCCCCCCTTCAAACAGGGCGCAGGTGTCCTCGTCGATGCCGATGCCCATCTTGTCGGGGTGGGTGGCGATCGCACTAATTAACCGAGAAAAGCGGTTGCGGTTGTGGAAGTGCTGGTCCACCACCAGGTCCGGCAGGATGTCGAGTCCCGTCGCCATGTCCACGAGCGATCGGTTGGGGGATTCCCCGCTCCCCCCACCGGCGATCATGTGGTGGCTCATCACCGCCGCCCCGGCGCTGGTCCCGGCTAGGGCAATTTTGCCCGCCCGGGCTGCGGTGCGAATTTTTTCCATCAGGGGGGTGTCGGCTAACAAACTGTAGAGTCGCAACTGGTCGCCACCCGTCATGAACACACCCGTACATTCTTCTAAATAGCTGTGCCACTGGGGTTCTTCGCAGTGGTGCCGCTCTCGAATATCGAAGACTTTGAGCGTTTTGACACCCATTTCTTCAAAAATTCTCTGGTAGCGTTCCCCTTGAATGGCCGGTTCTCGGGAAGCCGAAGGCACGATCGCCAGTTGGGCGTTTTCTCCGCCGGCTCGGTTGAAAAAGGTTTGCAGAATCTCACGTCCATGAACCTTATCTTCGGCTCCCCCAATGACGAGAATTGAGGTTTTGGTTTGTTGGTGGATCATTTGTTCAAGGGCTTGAGATGTCAACTGCTGCATTTGATTCTCCTCGTGGTAGGCATGACTTCAACTCCGGGACTTCTTCGGCTGACTCCGGACTTCCACGCGAGGGCCGTCGTCCGACTCTGACCCAACAACTTCACTCGCCATTGGCATGAAGGAGATGGCAGAATTTGATGTCTCGTGGAGTTGCCCCCCGGTTGACGGCGAGTGGCGCCGACTCAAACTTCAAAGACCGGAGATATTTCCCGAATCTGACGTCTTTGGCGAATTTCCCCACGGATTTAGGATGTCGGTTCGACTCATCCCGTGACCTGTTGAGATATCCGGCCCTCTGGATCGGCCCATCGCCCGACACGACGATCGCCAGAGTGCCAATTGAGGTTGAATCCGGCATGGGAACTCGGATGGGGTCGGACTCTCGGGGAAAACGGACGGACTCCATTTGACTGAGGGAGCTGACCCCGATCGCCTTCAGTCGGGATTGGAGACGCGATCGCCGGGGCGAAATTGCCAAATCAAGGGAAATATTAGCATTTTAGTATATTTCGATACTAATTTAAACAATTCTTTAGATTAATGCATTATTATATAACATTGTAGCTTTCATGTTAAAACTTTTATTAGGATTTCTTAACAGTAGCTGACACCATCCAAAGTTTCGTGCAATTCGACATCATCACCCTGTTTCCCGACTTTTTCTCGGCCTCCCTGCAAGTGGGACTCCTGGGCAAAGCCCTGGCCCGAAACATCGCCCGGGTCAACTGCATCAATCCCCGAGACTTCGCCACCGACAAGCACCGCCGGGTTGATGACGAACCCTATGGGGGGGGCGTGGGCATGGTGTTGAAGCCCGAACCCATTTTCGCGGCCGTCGAATCCATCCCCCCCCTGCCGCGGCGGGAGGTGATTTTGTTGACCCCCCAGGGGGAGCGGATGCACCAGGGGTTGTTTCGAGAACTCGCGGCCAACTACGACCAGCTCGTTTTGATCTGCGGCCACTACGAAGGCATCGATGAGCGGGTGATGCAGTTGGTGACTCGCGAGGTGTCCCTGGGGGATTTCGTCCTCACCGGCGGGGAAATTCCAGCCCTGGCCCTGATCAACGGCGTGGTCCGCCTGCGCCCGGGAACCGTCGGAAAGGAGGAATCCCTCAAAGCCGAGAGTTTCGAGGACGGGCTGTTGGATTATCCCCACTATACCCGACCGGCGGAGTTTCGGGGAATGCGGGTGCCGGATGTCTTGCTCTCCGGCAACCACGGGGAAATCGATCGCTGGCGGCGGGAACAGCAACTCCGGCGCACCCGCTCACGCCGTCCGGATTTGCTGGCTGAGTTGAGTTCTGATGCGATCGGCGCCGAACCGGATGAGGGAGAGATAAGATCTAGATAGTTGCAGCAGTCGCCGGAGCGATCGGGACATCTGAAATTCCCGGAACCTCCCAATCGTGAACGGTCAACCTTTGCCGATCGCCCAAAGCCGACTGCCGATCGCTATCAATCCACAAACTCTCGACCTGTGACCTCTCATGAATCGCTCCCCCGAGGACTACATCCGCGCGATCGATCGGGCCGTCCGGCAGGACAATTTCCGCCATGCCACCGACCTGGCGTTTGAGGCGTTTGAATCTTATCCGAACTCCGAGAAAATTCGGCGGTACGCCCGGGTTTTTGCCTCGAAGACGTTGGCGTTTCACGAATTGCCCCCCAACCCGGAAATGTCCCTCAATTTGAATTGGGTCCTGCAACATCGCAGCACTTACCGGGGCCGGTGGGTGGCTCTGCGGCGGGGAGAATTGGTTGCCGATGCCGCCTCCCTGGACGAATTGGAAACCCAACTCGGGGATCAAATGCAATTCCTGTTTTGTACGGTCGTGTATTGATGGGGGGTGGGGTGTGCTCGGTGCTCGGTGCTCGGTGGGGAAAGTCAAAAGTTCCCCGTCACCCGAATTGGGGAGTCGGCAAGAAAAATTGACAATTATCAATTATCAATTATCAATTATTGATTAGCCCAACACCAGCAATTCCGGTTTGGCGATCATGATCAATCCGAAGAAGACCATAAACGCCCCCGCGAATAGCTTCAGAAACCGGCCCTGTTCTTCCTTCAGGCGATAGGACGAAAAAGAGTAGATAAAACTGAACAGAATCGCCAGCAGGGGTAGGATGTAGATGGCGGCATAAAATGCGGTCCAGACACTATAGCAAAATAGGGCATCGGTCTGGCAGGAGTTGACGAGGGTCGCCATGTAAACCGTCGGCAGGATCGCCGTACATCCCAACTCGATAATGTTCACGAAAATTGCCAGCAGCACCGTCGCCAAGATGGCGGCCGCAAATTTGCCGCGATCGCGTTGTGCCGTCTGCAGTTGGTTGACGATCCGCCGCGCTTTTTGGGTGACTTCGAGTTGCTGTTCTTTGGAAAGGGACAGGGAAACCGATTTTTTGAACCAGAAGAAATCTTTGATGTTGATCGCCCCCGCGATAGTAATCAGTGTCCCCAAAATGACCAAAACGATTTGACCGTATCTCTCCAGGAAAATTGACCCCACCAATACCATTGCCATGATGAAAATAAAGTACATCACAGCCGATGTCAGCACGAAGGTGGAACCCACGATCGCCATGTCGCGCCGGCTTTTGGTGTAGGTCAAAAGGGAGAGTAAAATGATCAGGACGGTAAACGCGCAGGGGTTGAAACCGTCGGCTAAAGCGACGGTAAAAACAAAGAGGGGAAAGGGGAGATTTTGGGCGAATTCTTTGATGGCGACATCCGGGGTCAAAACGATCGCCAAAAACAGACCCACCACCGCCGTTCCCATCAATCCTCCCACCCACAGCCGTCCCGTGGCTACCGGACGCTCGGAAATGTTGAAGATCGGATAGGTGAGGGCATAGAAAATCGGCAGCAGCAGGAATATCCAACTGGGAATTCCGGGGAAAACAGCCGCTTCGGATTCTTCCGCGATCGCCCGCCCGGGGATGTTTATCGCAGTGCCTAACTCCGCCTCGATCGCCGCCACAATTTGGTTTTGATATCCGATGTAAGCTTTGTAAACTGGATTGTATTCCAGTTCCCCTTCTTCTTCGGTGAAGCCGATAAAGGATTTGTCCCCGATGAGGGTGCGGGGAACGGCCCCGGTGTTGACATTATTTTCTCGGAGAAACTGTTCCCATTTTTCGGGCTGTTCATCGACCTCAACCTCGGTCAATTTGACCGTTTTATTGTTGGCATCGATGTACTCCAGAAGGGCTTTTTCTTTGATGCAGTGGGGGCAGGTCTTGCTGTGGAAAAACAAGACCTCGACGGACCTGTTGTCGGCCAACGCAGAGGGCTGAAATAAACCCCAAAAACCGAGCAAAATTGCGAGACAGAACGTTATCGCTTTTCGCCATTCAAATTGATGGAACATAAAACTCAACCTAAAAGTAGACAATTCGCCGAACCGATACCGCGATCGCACCCCCCGCCCCCGGGGACGACTTCCGTCTCTGGACGCTTTTGCTAAAATCGGTTAGGCTGGGGGTACGGGGTGCGGGGGTTCGCTGCAGTCGGGGCGCATCGGATGATGTCCGGCCCAAACAGCCCATTCCCTTACCACAAAGGACTTCTCGCCTTCGGTTCTTCGGCGAAAGTGCGATCGCAGGCCCGGGGGTTGTTGACAAATCTTTACTTGTATTGAACGGTTCTCAAGGAGTCCCGCAAAATTTCCATCTTTTACCGGACAAAGGAGTTTTTTTCTCAATCCTCAAATCCCAAAACGCGGGGAATTTACATCCCCCATATCGATCATAACTTCGATGACCGAACGATTTAAAAATTTCAAGTTTTCTTAACTTTTGTGCGATCGCTTCGATGGGTTTTTGCTATAACAAAGAAAGACCTTTGGAACCGATCCAATTGGGCGAAAATCTAGACGCAGAGAGGAAGCAATATGACCGTTGCTCAATTTCAGACTGAGTACGAATATTTTTGTCGCCGCATTCAACCCTTGCTGGAAATTGTCTACGACGAACCGACGACTTCTTATTTATCAGAAAAATTATTTGATATCATTCGGGAACATATTTCTCCCCAAACCCATGAAAATCTCAATAAGTGGACTGAAAATAACGTCACCTTGATCACCTACGGGGATACGATTTGCAGCGACAATCCCGACGAAAAACCTCTCGCCGTTTTGGATCGGTTCCTGGAAACCCGCCTCAAAGATACCATCACCGGAGTCCACATTCTCCCCTTCTTTCCCTACAGTTCCGACGACGGATTTGCGGTGATCGATTATCTGACCGTCAAACCCGAATTGGGGGATTGGAACCACGTCAAAAGTATCGCCGGCAAGTTCAACTTCATGGTCGATTTGGTTCTCAATCACGTCTCCAGCCAGCATTCCTGGTTTCAACAATTTAAAGCCTGCAAAAAACCGGGTCGGGACTATTTTATTTCCATCGATCCGAATACCGACGTTTCCGAAGTCGTCCGGCCCCGCAGCAGCCCCCTGTTGGTGAAAGTGGAAACGGTGGAGGGCGAAAAATACGTTTGGGCGACCTTCAGCGAAGATCAGGTCGATGTCAACTTCGCCAACCCGGACGTTTTGATCGAATATATCAAAATCATCCTGTTTTATGTAGTAGAAATCGGGGGAAAATATATCCGCCTGGATGCCGTCGGCTTTTTGTGGAAAGAACTCGGAACCCCCTGCATTCACCTGCCCCAAACCCACGCCATCATCAAACTGATCCGGGAACTGTTGCAGATGATCGATCCGGAAGTCGCGTTGATCACCGAAACCAACGTTCCCAACCGCGAAAATCTCAGCTATTTCGGCAACCGCAACGAGGCGCACATGATCTACAATTTCAGCCTGCCACCGCTGCTGCTGAACGCCATGTTGCAGGGGAAATCCGACCACTTGAAGACCTGGATGATGAGTATGCCGCCCGCCCCCGTCGGGTGCGCCTATTTCAACTTTACCGCCTCCCACGACGGCATCGGATTGCGTCCGGCGGAAGGGCTGCTGACGGATGAAGAATATAACAGTTTGTTGGCGACCATGCAGAAATTTGGGGGCAAAATTAGCATGAGGAAACAGCCGGACGGGAGCGAGAGTCCCTACGAAATTAATATTTCCCTATTCGATGCCATGAAAGGCACGGTCAAGGGGGAAGATAAATGGCAGGTGCAGCGGTTTATCTGCTCCCAAACGCTGATGATGTCTTTGGAAGGGATTCCCGCTTTTTACATTCACAGTTTGTTGGCAACCAGCAATGATTACGAGCGGTTGGAACGGCGGGGAATCAATCGGGCGATCAACCGCCACCAGTGGAATTTGGAGGCATTGGAACGGGATTTGGAAAACCCCCATTCGGACCGGGCGATCGTTTTTCAGGAACTCTGCCGGCGCATTCAGATCCGCCGTCGTCAACCCGCATTTCATCCCAATGCGACGCAGTACACTTTGCATCTGAAGCGATCGCTGTTCGGATTTTGGCGGCAGAGTATGAACCGAGATCAGAGCCTTTTCTGTATTTTTAATTTGAGCGATCGCCCCCAGCAACTCAACCTGTCCGACGTGAATCTCATCTGCGTCGATCCCTGGTTCGACCTGATCGGCGATCGCACCATCACCGACATTTACTCTAAGTTAATCTTGGAACCCTACCAGGCGGTTTGGATCACCAACAAATTCTGAAGTCCGGCGATTTTATCAAACCGTTGTAAAATGGGGGAGTCTCGACCCTTTCGAGCGATCGCCCAAAATCAACCCCGCCGATGTCATCTCCATCTCAACTCCCCCCCATTCAAAACCCCCAACTGAGGCACCGCGCCCTCGCCCATCGCTCCTACGTCAACGAACACCCGAACGCGGGAGAAAATAACGAGCGGTTGGAGTTTTTGGGGGATGCCGTTTTGGGCTTTTTGGTGGGGGAACTCCTGTACAAAAAATCGGTTCCCGAACCCCTCAGCGAAGCCCAAATGACCGGGCTGCGGTCGGCTTTGGTGGACGAAACCCAATTGGCGTGGCTGGCGATGCAATTCGGGCTGGGGGAACAAATGCGGCTGGGAAAGGGGGCGCTGTTGGAGGGGGGACGAGAGAATCCGGCCCTGTTGAGCGACACCTTTGAAGCCTACATCGGGGCCTATTATTTGGATGCCGGAATTGAGGCGGTGCGGGAATTTATCACCCCTTTATTTGGCGCGATCGCCGATGAAATTATCGCCTCCGTTTCCGCGACGGGCGATCGCCAACCCGCCCATTTGCTCGACTCAAAAAATCGCTTTCAGCAGTGGTCTTTGGCGGAATTGGGAGCAATTCCCAGATACCACATTGTGGGGGAATCCGGACCCGACCACGCCAAGGAATTCGTAGCCGAGGTGCGGGTGGGCGATCGCATTTACGGGGTCGGACGGGGGCGGCGCAAACAGGACGCCGAAAAGCGGGCGGCGGAAGATGCCCTGGTGAAACTGGGCGCGACCTGATTGGGATTCCCCGCCTCGGGGAACATGACATTTGAACAAAACCCTGTAAACTGAGGGGAGTCAATTTCGCCGATTGCGATCGATAAAATTGCGATCGCGACAGCCGATTTTCGAGCCGATAACAACCCGAAAATATGGAACATTTTTTCAGTTTGCTTCCCGACACTCCGATCGTCCCGTTTACCATTCTGATCCTGGTCAGTTTGACAATCCCCCCCATTTTCGAGCGTCTGCGACTGCCGGGACTGGTGGGGTTGTTGGTGGCTGGAGTCATCTTGGGTCCGGGGGGATTGCAACTCCTCGAACCCGACTCCGAAATCATGAAATTGCTCTCGGATATCGGAAAAATTTACCTGATGTTCGTCGCCGGTTTGGAAATCGACCTAGAAGAATTTCGACGCAAACGAAATCGTTCCCTGACCTTCGGAATTATGACCTTCGGACTCCCCTTAATTGTAGGGGCATCGGTCGGATTAACGATGGGTTACAGCCTCAATACGTCCGTTTTGATCGGTTCTTTACTAGCTTCCCACACCCTCCTCGGATACCCGATCGCGGCGCGGTTGGGGGTGGTTTCTAACGAGGCCGTCGTCGTCACCATCGGCGCGACAATTTTCACCGATATCGCCGCGCTGTTGGTATTGGCGATCTGCGTTTCCATCCACGGGGGCGACTTTTCGGCAATGACTCTGGTCGTCCAGTTGGGGGCGCTGGCGATCTATTCCGCGATCGTTTTGTTCGGTTTGGACTGGGCCGGAAAGGAATATTTTCGCCGCACCGGGGACGAAGAAAGCAACCAATTTTTGTTCGTCCTGTTGGCTGTTTTTTTGGCAGCGGTCGGCTCCCAAATTATCAACGTCGATCAAATTGTCGGCGCGTTTTTGGCGGGTCTGGCTGTCAACGACGTCATCGGCCACAGTCCGGTTGAAGAAAAGGTGGAATTCGTGGGCAGCACCCTGTTCATTCCCTTTTTCTTTGTGGGTATGGGATTGCTCATCGACCTGCCCGCCTTCGTGCAAAGTTTGACGGGGGGGCTCGCCCTGACGGCGGGAATTGTCCTGGGTTTACTTGCCAGTAAATTGGTAGCCGCGACGGCGATGAAACTGCTGTTCCGCTACAGTTGGAACCAAACGTTAACGATGTGGTCCCTGTCAATTCCCCAGGTGGCGGCAACCCTGGCCGCCGCTTTGGCTGCCTTGAATGTGGGACTCATTTCCACCGAAGTTTTTAACAGCGTCATCGTTTTGATGTTGGTGACATCGCTTTTGGGACCGGTGCTGACCGCCCGATTTGGCGGTCAATTATCCATCCCCAAAGCCGATTTTGATGCGGGGGCGGAGGATTGGCTTCCCTCCTCGACTCACTCCGATATCGGGGTAGAAAATCCGTCCCAAAAATTGACGGTTTTGGTCGCCGTCTCGAACCCTCTGTCGATCTCCTATTTGATCGAAATGGCGTCGTTGCTGGCCCGCCACGAGTCGGGTCGGGTGCTTCCCCTCAGCGTGGCTCCGGCTCGCATTCGCATGGACGAACCCCAGTTAGAGATGAGTTTGCGACAGAGCGATCGCCTCCTGGAACGGGCGTTGGAGGTGACGAAGGAGTTTGAAGTCGAAGCCGAAACCCGACTCCGCATCGACGACGATATCGCCGAGGGCATTAGCCGGACGGCGCGAGAATGGGGGGCGAGTCTGATCGTGATGGGCTGGAGTTCCACCACCACCCTGCGGGCGCGACTGTTCGGAAGCCTGATCGACAGCGTGTTTTGGGCGTCTCACTGTCCCGTTGCGGTTTTGAAGCTGCTGGAGGAACCGAGCAACATCCACCGGATTTTGGTTCCGGTGAAAAATTTGACCCCCCAGGCGCTCCGGACGGTGCGCTTCGCCCAACTGTTCGCCGACACCAATGGGGCCCAGGTGATGTTGCTGCACGTGTGCGATCGCCGCACGAGTCAGGAACAGGTGAAGGAGTTCGAGTCGGAGTTGTCGCGAATCGTCGCCCAGTCGGAGCTCCAGGTGCAGTGCCAGATTCAAATTGTCGCCGCAGATGATGTCGCCGCAGCCCTCCTACAGGTGTCCCGGGACTTTGATATGGTCGTGCTGCGATCGATGCGCCGTCGCACGGCGGGGGGACTGGCCGTCAGCGACGTGACGACGGAGATGATCCAAAACTTGACTTGTTCGGTGATGCTGTTTGGCGAACCTTACTCTTGATTTTTCGATGCCGAGGTGATATGATTAAGATTGCTCAGATTCTAGGCTGGGATCTGTTGCGGGTGTAATTCAGTGGTAGAATGTCAGCTTCCCAAGCTGAACGTCGCCGGTTCGAGTCCGGTCACCCGCTTTCCCTTTAAGTTCTTATCCTGCCAAAGTCAATGGGTCGCCCGGGACTCGAACCCGGAACTAATCGGTTAAAAGCCGAGTACTCTACCATTGAGTTAGCGACCCAATTCAGTGCGATCTCTCACACAGTTTTTTATAATAGCACTGCATTTTGGGATGGTCAAGCCTTTTTTATAAAAAAGTTGCCGTCAGGTAGACCACCATCTCGCAACTCGCCCCGGGCTTCAGGTGCGTCAGCAGTTCTCCGGTGTTGAGGGCGTTCCTCGGAGCCGTCCAAGGTTCGAGACAGACGTACTCCTTCCCCCGGACGCTCCAGAACACCACCCGGGAGTAAGCCGCGCTGTAGCTCAGGGACACTCGCACGTTGCGGCTCCGATCCGTCAGGGTCGCCCCCAAACCGGTCAGCGGCCCGAAGATGGCGTCGATTTCGGGAATGTCGGGGTCGAAGCGGCCGCGAAAATCGTGAAGTTTCTGGGTTTGCTGGTCCCAATACTGCATCGCCGCGATTTCAAAGTGGAGCCGGCCCTTATCTTGGGCTAGGAAGTAGGGGTGCAACCCGGCCGAGAAGGGCATCGACTGGGGGGGGAGGCCGTCCATCGTGCCGCACAAATTCGTGAAACGCTGAAAAATTTCCAACCCGTTGCCCTTCAGGGTGTAGGTGAACTCCAACTCGAAGTCGAAGGGATAGAGCGATCGCGTTTCAGCATTACTCGTCAACCCCAACGTGATCGACGCCCCGTCAGTCCGCCCCTGGTTCCGCACTGTCCAGGGCAAATTGCGGGCGAAGCCGTGCTGTTTGAGCGTATATTGTCGCTCCTGGTAAGTGTAGGTGTTCTCCGGCAAATTCCCGCAGATGGGGAACAAAATCGGAATTCCCCCCCGCACCGTCAGACTCGGGTCGGCAAACCGCTCGTCATCCATGTAGAGGAGTTCTTCGCCTTTGACGGACCACCGAGTAATCAAGCCGCCCCGCTCCGGGACGACTTCCAGGCGGGACTCGGCACCGTGGTCAAACAGCGTGTAGGTTTTGTATTGTTTTTGGTTGAGTGCGATCGCAAACACGGTGATTTACTCTTTCCTAGGAATGGTTCGGCGGTCAAACGACAGGGATGGCGGAGATCGATTTCGACGGGTTCGGGGGGGTCGGGAATGACTCAGAACCCGGGAGCCAGGGGGGGAAGATGAATTCCCGAAACATGGCGAGCCGTCGCGGACGAAAATCGGGCTTCGATTTCCGTTCCGGCCGGCTGACGTTCCCCGGTGCGATTCCGAGGGGGGATCGCAACATCAAAGGAAATTGCGGAATTAAACCCATTGTAACTTTGCGACGACGAACTCGATTCCGGTTGAGGCGTCGAAATGAACGGTTCCTTGATAAAGGGGGTTTTGATAAACGGTTCCAAATCGTCGGGTTCCGTCGGAGAAGTCGCCGCCGACGATTCCGGGGCGGACAAATCCGGCAGCACCGGTTCGGCTGTCCCCCCGTCCGACCGAGGCTTCAACACCACAGCCGCATCCATCGGCCGGTCGAAAATGCGGGAGAGTCGCTCCACATTCCGCAAAATTTCCTCCCCCTTGTTCCCGCGAACCACTTGGGCTTGATAATCCCGCACCTCGACGGGCAGGAATTCGACTTTCATTTTTCGATTCTGCTTGAGCGAAACCTTCAAAATCGCGGTATCGTAATCGTTGCGGCTGTTGCCCCCGAAAATAAAATTTCCCAAGGAATAGACGATCGGCCGGCCCTTGTAAATTTCTGCACCCTGAAGGACGTGGGGATGGTGTCCGACGACGACATCAGCTCCTTGGTCAATCGTATAGCGAGCCAGATCGATTTGCCAATCTCCCGGATATTCGGCCAACTCCACGCCCCAGTGATAGTTGACCACCACCCAGTCCACCTGGTCGCGGACGGCGCGGATGTCGGCGGCGACCCGTTCGTCGTGGCGGGGGTTGGTCCCGGCTTGCTCCTCGGTGGCGGCGTGGAAATCGGCGTCGTAGTAGCCGAAATAGGCGATACGCTGGCCCTTGACTTCCAAAATTTCCGGCCTCCGAGCCTCCACGATGTCGCGGCCCGCCCCGATCGCGTGGATGCCGGCCTCTTGCAAGGTTTCCAGGGTTTCTACCAGTCCCGGTTCTTCGTAGTCCATCGTATGATTGTTTGCCAAATTGACCAGATCGATCCCGCCTTCTGTCAATACCTGAACCGCCTGCGGATCGGCCTTGAAATTAAATTGTTTGTTGGGGCGAATCAGGGTCGATCGCGTCAGGGGATTTTCCAAGTTTACCATCGCCACGTCGGCCTCCCGATATTCGTCCAACTCCGCGAAGGCCCAGGCGTAATCGTCCCCCACTTTGTCCGCGAAGGAGTTAGCCAGGGTGACGTCGCCGCCGAACATTAGGGTGACGGTGGGATCGTCGGGGTTCAGCAGGGCGGTGTGTTTGACCACCGGCACGGTTTCCAAAGCCGCCCGCACCGTATCGGTGCGTTTCGGCGGCGCGGCCGTGACGACCGCTTCGCTGGCCTGTCGCCGTCCGGCCGGGGAGGGGGCCACGACTTGGCTTCCCATCACCTCGTAGTAACTCACCCAACATCCGATGATGAAAGACGCAACCGCCGACCCCACCATCAACAGGGTGCGGAGGGTTTGGAAGTTGATGCGCTCGGGGGAAAGGAGGTTCCGCGTCCGGCGGCGGGAGCGGGTCGCCGGGGTGACGATGCGGACGGAGCGGTTCCAGAGGATCTGCGGCTGGCCGGCAAACCGGCCGGCGATTTTCACCCCTTCCACCCGGGGGGAGTTGAGTTTCCAGAGCAGGTGGCAGATGTGCTTGACGAGGCGCTCGGCGATGGGTTCCTGCCGGAACTCCACGAGCACTTGCAGGCACCCGTTGCGGTCGGGGAACACCCGGGCTCGGATGCCCTCCGGGGCCAGATAGCTGTCGATCAAATGGCCGAGCGCCCGAAAGTCCCCGGCCCGGGCCAGGTCGAAAAGGGTCGGTCGAGATAAATTTTGTGCGTAAACCATAGTTGAAATCTGCTTCCCCCTAATCAGAATTGGAGGCGATCGCGGACATTTCCGGTCGGACGAGACGGTTTTGGGCCCCGGATTCTCGCCCGGGGGAGCGATCGCCTCCCCCATCTCGCTGAAATCTTGATGACAGCAGTTTCGACCATCGATCAAGTTTCGACGATTTTTCAAATCCAAAGTTTATCACGCCCCCCTCGCCCCCTGGATGCCGAAGGCCGGCGAAAATCGGGCGCCGTCCCATTTCTTCCCCCTCGGGCCAGAGCATTTGTGGGAATCCCGCATAATACGCTATAAAGAACGGAAAGTTTGGCGCTGCGATCGGCTACAATTGAAGTGGCTCGGCGATGAATTCATCCGCCGGCCCCCGGCCTTTCAGCAGGCAACTTTCAACAGCCAGCGAACTTCTCAGGATTAAGTTAAAAATGCTACATCGCAAGATCTATCAACTGTGTTGTGATGGCCGCGAAGTCTGCATCTTTTTGCGGGACCAACAACGGTGGATCGAAAGGGCTCGGATTCTTGATATCGAAGGAGATTTGGTTACGCTGCGCTACGAGACGGAGGAAGATGACGAAGTGTCATCTTGGGAAGAGATGGTGCGCTTGGAGAGCATCGGCTCCATCAGCCAAAAACTCGCTTCGGTTCCCCGGGGGGATTTCGACTGGCAGATCGCCGAGGACTGTCCGGAAGCTGAACAACTTCGCAACCCCTCGGACTACGACCGCGAATAAATTGATCGTTGATCGTTGTTCATTCATTTTCTCGCGCCCGATCAAGGGCGGTCGATCGCCTCGAAGACGGGACAGTAGCCCTCGGGGGTGACTTTGAATCCGTACAGCGCCGAAACCGGGTTCCAGCAGCGCTGTCCCCGGTAAAATTGGCAGTTGCCACAGCAGTCCAAGTCCGGGGGAATGGCGCGATCGCTCCCCCGGGCGAGAAATTCCCGCTGGGAAATTCCCCGCAACACCAACTCTTCCCCCTGCCACCGCGCCTCCACTATCCCCGTGTCCCCGAAGGTGGACCAGCGTGGGTCCCGGGAGAGTGCGTTCGGCAGGGTGACGTTCACCTCCGTACTCGACTCCGTGAGCTCCCCCTGGTAGTGGGTTTCCGGGAGGGTGGGTTGCAGGAAGGTTTCCCCGATGGGCAGCGGGACTTCGACTCCGGCGGCGGGGTAGTGCAGTTGGTAGCGGTTCCGCAGTTCGTCCAAGTTGGTCAGGTCGGCCAGGTAGGTCGGCGAACCGTGGACGAAAATGACGTGCTGGGGCCGCAGGTTGTGGATCAGTTGGGTCGTGCCGGGGGCGTCGCAATGTTCGGTGAGGAAATAGGTTTCCACCGCGATCGCTTCGGAGCGGGCGATGGGGGGGACGTCGGCGCTACTGCCGGGGGGTTCGGGCAGGAACAGACTCCAATACCCCGGTCGGTGGCTGATGTAGGGTTCGATGTCCGCCCCGGTATCCACGATCAAGATACAGGGCTCCCGGTCTAGTTCGGGCAGCAGTTCTGGGGACAGGCGACGCACCCGGGGCCGGATGCGGTCGTCCCAAAACAGGGGTTGGTGCTGGGCGAAGTTTTGGATGCTGGCGGGGAAGTGGGGCAGCAGTTCCAGGTAAATATCGCACCCCAGGGCGACCATGCCATCGACCCAAACATCGATATCCCGGCCCGTGAAATAGTGGTGGGAGCGCAGCAGCATCAGCAGTTCCTGACCCAACCCCAGGGCGGGGGTGGGGAGCAGGACGGACTGGCCCGAGGCGATCGCCCGGTAGATGCGTTCGGCCAGTTGGTTTTCCAGTTGGCGACGGTGGGGGTGGCGGGCCGTCCCGTAACTGCCCTCCGCAATCAGCACGTCCGGCCGCAGTCCCCGCAGTTCCCCCAGCGGCAGTCCCTCCACTAACCGGGAGTTAGAGAGGAAAAAATCCCCCGTATAGAACAGTTTGTAGGTGCGGTGGGGGGAAGTGTAAGTCAGCAAAATACAGGTCGCGCCGGGCAGGTGCCCGGCGGGGAAGAGGGTGACGGTGAGTCCGTCCTGGAGCGCGACTTCCGATCGCAGGGGCAGGGGCTGACAAAATGGCGGAATTTCACCCCGTTTCAGCGCCTCCGGCCAGTTGAGGGGCAGCAGTTGGGCGGTGACTTCGCTGGCGTAGATGGGGAGGTCGGGAAGGGCGCGGTGCAGGGGCAACAATCCGCGCACGTGGTCGGCATGGGCGTGGGAACACACCACCAAATCCGCCCGGGGGGAGTCGGGGGCGGCCAGCAGCGGCGAAATGTCCCGCAATCCGCACTCGAGTAAGATGCGGTGGGGCCCCATCCGCAGGAGCAAACACACCCCGTCATCTTCGTGGCCAACGCTATAGGGAAAGCACTCCAGATCAATCACAGCGATCGGTCAACATGAGAATTTAACTTAGATTTTAGATTTTTTGGGGATTTTGCTAGAACATTATTAAGAAGTATGTCGAAATTTAAGTTTAAGTTTTTTTAAGTTGCCATGTCGATTTCTCAATTACAGCACTTTTTTGATTGCTGTGTCGGAACCTGGACGACGGAACGCACCTACCATTACCTGAACCATCAGGAAGTGGAGCGATCGCACACGGAATTCGTCATCAACCCCCTGGAGACGGCTAATAAAATCAAAGTCCTCGAGGACAACCGCCTCTCCCACGCGGAACCCGAGGGTTTGCCGGGATACCAACTGGCATTCAACACCGTATCGGAAACGGGGGAACGGGTCTCCCAAGATTTGAATATCTTATTCGTACCCCGCAAAATTGAACTTCCGTTTATCGAAGGGGACTATTTGCGCGATCGCGCCTACGAAGAGGCCCGGGCGATGGTGGCCTATTTTCGCTTCGACACCCGCACCCGGGAGCTGTTGATGACTACCACCTACACCCGGGTCGTTTCCGTCGATTCCATCACCTTGATCAATCCCAACCTGCGAATCCGCAGAATCCTCAACTACCAGCGTCCCCTCGACAATGAACCCCTCGACACCGTTCTTTTGGCCGGGTTCGGGGTGGAGCAGAAGAGGGGGTAGGGTGTGGGGAATGGGGTGTGGGGTGTGCTCCCTCTGCTCCCTCTGCTCCCTCTGCTCCCTCCGCCCCCCTGCTCCTCTGCCCCCCTGCTTCTCTACCGAATTTCAAATTCCGTACCCCGGTAGCAGCCCTGGAATGAGGTCAGGGGGACTCCCGCCGCTTGGCTGAAGCGGGTCATGACCGCCGGGGAGGTGGTTTCCCAGCGGTAGACGAAATCGCCCAGAAATTGCCCGTTTTCTTCGTAGCTGTACTCCTGGATGGGAATGCCCTCGACCCCCGTCACCGCCTGATCGTGGTAGCCGTTGAGGATGATTTTTTCCACCGTCGCGCCGTCTTCGAGAATCACGTTCCATCTCACCGGTTCGTAGGAGGAGAGGACCAGCACGATCGCCTTGTCCCGTCGCCCCACTTTCACATCGATGGTTCCGGTGGTGCGATCGCCCATGCCGTGGCGGGAGTCAGCCTCGTAGACGCCCACGAAATGCAGTTCGCGATCGCCCGTCGCCGGTTTCACGAAGGCGGAACAATCCCCCGAACTGCCCGTCCCGCCGATGGTTTGGAATAAAACCGGAGGGGCCGACGGCGGTTGATTTCCCGTCAAATTACCTTCGACAATCGGCATCAAAGAAGACCAGGTATTCATTCCCAATGCGGCGATCAGTGCCGTCCCCGCACCGACGGGAATCAAGGTGAGCAAATATCGCAGCGATCGCGATCGCCGACCCGATCTCACATTGCGGGCGATCGCGTAGCGGAGATCCCGGAGGGGATGGGTTTCGTCATCCAAACCCGCCAACAATTCCAAGCTTTCCGGTTCTTCGAGCAAGCCCTGGACGATTTTACCATCCCCCACATACAATTTTCTCGTCTTGCGATCCAACAGCAACCAATTTTCGTCCGTCCGCGTCAACCCGTAATCCTGCAAAATGGGGCGGTTTTCTTTGTATTCCAAAAAAACCTGCCAAGCCGCAACGTTAGCCGTTCCCAAGCTTTCCCCGTCGGCGTACATCACCTGATTGATTTGCGGTTCCCAATGCCAAGCCACCCAGCGGCGATCGGCTCGATAACCCAACGCTTTTTCGAGACGGGGGTGGGCATTGAGATTCAGGGGTTCGATAAAGTCAGACATGGCGATTTCTGATCGTTGAGATTTCGGTCATTCTCTCTCTTATAACATTCTATGACTATCCGCCTGGGAGGCTGAGAAACCCGGTTTCCGGCTCGAATCCCCAATTATCAATTTTCAATTGTCAATTATCAATTAGATTCGCGGTGTCTTCCCAGAGGAGATAATCCGCCTCCGCATCCGGACTGAGGACAAAGTGATTGAAAAATGGGTCACATAGGTTGGATTCGGGAGCGACACATGACGAGTAACATCAATCCCACAGTTGATTTCGGTACGGCGGGGGTGACGGCGGCAGAGATATCGTCGGAAGACGTGCGGGTGCTGCTGCGTCAGATCGAAGCGGAACTGCACCAGAGCGAAGTGTATCGGATCGCCCTGCAAAGTCTGAAAAAGACGTTGGGGGAAGGGACAAATCAAGCGGAAATCGTGGTTCGAGCCGTGGGGCGGGAGGCGATTCAACTTTCGATCAAACAGTTGATTCGGCGGCACAGAATGATGGTTCGGACGGCCGCGGCCCAAAGCGCGATCGCACCCGATTCAACCCCCGAACCGGAGGCGGTTTCTCCGACACCCCCGCCCCCCCCACCGCCCTCCGTGGTTGACGTGGGGGCGGTACGGGAGACATCCGGAGAGGAATCGGACATCGAGGAGACGGGGGGCAAAAGCGAAATTTCTCCCCCATCGGAAGCGGAAACGGCGGCGGAAACAACCCCTCCCACCCCGAAACCCGCCCCGGCGAAAAAGAAAAAGCGCAAAAAACTCACCCCCGCCGAACGGGCACAACAGGCGAAACGGCAGCGGGAAGATCGCCTGCGTCAACTCGGGAAAACCCTCCAAGACGCCCGGGAAGCCTGTTCTGTGTCCCTGCGACAACTGCACCACCAAACCCTCGTCCCCGTCAGCCTCGTGCAAGCCTTGGAAACGGGATGTTTGGACCGCCTCCCGGAAGATATCTATTTGCGGGGGTTCATCTGCCGCCTGGGGAACGCTTTGGGACTCGACGGGCCGACGCTGGCTGCTTCCCTGCCGACTCCGAGCCCCGACGGCTACCCGGTTCCTTCCTGGTCCAAGGTGAAATTGAATTCCGGGTTTTATCTCAATTCGGTCCACCTGTATTTGGGCTACACCGCCATCCTCGCCGGTTCCCTGAGTGGTTTCGCTTGGCTGGCCCAACAACCTTTGCCGGAAAGCGAACTGCCCCCCGACGTTCCGGAGGCGACGCCGGACGCCAAATCGGAAGCGGAAGTCGAAGCGGTTCCGGGGTTGAAAAGCGATCGCACCCAGGGCATCGTCTTGGGCGCCGATATCGCCCCCCCCGAACGGATGGCGCCGGAGTTGATACCCCAGCAGTTGACGAGTATGGGGGCGGGAAATTTTGTTCCCAATCCGGGGTGATATTATAGCTGTCAGTTGTCAGGTATCAGCAGTCAGCTAATATCAAATCCGGTTATCCCCTCCTAAACCTCCCCAATCATCGACCGATGATTTGATCGGGTAGGGGCGCAAGGCTTGCGCCCTCGGGGAATTGATTCCCAAGCGGTCTCGATATCTGACCCGTTTTTTTTCCGGGCATTCAACCGGATTTGATATAACGCTCGAAGTCTCACCATTTCCCGAGGCGGGGATGTGGGGATGTGCGAATGATTTTGGCAGTTGCGATCGCACTGAGAATTGTGTTGCAGAAGTCGGAAAGAATGGCTCCCCTCTCCCAAAATTGGGAGAGGGGTTGGGGGTGAGGGCTTTCATCCATCAACTCCCCTCTCCACAAAGTTGAGAGAGGGGTTGGGGGTGAGGGCTACTTAAAACACCCAGAAATCAGTCTCGCTGAGATCCTCCTGAACCTGTGCAATAGCCGTCTCATCTCCCACAGACACAGTTGGATTATAGTACAAAATTCCACGACTTGGATCGTAAATAAGAGGGGTACTGACGACTTGCAACCAGGGGTCGTAATCGGGAATTATCGCAAACTCACCTTCAGTCAGTGCGCCGGGTGACAAAACATCAAATCCCTCTGAATCCAGGTAAATTTTATCACCTTCAGCAGAACTAAAATCAGTGATAGTATCCACCCCATAAGAACCATCTGGACTGAAGTTAAAGGAAAACGTATCGGCTCCCACACCCCCTTCGAGACAGTCATTTCCTCGGTCTCCAGAAAGCATATCATTTCCTTCGCCACCGAAGACGGAGTCATTGCCTTTGCCCCCATAAAGACAGTCATTTCCTTGGTCTCCATAAAGGATGTCCTGGCCCAGGCCACCGAAGAGGGAATCATTGTCTTGGCCCCCATGAAGACAGTCATCTCCTCGGTCTCCAAAGACGATATCATCGCCCGGGCTACCGAAGACGAAATCATTGTCTTTCCCCCCACGAAGACAATCATCTCCAACACCCCCAAGCAAACTATCAATTCCCCGATTACCCTGGAGTGAGTCATTGCCAATCCCGCCTACAGCCGTATCCTTTCCGCCACCCAAGAGAACTTCATCATCATAAAAGATCTCATTATCCTGACTGGTACTCGCAAAACTCTGGTTTCCCGAAGCATCCTCAGCCGCATTCTCCCGCACCGTCGCCGTAACAGTTTCATCTGGGACCATCCCACTCACCGCAACGGTAAAAAAGCGATCTTCATGGCCACTCACCGGAGTTACATTCACCGTCGGTGCCTCTGCCATCCCTCCCAACAAAACATCATTGGCATCAAAGCCAGTAATCGGCTCACTAAATGCCACCGTGAAATTCAACGGTTCTTCAAATGCAGGGTCGTCCTGATAGTTGGCCTGGTTAATCGTCACAGATGGTCGCTCATTATCAGTTGGAATAGCTGACAGGTTAATTCTCGCTTCATCCCAAGTCACCCCAACTGAGCGGTCAGAAAAGTCACGACTCACAATTCCAAGCCCCCCCGGCGGTAGCAGTAGCTCCGGCGGTAGTATCAGAGCCGAATCCTGATAAAAGATCTCATTTTCGGCTTCAACCGGCAGCAGCGGTTGTAAAATCGCCAACAATTCGGGCGACAAATTTGCGGTCAAAGCCTGAATTTGTTCCGCCGTAAATCCCTGCACCTGTTCCGCCGTCAAACCCGACAAAAATCCCTGCAACTGTTCGGCGCTCACACCCTCAGTCAGCGCTTGAATCTGTTCCGGCGTCACCGCCTGCCACTGTGCCAAACTCAAGCCTTGGGCGGTTGCCTGCAACTGTTCCGGCGAGAGTTTTTGCAGCAGCGTTGTCAACACCTCCGGCGTCACCGCCTGCCACTGCGCCAAACTCAAACTGTTGGTGAAGCTGGCGACTTGTTCGGCATTCAAATCTTGCACCTGTTCGACGCTCAAGGTTTCATACAAAATCCGAACTTGTTCCGGCGCAAATTTATCAATCAAACTGCCAATTTGTTCCGGGCCAAAACCTTGAATCTGTCCCGGAGACAATCCTCCAATCAAGGCGGTAAATTGTTCCGCTGTCAACCCTTGCAGTTGTTCGGCGGTCAAACTTTCCAAAAAGGCTTGGGTTTGTGCCGATGACAAGTCTTGGGTCACTTCTCCCCACTGTTGCGGTGTCACCCCTTGCAATTGCTGGGGACTCAACACCGGGATAAAGGTTCGCAACTGCTCGGGTGTGGTGTTTTGGGTGAAAGCTTGCCACTGTTCTGGCGTCACCGCCTGCCACTGTTGCGGCGTGAAGTTTTGCGTCAAAGTTTGCAACGTTTCCGGCGTGAAACTTTGCAGTGCATCCCGCCAATCCTCCGGCGCAATTGCCGCGATTTCTTCCGGCGTGAACGCCAGAATTTGTTCGACAGTCAGGAGGGGCGGTTCATAAGTAAATTCTTCGCCAATAACAGTCACCGGAATGGTTTCCAAAGACTGTTCTTGTCCCCCCCAATAAATCACCCTTCCAGCCGGGTTGAATACCAGGTTGACCGTACCCCGTTGATTCATCCCTCCCACACCAACAGAATACCGCCGAGTTGTCATTGCTGACAGGTTAATTATCGGTGAAATTCCCGGTGAAAATGCCGTGCCAGATGCGATGAAATCGCCGGTGTCAAGGCCGGTGACTAGCTGATTAAATTCGACTTCAAAACTGACGGCATCCGGTTCGGGTTGCAGGTCGGGTTGGCCAATTGTTGCCGTCAAGGGGACAGGTACAGTGGTATCCACGGTGAGACTCACCGCCGTGGAAGTTTCGGAGATGTTCCCCGCCGCGTCTGCGGCTGTAGCCGTCAAGTTGAAAGTGCCTTCTGCCAAGGCGGTGGCGGGGGTGAAACTCCAGTTTCCGTCCGCGTCGGGAATCGTGGTGCCGAGTGAGGTTTCGTCTCGGAAGATAGTGACGGTGCTTCCGGCTTCGGCGGTGCCGGTGATGTCGGGGGTGGTGTCGTTGGTGATACCGTCGCTGGTGATAACTGGGACAACAGGGGAGGTGGAGTCTATGATTAAGCTCGTTGCTGTCGATGTTGCAGAGATGTTTCCCGCCGCGTCTGCGGCTGTAGCCGTCAAGTTGAACGTACCTTCTGCCAAGGCGGTGGCGGGGGTGAAACTCCAGTT